>NZ_JBAKFQ010000001.1:0-57194 GCF_053484255.1 Martelella sp. FLE1502
GAGAAGTGTCAGGCATGTCTCCGAACATCTGTCAGGTATGTATCAAGGCCGTACAACAAGGCCGAGGATGACGCCGAGAATGGGGAAAGGTTGTCGACGAAAAGAGGCCCGACGTCGAACGCCGGGCCTCTTTCTGTCTGATTTTTTTTCCGCTGCCCTTGTCAGGCGGCGGCTGCGAGTTCGCTACCGATCAGCGCGCCGAGCCGGCGCATGCCCTCGTCGATCGCCGCGGGCGCCGAGCAGGAGAACGACAGGCGCAGATGGTTCTTGCCGCTGCCGTCCGCGTAGAACGCATTGCCGGGCACGAAGGCCACCTTGGCCTCCTTGAGCGATTCCTTCAGCAGAGCGGCGCTGTCGATATGCTCCGGCAGCGTCACCCAGACGAACATGCCGCCCTGCGGCTTGGTCCAGCTCACGCCATCGGGCATATGCCTGGCGAGCGCATCCAGCATGGCGTCGCGACGCTCGCGATAGACGGCGATGATCTTTTCGGCCTGGGCGTCGAAACCGGCCTCGGCAACGCGCGCGACGGCCATCTGGTTGATCGTCGGCGAGTGCAGGTCGGCGGCCTGCTTTGCCAGCACCAGCCGGCGGATGACCGGCCGTGCCGCGCAGACCCAACCAACGCGCAGGCCCGGCGACAGCGTCTTCGAGAAGCTGCCGCAATAGAGCGTGCGCGTGTTCTCGATGCCGCCGGAGCGCGCGCAATCCATCGCAAGCAGCGTCTGCTGTCGCTCGCCGTCAAAGCGCAGCGCGCGATAGGCGGCGTCCTCGATCACAGCGATATCCAGCGCATCGGCAAGATCGAGCAGCTTCTCGCGCTCCATCGGCGTCAGGCATTCGCCGGTCGGGTTGGCGAAATCGGCCGAGAGATAGGCGAATTTTACCCGGCTTCCGGCCTCGCTCGCCGCCTTCGCATAATCTTCCGGCGCGGTGTTGCGCGAAAGGTCGAGCCTGTCATAGCGCGGCTCATAAGCATTGAAGGCCTGCAGCGCGCCCAGATAGGTCGGCCACTGCACCAGCGCGGTATCGCCCGGCGACAGCATCAGCTTGCCGAGATAATCGAGCGCTTGCTGCGAGCCGGAGGTGATGAAAATATTACCGATATCGGCGTTGATGCCGCGCGCGTTCATGCGCTGCACGATCCATTCGCGCAGGCGCGGATAGCCTTCGCTGACGGAATACTGCAGCGCCTGCCCGGCCTCCGAACTGCCGAGAATATCGGAATAGGCCTTTTGAAAATCGGCCGCCGGAAACAGCGCGGGATCGGGAATGCCGCCGGCGAATGAAATGATGTCCGGCTGGTCGAGCAGCTTCAGCAGTTCGCGGATTTCGGAGGCGCCCATCCGTTTGGCGCGTGTGGCGTAAATCGCTTCCCAGTCAAGCATGGGGGTTTCCTCAAACGTCTTTTTTGTGCCGGGAAGATCAACACAGCACGCGATTTAAGTCAATAATGCTGACCTATTTTTCGGCAATAAAACGACATGATACCGAACCAACGCGTAATTATCGGTCTCATCCGGCTCCAATGCGGCAACTTTATGATCGTTTGCCGCGCGGTCAGGATCCCGGCCACAATGCCGCGGCTTTACATTTCCGGGCGCGAGAAAAAGGGATCCCCCGCGTCCTTGAGTTCGCAGGCATTGCCGTCCGGATCAATGAAGGTCGCGACAACGCCCCAATCGAACGACTTGCGCTCGACGGCAATGCCACGCGCTTCGAGTACATCTGCTGCCGCTTCAACGTCCTCGACGTTGAAGCGCAACATGGTCGGGTTTTCGGTGTTGGGCTTGCGCGTGTCGCGGGCAAACCCGCCGGTTTCGATCATCAGGTATCCGTCGCCGAAATGCAGACAGCACAACCGCTCCTTCTCGAACCAGACGAGCAGTTCAAGAACGTCGCGATAGAACCGCAGGCAGGCATCGTAACGCTCTGTTCCGAGTATGATTCCATGTGTCCGGATCATCCCGGCAAGATTTTTGGCAGCCACAGACATGCATCGATTCCTCCCCCTATCCGCTGCAAAAAAGACGCCACCAAGGATGGAAGCCTATAGGTTTTGGAGGTCAACACCGATCCGCATCTTCGACCATGGTCGGGGATGAGTAACGCCGTCGGCGCGTCATAAGCCGCGTGTAGCGCGCGGCGGCAGCCAAGCCCCGCCTGGTTCGCCCGGTACAGAGCCGGAGGCCGTAAACGCCGGTCGGACGCCCGCCTCAACGGCGCGCGGCCTCCGCGAGTGCCGCATTGAGAATCGCGCGCGCGGTCCACAGTATGACCTCTTCGCTCTCGTCCGGCTTCAGCCCGCAGACATCCCTCATCACCACCATCGTCTCCATGCCGGTCAGCAATGCCAGCGCGTTGATGAGCCTGAGGTACATCCGGCGCGGCATCGTGCGCGACAAGGGCGCCAGAGCCGCACCGAGCCACTCAAGTCGGCGCGCCCCGCGTCGCCCGCCTTTTTCGACGATCCGGGCAGCGAGGAATTGACGGAAGGTCGTCTCGTTCTCCTCCAGCATCGTCAGCACCTGGCGGATGACGGATTCGAGGCGGGCAGTGACGTCGAGCGCGGGATCGTCCGGTATGCGGATCGCCAACGCCACGGCGTCCAGCGCGACTTCCTGCAGCAGCTCATCCGGCGTCGAAAAGTAACGATAGGCCGTGGCCCGCGAAATATTGGCCCGGTCGGCAACCTCCGGGATGGTGATAGTCACCCCCTCGCCAGCAAGGCTTCTCGCGGCCTCCAGCAGTTCGGCCCGTGTTCTCTTCTTCTGGTTGATACGCTCGCGACTTTGTTCTTGACCCGTCATTCCAAGTCCTTTATGAGACGCTCATCTCATTACAGTACAACCGTATCATTAAACAGAAAGGCACAAAGATGCAACACGATACCTTGAACCACAAACCGCCCTCCGACACCGTCCACTTTCTCGGAAACCTTCTCACCTTCCGGGCCAGCGCCGGCGACACCGACGGAACGTTTTCCGTCGCCGAGTGTCTCAGTGCGCCTGGCGCGGGCGCGCCGATGCATCACCAGAAGGACAGCGAAGCTTTCCTGGTGACGGAAGGCGAGGTCGAATTTGTCCTGAATGGAAAAGCGCGCCGCTGCCGAAAAGGCGATTTCCTCTATGTGCGACCTGGCGACGTCCACGCCTTCCAAAACACCGGCTCTTCGCTGGCGCGGATGATCATCATCAACCTCCCCGCCGGCCCGCATGAGGATTTCTTCCGCGCAGTCGGCGACCCGGTTGCATCCGGGTCCGAGACTTTTCCGGAAATCGCGCCGCCGGACATGCCAAGGATACTGGAATCCGCGCAACAATTCGGCATTCACATTCTTCCGCCTGAAACGGCAACGCAGCCATGAAGCGCCTTGCCTCCTCCTGCTTCGTGGTCGCGGCGCTCGCGGGCGTCACGGGCATGACGATGGGCATCGTTATGGCCGCATCGCACGACCACAGCCTTGCACCGGCACATGCGCATCTCAATCTGCTGGGCTGGGTCTCGATGGCGCTCTACGGGCTCTATTACCACACCCATCCGGCGGTCGCTTCCAGGCCGGTTGCCACCGGGCAGGTAGCGCTGGCGATCCTGTCGATCGTCCTGCTGATCCCGGGCATCGTGATCGCCAATCTCGGCGGCAGCGAAGCGCCGGCCGTCGCCGGCGCCCTCCTCGCGCTGCTATCGATGGTGATATTCCTGGTGATCACCGTCGCCGGCTTCCTCAGCGAGGCCCGAACGGCCTGAAAACGCGAAAAGCCGGAGGGCGGTGCCCTCCGGCTTCTTCATTCGCACTCAAGCGAAAGACTTAGTTGCGCTCTTTGTCCACTAGCGCGCCCTTCTTGATCCAGGGCATCATGCCGCGCAGCTTTTCGCCGACTTCCTCGATCTGGTGGTGATCGTTGACGCGGCGGGTGGCCTTGAAGCGGGCGGCGCCCGAATGCCATTCCTGCATCCATTCGCTGGTGAAGCGGCCGGTCTGGATGTCCTTCAGAACGCGCTTCATCTCGGCCTTGGTCTCTTCGGTGATGATCCGCGGACCGGTGACGTACTCGCCCCACTCGGCCGTGTTGGAAATCGAGTAGTTCATGTTGGCGATGCCGCCTTCATAGATCAGGTCGACAATCAGCTTCACCTCGTGCAGGCACTCGAAATAGGCCATTTCCGGGGCGTAGCCGCCCTCGACCAGGGTTTCGAAACCGGCGCGGATGAGCTCGACCAGACCGCCGCACAGAACGACCTGCTCGCCGAACAGGTCGGTTTCGCACTCTTCCTGGAAGGTGGTCTCGATGATGCCCGAACGGCCGCCGCCAACGCCGGAAGCGTAGGACAGCGCAACGTCAAGCGCGTTGCCGGACGCATCCTGGTGAACGGCAACGAGGCAGGGTACGCCGCCGCCCTTCTGGTATTCGCCGCGCACGGTGTGGCCGGGGCCCTTCGGCGCGATCATGATGACGTCGACGGTCTTCTTGGGCTCGATCAGGCCGAAGTGAACGTTGAGGCCGTGGGCAAATGCGATCGCCGCGCCGTCGCGGATGTTGGGGGCGATCTCGCTGTTGTAGATGCCGGCCTGCAGCTCGTCGGGCGTCGCCATCATCATCAGGTCGGCCCAGGCGGCAGCCTCGGCGACGGTCTTGACCTCGAAGCCATCGGCTTCGGCCTTCTTGGCGGTGGCGGAACCCTTGCGAAGGGCGATGGCGACGTTTTCGGCGCCGCTGTCCTTCAGGTTCAGCGCATGGGCGCGGCCCTGCGAACCATAACCGATGATCGCGACCTTGCGGCCCTTGACGAGATTGAGATCAGCATCCTGATCGTAGTAAACACGCATTGTCTTTCCTTCCCTTGACAACCTGTCTTTTGATCAACCGCCCCAAGGCGGCGTCAATTCATTTGGCCGCATAAAGCAGCCAGAAACGGTCTACAGCGCGCTCGGCGCGCCGCTGGAACATGCCGCGGTCGGCGGCCTCGCCCAGAAGCTGGCGCACATGGCTATCGCCGACGATCAGCCCGTAGAGCACGCGGTAAGCCTCGTCGCCATTGTCGAACAGCAGCACACCGGAGCGTCTTCCGTCTTCCAGCAGCGCGCGGGCGCGCTGGTCGATCTGTGCCCTGCCCCGCTCCAGAAGCATGCGGCCGAGCTTTTGTCCATCCCGAGTCACGCGGCCGATCGCCAGCCGGTTCAGCGCCAGCGACACATCGCCGGAAAGCACTTCCAGCAGGTCCTGTCCGAATGTCTGGAGATGCCGCTTGAGTTCGTCGCTATCAAGGCGATGGCCGGCGCTTTCAAAGGTACGCACCTTGCTGGCCTGATAGGCGACCATCGCCGCCAGCAGACCGTCACGATCGCCGAACCACTTGTAGAGGCTTTCCTTCGAGCAGCTTGCCGCGCGCGCGATACCCGCCGTCGTCACGGATTTCTCGCCGCCTTCGACCAGAAGCCGCAGCGCCTGCTCGAGCACCGCCTGCTGGCGGGGCGAAAAATGGGCATCGATGTCGCTGTCCTCGACCACGGAACGGCTCTCTTTCTCCAATAGGTAACGTACGGTACGGTACCTAGTGCAGCAAAATTCAGCCGCGGTCAAGCGTTTTCATGACCTGACACACTGCCTGCTTACCGCAGGATTATCGCTCATGATTTTGTCGCATAGCCCCCCAATCTTCGCGCCCCGGAGGGGAGAGATGTCGCGAAAGCGACAGTGAGGGGGGAATATCAACGCGACCGTGCTTGCAATTTGAAATGCCGCGCCACCCTCACTGCCCCTTTCGGGGCATCTCTCCCGCCAGCGGGAGAGAGTATCGGGAGCAAGCTGCCAGACCATATGCAATAACCCCGCAGTCTACCCTGATGATCCCGAGGAGCTTCAACGCCGCAATCCTGAAGCCCGGCGCGCGCTTATAGCTTGATCCCGGCCGCCGGTTCCGGATGGTGGTAGGCATAGCCCTGCGCCAGATCGACGCCCATATCCCTCAGTCGCGCGGCGATCTTGTCGTCGGAGACATATTCGGCGACGGTCTGGATGCGCAGCACCCGGGCCATCTCGACGAAGCACCGGATCGTCGCTTCGTCGACGGGATGGGTCAGCAACCCCTGGGTAAACTGGCCGTCGATCTTGAGAAAATCGATGGAAAATCTTTTGAGATAGCTGAAAGACGAGGAGCCGGCGCCGAAATCATCAAGCGCGATCATCACGCCGCGTTCGCGCAGCGCCCGAATGAACTCCATGGCCTCGGCCATGTTGGAGATCACGGACGTCTCGGTTATTTCCAGGCACAGGCTGCGGCGCACCGGCTCGCTTGCCGCATCAAGCAATTCCAGGGCAAACCGGTGGAAGCCGCGGTCGCCGACCGACTGGCCCGAGACATTCACCGACACGACGCTTTGCGGTCCGGCGCCGGCCATCTCCATCCATTCCAGCGCATGGGCAAGCACCCAGCGATCAATCCGGGTCGCGAGATTGAAGCGCTCGGAGGCCGGCAGAAACGCGTTTGGCGGAATAACCTCGCCGTTGTCGCCGATCATGCGCAACAGAAGTTCGACATGGGTCTTGCCACCCGTCCCGGCGAAGGGGACGATCTTCTGGGCGTAGAGCACGAAACCATCCTCCTCCAGCGCCTGCTCTATGCGCGTGACCCAGCTTCTCTGACCGACCAGCGACTTTACGGCCTCATCATAGTCCCTCCAGACGTGGACCCGGTTGCGACCTTCCTCCTTGGCCGCATAACAGGCGGCATCCGCCTCCTGCAGGATCGTCGCAACGCTCGGCGCATCTGCGTCGATCGCGGCAAGGCCGATACTGGCGCCGATCCGGTAATGCTTGCCTTCATGCACCAGAACGAAATCGGCAACCGCATCGCAGATCTTCTGCGCAATGCCATGGGCGATATCGATGGGACAGTTTTCGAGGATCGCGGCGAACTCGTCGCCTCCAAGACGCGCAAGCGCGTCATTCGCGCGGATCACGCCCTGTATCAGTCTGCTGATCTTGATCAGCAGCTCGTCGCCCACGGCATGGCCGCAACTGTCATTGACGATCTTGAACCGGTCGAGGTCGATGAAAAGCAGGGCCGAGTCGGGTCCGCCGGCGCGGGCCGCCTCGAGGGTCTTGTGCATTCGCCGCTCGAATTCCGACCGGTTGATAAGACCGGTGAGCTGATCATGGCTTGCGCGATAAGACATCTCACGCGCCAGACGCCTTTGCTCGCTGACATCGTGAAACACCAGTACGGCCCCCAGGATCTCACCGTCGCCGTTCCTGATCGGCGCGCAGGAATCCTCGATCGCGAACTCCCGGCCGTCGCGTGAAATCAGAACCGTATCCTCCGACAGTCCGACCACCTGACGCAACTCCAGGCAGGTGCGGATCGGATCCATTGCCGGTTCGCGACTGTCTTCCCGGATCACGCGGAAAACGTGATGCGACGGTTCGCCCTCCGCATCGGCGGCGGACCATCCGGTCATCCGCTCGGCGATCGGGTTCAGCCACCGGATCATGCCATCCGCATCCGCCGTGATCACCGCGTCCCCGATCGAATCCAGCGTGACCCGCATCAGTTCGTGCTGCTCCGCAAGCTCAAGCCCGAGCTGCCGTTCCTCGGTGACTTCCCATGTGACGCCGATGAACCGATCCGGTCCGCCGTCAACACCGCGCACCAGCCGCGCCGAAGCGCGCAGATGATGGAGCGAGCCATCCGCCCAGATTATCCGGTATTCCTCGTCCAACTGATCGTCATTATCGATGGCGCGTCTGACCGCCTCCACCAGGCGGGCAACATCCTCTTCAAGCGTGTAGCGCCGCCAGAGATCGGCGAGCGGCGTAGCGGTATCCGGCGGCAAACCATAAAGGCGGTACATGCCGGCATCCCAGCTCGCCTCATTGGTGGAGAGGTCTATCTCCCATATGCCGATGCCGCCATTCTCGGCGGCGATCGCCATACGCTCCGCGTTCAGGAGCCGATCGGCCTCCTGCTCCTTCTGCCGGGTGATATCGGTATGAGTGCCGATCATCCGCAGCGGCCGGCCGTCCTCGTCCCGTTCGGTGACCAGCCCACGGTCGAGTATCCATATCCATCGGCCATCCTTGTGGCGCATGCGGAACTGTTCCTCGAAGATCGGCGCCTCGCCGCGAACATGGGCGGCATCCGCCGCCAGTGCGCGCTCCATATCGTCGGGATGGATGAAGGATTGCCAGGCGGTTCCGCTGTCGGTTACTTCCTCGCGGGTATAGCCGATCAGTTCGCACCAGATATCGGAGTAGTTGGTCTTGCCGGTAACGAGGTCGGCGTCCCATATGCCGATCCGCCCGGTTTCCGTCGCCACCGAAAACAGCCGGTTGACGTCTTCAAGCGCCTTGCGCTGGGCCACCGTCTCGCTGATATCCTGAAACGTGCCGACCAGCCGCACCGCCTTGCCGTCCACAAATTCTGCCGAGCCGACGGCGCGGACCCAGAGCAGACGGCCCTTGGCGGTAACAAGCTGCAGCTCCAGGTCCCACCCCTCGCCTGTCGCAATGCACTTTTCAACTGCTGCGAGGATGATTGGCCGCGAATCCGGCGCATAGAAATCAATCGCTGTCTCAAGCTCGGGTTCATAACCCGGTTCAAGGTCGTGAATCCGACATGTCTCTTTCGACCAGCGCAACCTGCCTTCGAGCAGGTCCAGTTCCCAGCCGCCAACGCCAGCCACTTGGCCCGTACGGTCGAGAAGCTCCTTGCTCAGGCGGAGTTCCTCTTCCCTGCGCTTCTGGACCGTGATGTCGACGTGAATGCCAAACATCCACTCCGGGCGGCCATCGCTCAGGCGCGCAAGCACGCGCCCGCGCGTGGCGATCCATACCCAGTGCCCCTGTTTGTGGCGCACGCGCAGCTCGGCTTCGTAATTATCGGTCTCCCCGCTGAAATGCGCGTCAATCCGAGCGTCGAGCAGCGGCCGGTCATCGGGATGAATCCGGTCGCGGAAGGCGTCGATGGTGACCGGCGCGAGCTCCTTCAGCGTGTAGCCCAGCATGGCCGCCCATTCCTCATTCACCCGATTCTCGCCGGTGGCGACGTTCCACTCCCATGTGCCCGCGTTGGTGCCCGCGATGATCTGGCCGAGCCTGCGCCGTTCGGCGCGCAGCGCCATTTCGATCTGCCGGCGATAGGTAACGTTCTCGACAATCCCGATTGACCGCAGCACCTCTCCTGAACCGCCGCGTTCGATCACGGCCGAAAGCAGTACGTCGATCACCGCGCCGGAACGGGTGGTCATCTGCGCCTCGACATCCTCGTAATGTCCATCGCTCGCAAGCGCCGATTGCAGTTCAGCGCGGAAGCGTCGTGCCGAGGGCTCCGGCATGAAGCTCGCGAGAGGCCGGCCGATCACATCCTCCCGGAGATAACCCATCTCCTCCAGCCAGCGGTCGCTGACGCTCAAGAGCCGTCCGTCGGGATCGAGCGCGTGAAGCATGGCCGGCGTGGCCCGATAGAGCCGGCGCAGCCGCTGCTCCGCCTGCGAAAGCTCGTTCTGCGTCGCCAGGATATCGGAAATATCGCGGATAATTTCGGTGGCGCCGACGATATCGCCGTCCTCGGAAACCACCGGACCGATCGACACGGAGACCGGAATGGTCGATCCATCCCTGTGCCTGCGCTCCGTGCGGATCGTGCGGGCGTTGCCGACTTCCATCAGCCGTGAATACGGGTCATAGGCGGCGGTATCGTCGCCGAACATGATGCCGGCCGAAGCGCCCAGGGCCTCATCAGCCGCATAACCGAACATACGCTCGGCGGCCCTGTTCCACTGCGTGATCCGGCCGCCCATATCCATGGTGACGATCGCATCCTCGCTGTTTTGCAGGATAGACTGGGTTTCGGCGGCGGCGGCCAGCAGTTCATTTTCGTGCAGGAAAGCCCGGCGCATCTCCAGCGCCCTGGCCGTCGCTTCGGCAAGATGGCTCAGAATCTGCCGCTGTTCATCCGAAAGGCTGCGCGCTTCCATATCGATAACGCAGAGGGATCCGACATTCTCGCCGCCAGAAAGCTTCAGCGGCACGCCGGCGTAAAAGCGGATTCCGGGATCTCCCGTAACGAAGGGATTCGCGGCAAAGCGCTCATCCTTGCGGGCATCGCCAACTTCGAGAAGCCCCTCGCCCTCGATCGCGTGGGTGCAGAACGAAAGGCGCCGCTCGGTTTCGACCAGTCCTTCGAGACCGACATTGGCCTTGAACCACTGGCGATCCCTGTCGATCAGCGAGATAAGCGAAACCGGCGTGCCGCAAACCAGTGCCGCCGCCTTGGCGAGCGCATCGAACTCCGCCTCCGGCTGCGTATCGATCACCTCGAGCTTCCGCAGCGCCGCGAGGCGCTTCTCCTCCGCATTGGGCTTCAGGTGGCTATTCAAGGGCGCTCGTCCTGATACCGGCAAATCCTCTATGACATTTTAGCATAGCATGAAAAACGTTTCCCGTTACCCGTCCAGGCCCGCAGCCGGGTCATGAACGGCATCACCTCATGATATGAAGCGCAACGCGAAATTTTCAAGCAAGCGAGACCGGGCCGGTTCAATCGGCAAGAAGTGCCGCCGATTTATGTAAGTTTACGCTAACTTATATAGGCATAAAAAAACCCGGAACGCGAGGCTCCGGGTTTTTCGCCAATCAGCGAGATCAGGAGTTGCAAGCTTCCTTGAGGCCCTTGCCGGCCGTGAACTTCGGAACGTTGCGCGCCGGGATATCAACTTCGGCGCCGGTCGACGGGTTGCGGCCCTTGCGCGCGGCGCTGTGGGATACCGTGAAGGCGCCGAAGCCGGCGAGACGGACTTCGCCGCCATTCTTCAGTTCGCCCTGAACGGCGTCGAATACAGCGTCAACAGCGGAAGCCGCGTCGGTCTTCGACAGGCCGGCCTTTTCAGCTACGGATGCTACGAGTTCACTCTTGTTCATGTTTCCACCCTTTCTCAAATGGTTCGAAACGAGGTCTTGTCTCAGGGGTTTAGTTACACTCCACCAAAGCCCGCTGCAATTCAAAAGCCTTGCGTGGCAGGGAATTGCAAGGGGTTTGGGGCATTTTGCACGCAAAAGGCCGGTTGAAAACCGGCCTCCTGCGCCCCTTTTCCACAGGAGCCCGTGAAAAGTGGCAATTGTTCGACCTCAATGGGCCACGGATTTGACCGAGTCGCCTTCCGATTCATCGCTCGAAATCGCGACCGGATCGGCTTCCGGATCCCATTCGATGGGCTTCGGCATCTCCAGCAACGCATGCTCAAGCACCTCGCCCATGCGCGATACCGGCACGATTTCGAGACCGTTCTTGACGTTGTCCGGAATGTCCGGCAGGTCCTTGGCGTTCTCTTCCGGGATCAGCACCTTGGTGATGCCGGCGCGCAGCGCCGCAAGCAGCTTCTCCTTCAGACCGCCGATCGGCAGAACCCGACCGCGCAGCGTGATCTCGCCCGTCATCGCGACATTCTTGTGGATCGGAATACCGGTCATGACCGAGACGATGGCTGTCGCCATGGCGACGCCCGCCGACGGACCGTCCTTGGGCGTGGCGCCTTCCGGAACGTGAACGTGAATGTCGTTCTTGTCGAACATAGGCGGCTTGATTCCGAAATCGACGGCGCGCGAGCGGACATAGGATGCCGCTGCCGAAATCGATTCCTTCATCACGTCGCGCAGGTTGCCGGTGACCGTCATGCGGCCCTTGCCGGGCATCATCACGCCCTCGATCGTCAGCAGTTCGCCGCCGACTTCCGTCCACGCCAGACCGGTAACAACGCCGACCTGATCGTCGCCTTCCGCCTCGCCGTGGCGATAGCGCTGGACGCCGAGATAGTCGGGCAGATTGTCGGCGGTGACGTGAACCTCGGTCTTGTCGCCCTTGACGATTTCGGTCACGGCCTTGCGGGCGAGCTTCATCAGTTCGCGCTCAAGGCTGCGCACGCCCGCCTCGCGGGTGTACTGCTGGATCGTGCGGGTCAGCGCGCCGTCATCGACCGAGAACTCCTCGGGCTTCAACGCATGCTCGCGGATCGCCTTCGGCAGAAGGTGCCGCTTGGCGATTTCCAGCTTCTCGTCCTCGGTGTAGCCGGCGATGCGGATGATCTCCATACGGTCCATCAGCGGGCCCGGAATATCGAGCGTATTCGCCGTGGTGATGAACATCACATTCGACAGATCATATTCGACCTCGAGATAGTGGTCCATGAACGTCGCGTTCTGTTCCGGATCCAGCACCTCAAGCAGGGCCGATGACGGATCGCCGCGGAAATCGGCGCCCATCTTGTCGATCTCGTCGAGCAGGAAGAGCGGATTGCTCTTGCCGACCTTCTTCATCGACTGCACGATCTTGCCGGGCATCGAACCGATATAGGTCCGGCGGTGACCACGGATCTCGGCCTCGTCACGCACGCCGCCAAGCGCCATGCGGACATATTCGCGGCCGGTCGCCTTGGCGATCGACTGGGCGAGCGAGGTCTTGCCCACGCCGGGCGGACCGACGAGGCACAGGATCGGGCCCTTGAGCTTCTTGGCGCGCGCCTGCACGGCAAGATACTCGACCACGCGTTCCTTGACCTTTTCCAGACCGAAGTGATCTTCCTCCAGCACCTTCTCGGCGTGCTTCAGATCACGCTTGATCTTCGACTTCGAGTTCCAGGGCAGACCCGTCAGCCAGTCGAGATAGTTGCGGACAACGGTCGATTCGGCCGACATCGGGCTCATATTGCGCAGCTTCTTCATCTCCGCGTCGGCCTTTTCACGGGCTTCCTTGGAGAGCTTGGTCTTCTTGATGCGCTCTTCGAGCTCGGCCATTTCGTCGCGGCCGTCCTCGCCCTCGCCGAGTTCCTTCTGAATGGCCTTCATCTGCTCATTCAGATAATACTCGCGCTGGGTCTTCTCCATCTGCCGCTTGACGCGGGTGCGGATGCGCTTTTCGACCTGAAGAACCGAGATCTCGCCTTCCATGAAGCCGAGCGCCTTTTCCAGACGGCTCTTGACGCTGGTGGTTTCCAGCATTTCCTGCTTCTCGGTCAGCTTGATCGCGAGATGCGAGGCCACCGTATCAGCAAGCTTCGAGTAGTCCTCGATCTGGCCGGCGGCGCCGACAACCTCGGGCGAAACCTTCTTGTTCAGCTTCACATAGTTCTCGAACTCAGACACCACCGAGCGCGACAGCGCCTCGATCTCGACCGCGTCTTCTTCCGGCTCGGCCAGCACGCTGGCATTGGCTTCGTAGAAGTCGTTCTCCAGACGGATATCGTCGATCTGCGCACGCGACTTGCCTTCGACCAGAACCTTGACGGTTCCGTCGGGCAGTTTCAGCAATTGCAGGACATTGGCGATGGTGCCGATGCGATAGAGCGCATCGGGTTCCGGATCGTCGTCGGCGGCATTGATCTGGGTGACGAGCATGATCTGGCGATCGGCGTTCATCACTTCTTCCAGCGCGCGAATGGATTTCTCGCGGCCGACGAACAGCGGAACGATCATGTGGGGGAAAACCACGATGTCACGCAAGGGCAACACGGGGAAAGCGGCGGCTTCCGCTGCTGGCGCGTTCTGCGTCATGTCTTTTTCCTTTCCGACCGCCCGGCGGAAGACCGGGCAGTATTGACGGGCTGTTGGGAGCAACCCGTTGATTTCTTCTCGATTGTTGCGGAACAAGTGGCGCTTTGAAAGATCGATTTCAAGCTGTACCGCGAATTCGGCGGAACAAACCGGCAATCCGCGCCGTTTCGTGCCGGATGCGCCCCGAAACGACGCGGGCAGGACGATGAAACCGCCCTGCCCGCGACAGATATAGTCAAAAAGCGCCCGCCTCAGGCCGAGGCATTGGCCTTGTCGCCCGAGCGATTCTCGTAGATGTAGAGCGGCTGCGCCGTCCCTTCCACCACCTCGTCCGAGATCACGACTTCGCGAACGCCCTTCATGGCAGGCAGTTCGAACATCGTGTCGAGCAGGATCTTCTCCATGATCGAGCGCAGGCCGCGGGCGCCGGTCTTGCGTTCGATCGCGCGGCGCGCAATGGCGAGCAGCGCATCCTCGTGGAATGTCAGTTCGACATCCTCCATTTCGAACAGCCGCTGATACTGCTTGACCAGAGCATTCTTCGGCTCGGTCAGAATCTGCATCAGCGCCGCCTCATCGAGGTCTTCCAGCGTCGCGATCACCGGCAGACGGCCGATGAATTCGGGTATCAGCCCGAACTTGACCAGGTCTTCCGGCTCCAGCTCGCGCAACACATCGCCAACGCGACGGTCGTCGGCAGCCTTCACCGAGGCGCCGAAGCCGATCGAGGTGCGCTCGCCGCGCGCCGAGATCACCTTGTCGAGGCCAGCGAACGCGCCGCCGCACAGGAACAGGATGTTGGTGGTGTCGACCTGCAGGAATTCCTGCTGCGGATGCTTGCGCCCGCCCTGCGGCGGCACGGAGGCAACCGTGCCCTCCATGATCTTCAATAACGCCTGCTGAACGCCCTCGCCCGACACATCGCGCGTAATCGACGGGTTGTCGGACTTGCGCGAAATCTTGTCGACCTCGTCGATATAGACGATGCCGCGCTGGGCGCGCTCGACATTGTAATCGGCAGACTGCAGCAGTTTCAGGATGATGTTCTCGACATCCTCACCGACATAGCCCGCCTCCGTCAGCGTCGTCGCATCGGCCATGGTGAACGGTACGTCGATGATGCGGGCGAGCGTCTGGGCAAGATAGGTCTTGCCGCAGCCGGTTGGGCCGACCAGCAGGATGTTGGACTTCGAAAGCTCGATCTCGCCGCCGCCCTTGGAGGCGTGCGCGAGCCGCTTGTAGTGGTTGTGAACCGCCACCGACAGAATGCGCTTGGCATGGCCCTGTCCGATGACATACTCGTCCAGAACCTCCATGATCTCCTGCGGCGTGGGCACGCCATCGCTGGACTTCACCATCGAGGTCTTGTTTTCCTCGCGGATGATGTCCATGCAAAGCTCGACGCATTCATCGCAGATGAAAACCGTCGGGCCAGCGATCAGCTTACGGACTTCGTGCTGACTCTTTCCGCAAAAGGAACAATAGAGCGTGTTCTTCGAGTCACCGCCATTGTTACCGCCGACTTTGCTCATTATCACTTCCTTCCAGTAAGCCGCCCGCCTTGAACGGCCACTATCATATTCGCTTTCTGCCGCCCTGAAGAACGCTCGCAAAACAAAAGGGCAACAACACGACGGGTCATGCCCGCTTCCAGGCCATGCCGTCAAGCCCGACCCTGTTACGCACTACGTTGTCGTAACAGCTTCGGTTTGCCATACTATTAACGGCTTCAACGGCGGATAAAACCCCAAAAGCGTCGACCGGCGCGATTTGCATATCGCGATTGCAACTGTGCGACATCGCCCGGCCCGCCAAAGGCGGCCATCCGTCCGAAAATATCGATCGAACGGCGCCGATGCTCAGTTCGCGCCTTCGATTTCGCTGCGCGAGGTCATGACCTTGTCGATCAGACCCCAGTCCTGCGCCTCGCCGGCATCCATGAAATGGTCACGATCGAGCGTGGTTTCAACTTCCTCGTAGGTCTTTCCGCAGTGGCGGACATAAACCTCGTTGAGCTTGCGCTTCATCTTGATGATGTCGCGGGCATGGCGCTCGATGTCGGACGCCTGGCCCTGAAAACCGCCAGAGGGCTGATGAACCATGATGCGCGCATTCGGCGTGGCAAAGCGCATGCCCTTTTCGCCGGCGGCCAGCAGCAGCGAGCCCATGGACGCGGCCTGACCGATGCAAAGCGTCGACACGGCCGGACGGATGAACTGCATGGTGTCGTAGATCGCCATGCCAGCCGTGACCACGCCGCCCGGCGAGTTGATGTAAAGCGCGATTTCCTTCTTCGGGTTCTCTGCTTCGAGGAACAGAAGCTGCGCGCAGATGAGCGACGCCAGATGGTCCTCGACCGGGCCGGTGAGGAAGATGATCCGCTCCTTCAAGAGGCGCGAATAGATGTCATAGGATCGTTCGCCGCGATTGGTCTGCTCCACGACCATGGGTACGAGGGCCATCGCGGTGTCTACGGGATTTGTCATGGCTTTCCTTCGGGCGCTGATCGTCGCCGGTCTCATTCGAATCTTTTCGTCTTCCCCTACATAGAGTGCCACACCTTGTCACTTCAAGAGATGGTTTGCGTCTGGCGCGAGACGATTTCCGGCGAAGAAGGTTCTTTTGTTCCCGTTTCAATTGTGTAAAACTTCACAAACTCACGTATTAAATCGTTTAGCACCAAAAATGGGTCGGGGCGTATCTGGAGGATGGGTTGCACCCTCGTTATGCTCAGGGCCCGCATTGCAGATATTCGGGATTTCGATTTGCCCTATAACCTGACCGCAGTCATAGCCTGGTCAGCGGACAGCTTGCTTCTGGCCGCCTTTCTGCTTCCTCTCTGGCTGCGGAATCGGACTCGCGTATATGTGCTTTACTGGGTATTCGCTCTGCTCGCCCAGGGGATCGGCCTCGCCCTCCTGACGGTGGCCGGCCGCGACGAGTTGCGTCTGATCGGAATGATAGCGTTCACAGGCCTCATCGGCGCCCGCGCGCTTTCGACTGCGGGGCTTCTCAGCCTTTGCGGGGAAGACCGGCCCGCGGCCTTCACCTCGGTGATCGTCGGGCTCTGGTTCGCCGCCGTTGTCGTCAGCAGAATTGCGGGATTTGATAGCGTTGCCAATGTCGCCAGTTTCTACATCGCGGCCTTCGCGGTCGCGATTTACGGCTTCTATTTCATGGCGAGGAACCTGCACGCGCTCAAGGGGCCGTTTCGCCAGTCGCTGATGGCGATCTTCGTCGTCGAGGCCCTCATCTGCCTTGCGCTGCTCAGCGCCTACAACCTGCAGCAGACAGCGCCCTCGCTTGGTAGCGCCACCACGTCGATCGCGCTCATAACCGGATTTGTCCTGTTCTCGCTCAAGGGGTTCCTCGCGGTCTGGCTGACGGTCGAAAAGCTGGAAAGCGACCTGCGCGGCCTCGCCTTCAGCGATCCGCTCACCAGCGTCTTGAACCGGCGCGGCGTCGTCGATGAAATCGAGAAGATGTCCCAGCGCTCCGCCAAGACGGACCAGTTCGCGTTTTTCTCTCTCGATCTCGATGATTTCAAGAGCATCAACGACGTATACGGCCACAATGCGGGCGACAGGGCCCTGGTAAACTTCACGCACGTGGTGCGCCAATGCCTGCGTGAAAGGGACATATTCGGCCGGACGGGTGGGGAGGAGTTCGCGATCTTCACGCGGGTGACCGATCGAAACACCGCCGGCCAGATCGCGGAGCGGATCAGATCGACGCTGGAAGCCACCACGTTTCACGAGGATGGCCAGGAGTTGAAGATGACCGTCAGCATCGGCGTCACGCTGATGCGCGGCCGCATCGGCAATATCGAATCCATGCTGACCGAGGCCGACCGCGCGCTCTACCAGGCCAAGGGCGACGGACGCAATCGGATCGTCTTCTATGACGGCCCCACGCCCCATCCCGCACAATCAACCGATCGTGAGGTCGCTCTCGCCGTTTAGCGGCGGCAGGCCTCTTTCACATTCGGGCCTCGCAACGGGCGGCGGCTCAGCGCCGCCCGTTACGCAATCGACTCAGATCTTGCTCAGAGCCTGCTCAAGATCGGCCATGATATCATTGACGTCCTCGATGCCGATCGACAGGCGCACCACATCCGGACCCGCGCCGGCGGCAACCTGCTGCTCCGGCGTAAGCTGTGCATGGGTTGTGGATGCAGGGTGGATAACCAGTGATTTGGTGTCGCCGATATTGGCCAGATGCGAGAACAGTTCGAGCCCGCCGACGAATGTCTTGCCGGCCTCGTAGCCGCCCTTCAGCCCAAAGGTGAAGACCGCCCCCGCCCCCTTCGGCGCGTAACGCTGCTGAAGTTCGTGATTGGGATCGTCCTCCAGCCCGCAATAGCTGACCCAGGACACCTTGTCCGACTGCTTCAGCCATTTGGCGACGGCGAGCGCATTGTCGCAATGGCGCTGCATGCGCAGCGGCAGGGTCTCGATGCCGGTCGCGATCATGAAGGCGTTGAACGGCGAGATCGCGGGACCGAGGTCGCGCAGGCTCAGCACCCGGGCGCCAAGCGCGAAGGCAAGGTTGCCGAAGGCTTCGTGGATCACCAGCCCGCCATATTCGCTGCGCGGCTCCGACAGCATCGGATACTTGCCGGATTTCGACCAGTCGAACGTGCCGCCATCGACCAGAATGCCGCCCATGGAATTGCCGTGGCCGCCGAGGAACTTGGTCAGCGAGTGCACGACGATATCGGCGCCATGGGCGAGCGGGCGCACGAGATAGGGCGTCGCCATGGTATTGTCGACGATCAGCGGCAGGCCATGGTCGTGCGCAACCTTGGCAATCGCCTCGATATCGACAAAGGTGCCGCCCGGATTGGCGAGGCTTTCGATGAAGATCGCCTTGGTGCGATCGTCGATCTGGGATGCGAAGCTGTCGAGATCGCCGGAATCAGCCCAGCGCACCTGCCAGCCGAAATTCTCGAAGGAATGGCCGAACTGGTTGATCGAGCCGCCATAGAGACGACGCGCCGCGACGAAATTGTCGCCGGGCTGCATCAGCATGTGGAAGGTCAGGAGCTGGGCGGCGTGGCCCGAGGCCACCGCAAGCGCGGCCGAACCGCCTTCAAGCGCTGCCACGCGCTCTTCCAGCACCGCCGTGGTCGGGTTCATGATGCGGGTATAGATATTGCCGAATTCCCGGAGCCCGAAGAGCGCTGCGGCGTGATCGGAATCATTGAAGACGAACGAGGTCGTCTGGTAGATCGGCGTCGCCCGCGCATTCGTTGCGCTGTCGGGCGCCGCGCCCGCATGGATCGAAAGCGTCGAAAATCCCGGTTCGCGGTTTTCCATGATCAGTTCCTTCCCTGTGTTGTGCCCCGGCCGAAAGCACCCCTCCGGCTTTTTGATCGGGATCAATGCTGTCTTTTATACAGGTGTCAGTATCGCTGTCGACAACGCGGAGAACAGCAATGGATTTTTTGATTGAAGGCCTTGCGGGAACCGATCGTGGCGCGCACCGGCGGCATCGCGCAAATCCGATCTTCCCGGCGATCTCCACGGCGCAATTCGCCTTCGCCGAGCCGCGTGACGCTGCGGAAATGACCGAGATGATGAAGGCGCTCAACATAGACCCGGTCGAGGCGGAGTTCCAATATCGCCGCCTCTATTACGGCATGGAAGCCAATTGCGCCGGCTGCCGCGACAAGGAGCGCTGCCGCGCCGATCTCGCCAGCAACATCGCTGCCGAAAACTTCCGCGATTATTGCGAAAACGAAGCCTTGCTGAACGAGATGCGCGCGGAACCGGACATGTTGCGCGCGGAGGGCTGATCCTCAGGCGCCGATCAGGCGCGGATATTCGATCGCCGGGCATCGATCCATGATCACGGTGAGGCCACGGGCGCGCGCCCGCTCGGCAGCGGCATCGTCACGGATATCGAGCTGCATCCAGATCACGCGCGGCAGCGGCGAGAGCGTCAGCGCCTCATCCACAACGCCGCGGACGAAAGCCGAGGCGCGGAAGATATCAACCATGTCGATGGCACCCGGAATATCCGCGAGGCTGCCATAGACGGGCTGGCCATGGATCGTCTTGCCCGCCAGTCCCGGATTGACCGGCACGACCTCATAGCCCTTCGACATCAAAAACCCCATCACCCGATGGCTTGGGCGTTCCGGTTTGGGGGACGCGCCGACGAGGGCGATGCGGCGCACGGATTTCAGGACATCGATAATAATTGAATCGTCCATTTTAAGTTGTACCATGATGAAACAATTCCTCTAGATGCGGGTTATCAAGACAATCAGGGAGGCCCTTGCGGGTTTGGAGAACATGAAAACTTTCATCGCGGCCGGCATGGTTCTGGCCTCAGTCGGGGCGGCGGGCGCGCAGGAGCCGATCAACCGATACGACATTCAGGACATGACCTGCAATCAGGTTCAGTCTATCCTGCGCCAGCAGGGAGCCGCAATCCTGCGCTATCCCTCGCCGAACGGCAATGGCCGTATCCTCTATGACCGCTATGTCGACAGCCCCACCATCTGCTTCGCGGAACAGGGCCATGCGGTCCAGCGCGTTGTCCCGACCAAGGACACCAATGCCTGCCCGACGCTGTCGTGTAAACCCGGCCCGCCCGAGTGCGACGACAGCATTCTCGGCTTCGACATGTTCGGCTGCATGGACGACAACTGAGCCGGCGTGAAAGTTTCTCATCGAGAAAAACGAAAAACCCCCGGAACCGCGCGGTTCCGGGGGTTTTGTTTTGGTAACGGTCGGCTGCTTACCACTGCATCTGGAAGCGGACCTTGCCGGTGAGGCCGTAGCTGTCGCCGAAGTTTTCCAGCCCGGTCGAGGCCGTTACGTCGCCATTGATGCCGAGCTTGCCGTTCAGCCAGGTATAGCTGCCGCCAATGCCGATCTCGCCGGTCCAGTCGCCATCGTCGGTCGACATGTTGACGCCCGAGACCCGGACCTCGCTCGGGTCGTTAGTGAAGTCGTAATACACATTGGCGATGCCGTGGAACGACGCGCTGCGGGCTTCACCCGTAGCGGTGGTCCAGTCGGTGCGGTAATCGGTCTGCAGACCCATGCGCGCGGCAAGGCTGTCGCCGTTCACCAGCGATACGTCTTCATTGTAGACGCCGGTGAAATCATCGAAGTTGACTGAGCCCCAGGTGAGCTGCGCCTGCGGGGTCAGCGCCCAGCCCGGCGCCACATCGAAGCGGTAACCGGTCTCAGCCGACAGCGAATAGCCGTAGGACTGCTGCATGCCGAGCGTCGGCGTGCCGGCGATCGTGATTTCATTGTTGATGACATTGCCGAAGGCCTGACCGTCGACATAGAAGCCGTTATTGCCGTACCAGGTCATCGTGGCGCCCATGCCGAAGAGCTGGCTGACGACATCGCCGCCGCCGACGCGGGAGCTGACATCGGCCGATGCGTTGGCGTACTGGAACACCAGGCCGCCCACTGCGAAGCCGCTTTCCGTCTCGCCGAACTGCGCGTCGACGCCCATGCGAAGCCGGTAGATATCGGCATTGTAGGAGGCGTTCAGCGTGCCTTCGGTGCCGTCGTAATGCTCGCGACCGCCGGTGAAATCGGCCCAGACATAGCCCGGATCGGACACGTCCCCGAGGTTCCAGTAGCGCTCGCCGACGCGATCCTGCAGCGAGTCGGGCCGGTTCAGCGTGAGCATCAGCTCGGGCAGAACCTCGTAGACCGGCGTGGCGTTGGAGAAATCGCCGGTCAGGAAGTACTGATTGCCGACCTCGGACAGCGCGTAGGCATAGGCACCCGAGACATTGTAGCCGGGCAGCACGAAGTTGCCCTGCTCGCCGCCGTCAAGCGTGATGATCTCGATTGCCTTGCCCGAGGCATAGCCCGTCGACAGCTCGTTCAGCGACAGCGTGGTGACGCCGCCGAGATTGGCGCCATTGACCGTGAGCGAATCGCCGACCGCATTGGCAAGATCGACATCGATCGCCAGCGTACCGCCGCCGGTGAGGTTGCCCGTCACCGTCATGGCATCGCCCGTAGCCCCGTTAACCGACGACAGCGTCGAGCCGGGATTCAGGAACATGTTGCCGTTAAAGGCTGTGCTCTCATTGACCTGGAGCGTGGAATTATTGAGGTAGATCCCCTGCGATGCGTCCGCGGTCGAACCGACGGTGATCGCCCCGCCGGTCAGCGTCAGCATGGTGTTGTCGAGGCTGAAGCTCTCCCAGTTGGCGATCAGCGAACCCGCCGTCGTCGCCGAAACGCCGTTAAAGGTCAGCGCATCGACGCCGGCGCCGCCATCAAACACCTCGGTGCCGTCATAGACCGCGCCGCCGCCGAGATAGGCCGTATCGTTGCCGGCGCCACCGTAGAAGCCGCTGTTGAGCGCGCCGCCGGTCCAGTTGAAGGCATCATTGCCGTCTTCGCCCTGGATATCGCCGGTCCAGGAACCGCCGGCAAGGTTGAAGCTGTCATCGCCAGCACCAAGCCAGGCCGTGCCGACAACCGTACCGGTCGTGGTCACGGTGACCTCGCCGTCCAGATCGACAAGCGCCATGCCGTCATGACCGCCGGAAGCCGTGATCGCGGCATCGGAGCCGATCACCACCGTGCCGGTCTGGCCGGCTTCGGACTCGGTCTTGATGCCGATATCGGCCGCCACCGAACCGCCAAGCGCGTTGACGGCGTAGGTTGCGCCCGCCCCGCTGGTGTAGCTTCCGAGGCCGACAGCCGCGCCGGAAGCCGAAGCGGTCGCGGTTATCGAACCGCCGTTCATCGTCAGGTTGGCCTTGCCGCCATTGTTGACCCGAGCGAGAGCTGCGGCCGCGAAGACCTCCCCGGATGCGGTTGCATCGAGCACGATATCGCCCGCGGTCACGAGGGTCGCATTGCCGCCTTGCGAGATCGCGCCGAGGCCGATGGCTGCGGCATCAGTACCGCCTTCTGCGATCGTCTGGATATAGGAGCCGGCTTCGGATGTGGTGTAGGCATTGCCAGTGCCAAGGGCGGTGCTGGCCACCCCGATCGAGCTTGCACGTCCATTGTCTGCCCCCACCGTCGTATTGACCGAAGCCGTTGACCTAAGGTCTGTGACAGCATCGCCAGCACCGTAGGTATCAGTGCTGAGGCCGGTTGCGTCCGCATCGTCGCTGAAGCTGGCTGCCATAGCCGAAGCGAGACCGCCGAGGATGGAGTGGGCACGTCCATCGCCCGTGGCAACGTTTTCCATGCCGCTCGCTGCCGAATAGAAACGCGCAGCGGAGATCGCACTGATCGAAGCGCCCTCCTCCACGAGCAGTTGCGCCCTGCCCTCTTCGGTCATGTTGCGCAGCCCGGTGGCAGAGGCATCGAGAGCTCCGATAATACCGACCTTGACGTCGCCCGTCCCCAACACGATCATGTCGGCGTCGCCGAAGCGGGAACTGTTCCAGACGCCGCCGGCAATAACATCACCGGTGCCGTCGGCGCCGACGGAAATCAGGCCGCCCAGCATGGCGGTTGCCGAGCCGCCGGCGCTGTGGGCGAAGTTGGTCGCAGCCACCGCTCTCGCCTCATCGCTTGCCGTTGCCTTTGCAAGCAGCGTGCTGCCGACACCAAGATCAAGAAAGGCTTCGCCAGCGCCATGCACTTCGTTGGCCACGGTGCGCGCCGTGGCAATTTGGCCCTTGGCCTCGGCCGAAGCGAGGCTGGCATCGAGCAGTTCGACAAAAGCGTCGCCGTCATTGGCAAAGTTGTTGAGTGCCCTTGCCTCGGCAGATGCCGTACCGCTGATCGCGGTTGCACTGACGCTGCCCGCCTCAGCAAGGGCAAGGCCCGCAAAGCCGGAACCCGAGACATTGCTGAACCCGGTCGCATTGGTATCAAGCGAGCCCTCGGCATAAGCGGTGACCCTGCCGGCGCCCGCGACCACGCCCTTGGCCAGGCCGGCGGTGTTGGTGTTTTCTATCGCGACTGCCGTGGCGATGTCATTCTCGCTCGTGCCTTCCGCGGTCACTTCTGCCGATTCCGAAAGTTCGATCACGGCCTCGCCGCCCGCGGCAGCGTTGACGACGCCAAAGACTTCGGAAGCGCCTGAGGCCTCAGCCGTACCCGAAACCAGACCCTTGATCGAAGCGTAAGCCGCGCCAAGCGGGTCCTTGGCAGCGTTGCTGACGCCGGTCACGTAGGCGATCGTTCCCGCCTCATCGACGGTTCCGACATCGACCACGCTGCCCGCATCGATTTCAACACCGGCCGTGCCGGCCCCGCTCAGGGTGTTCATGATGCCATAGGCGTAAACATCGCTGCCGCTGACGTCGACGGAAACCTTGCTTGCACCCAGCAGGCGAACAATGGCGTCGTCGCCGACCGCGACGGCCATGATCCCGGTCGCCGTGGCGCTGCCGGCAACGCTGTCCGCCGTGGCAGTGATCGTGCTGCCATTGTCAAGTTCGACCCGGCCAGCGCCATCGTAGGAAAAGTTGCGAACCGCAAGCGCCGTGGCATCAAGCTCGCTTTCAGCCAGGGCAACCGCAGTCGATCCGTTGTCCAGCGCGGTGCGCGCCTCTCCAAGCGACGTGAAGGTGTTGACCGCAAGAGCGTTGGTGTTCTGCGAGGTGCTGAACGCCCCGGCGGCAACGCTCGACATCTCGTCGATGACGGTGGAGGCATCGCCCGCCGTCGAAGCGTTGAGCACGCCGGTCGAACTGGCCGCAAACCCGCCAAGACCGGCGCTCGCCGCGCCCGTCGCCCTGCTGGTGATGACGCTGCCGCCGCGAATGCGGATCCGCGCTTCGGTTTCGGCCCGGTTTTCGATGGCGGTTGAGACCGCATAGCTGCTGGTGCTGGTGGCGGAGGCCATAATCGTGCCGGCATCAGCACCGACGCCGGCGCGTCCCGTGGTAGCGGTGTTGTCAACCGCTGTGGCTTGCACAACGCCGGTTCCACTTGCCGTCGCGGTAATCCCGCTTTCGTCCAGAACAGTCGTTGCCTCAGGGCCGCCGGTATTGATGACACCGGAGACTGTGGCGGCACCCAGATCGGTCGCGCTTGCCGTCGCGGTAATTGCGCCTTCTTCCAGAACAACAGCCGCATTGAGGCCGGCAGTGTTGAAGACGCCGGTGGCGACCGCGTTGCCAAAGGTAATCGTGGCCTCGGAAGTCACGGTTCCGTCTTCGGCGACAAAGACGGTCGCATTCTGGGTATCGGAAACGTTCCGGATCGCCGTTGCGGAAGCCTGGTCCGTGCCAATCGATACCAAACTGTTGGCCGTCGCGGAAACAGAACCCGCGCCCTTCACGCTGGCTTCAGCCGTTCCGCCAGTGCTCTGGTTGTCAATTCCAAGAGCCGTCGAGGTCAACAGAGATGTCGCGGTAGACGAAAGTGTTGCGTCGTCGACAATGGTATTGACGCCGCCGTCACCGGCCCTATTAAAGACGCCCCTCGACAGCGAACTCAAGCCCGAATTGGTAGCGGATGCGCTGATATCAGAATCGCCGGACAAGGACACATAACCCATGCTCGAAGCGCCGGAAGTTTCGACGCTGATAGCCGTTACCGTGCTGTTAACCGACAAATTGAAATAGGCATCAATGCTGCTGTTCCCGTCCACGAGAACAGTCCCGGTATTTCCGGACCCACTGCCTCTCAACCTCACGCCAAAGGAATTGTTGCTCTGAAGATCAATGCTAGAGCCGCCTGTGATAACGGCCTCCATGGCCGAACCGTCGGCATTGCCATCAATGCCGACAGCAGTGACGCCGGAGGACAGAAAGTTGCCGAGATCGACGGTTGTACCGTCAAGCGTCACCGCGCCACTATAATCAGCAGCACCGCCTGCCGTAAGCGTAACCGCGATCCTGCCCCCTCCGTAGAGTGAGTCGGTTATCTCACCACCACTAAAGTTGGCGGCGACCGTTCCGTCCCCGCTTACTCTCACAGGGCCATATATGGTGTCATAGCTGTTGGCATTCAGGATCAGCGCATTGCCGCCGGTCGAGGCGAGCGTTATCCCTGTACCACCAAAATTGAACGCGCCGCCGCCGATGTTCATACTGGAGGAATTAAGATTAACGGTCGCGCCCTGCAGATTATTGTAGGTGATACCGTTTGGCTTGTTGCCGGTACAATTAATTGTCGCATTAGCACCGCCCGCCGGGCCACACTCATTCGCCGCAAATGCAGTCGAAGCCTCCGTGCCAAAATAAGCTGCGCCTGACGAAAGCGCCAGCATGCTGAGCGCTATCACCGATGCGGTTGCGCGCGGCGCGTAGCTGGCTGCGTTACCCGCGACCTTGGTCATGCGCCCGCCGCGCAGGTTCTTTCTCGACAATGTCATGTAGCCCCCCAATAAAGCTAATAAGCTGATTCCTGATTTAGCGAGATGACATTAAGCGCTCAGAAATACAAGCAGATTCGATAGCATTCGCTAACATTTAAGGACGTGGCGCATCATGCAAACTTGCTTTGAGCACGTACGCATGAGCCACTGCCTTGCAGCGATGGATTTTCCGGAAGCGACACGTTTCGCTAACCCGGACGGATCGATGTTCTGATTAAGGGGAAAAGGAGGCCGTGTATCGCCTGAACGTACCCAATGATGTGCCGAACGTCCCGAAATGGTTTTCGCATCATTGAAGTACGACCGGCACCAAAGGCCGGCGAACCCTACACCCCGGCCTTGCCAGATTTTGCCCAAGCCGGCCATGCCGCCAAGCGTCAAGCACAGTCCAGGTGAGAGGCAAACACAGAATAAATTCGTGCCTCGCCCTTTTATGACAGTTTTATGACAGTTATTTGAATATTAAATAACAGCGCACCGGTAAATTTCGGGAATTATGAAATTTTTACAACAATATATGCTTGCGAGACTTTCATTGTTATAGCACTCCCGTTTTCAACCAAACCTCAAAAGGGCTATCTGATGAAAATCGGAAATTTTTCCAAGGGCGCTAAGGTTGCTGCCGTTGCCGTCGCCATGGCCGTCTCCGGCACTTTCGCTCACGCCGCCGACACGTCGCTGACCGGCTCGGGCGCCTCCTTCCCCTTCCCGCTCTATTCGGCCTGGTTTAAGGATTTTGGCCAGAAGACCGGCATTGAAGTCAACTACCAGGCCAAGGGCTCCGGCGGCGGTATCGAAGACTTCACCAACCGCGTTGTCGACTTCGCAGCCTCCGACGCTGCCATGAATGACGAAGAAATCGCCAAGATCGACGGCGGCGTTGTTCTCCTGCCGATGACGGCCGGTGAAGTTGTTCTCGCCTATAATCTCGAAGGCGTTTCCGAACTGAAGCTGCCGCGCGACGTCTACCCGAAGATCTTCCTCGGCGAGATCACCAAGTGGAACGACGAAGCGATCGTGGCCGCCAATGAAGGCGTCGAGCTTCCCGACGAAGACATCACCGTTGTCGTTCGCTCCGATTCCTCGGGCACCAACTTCAACTTCACCAACCATCTTTCGGCAATCTCTTCTGATTTCGAAAGCACGGTCGGCGGCGGCAAGACCGTTCCGTGGCCGAAGGCTTCGAACTTCGTCGCCGCTCCGGGCAACCAGGGCATCACCGCCACGGTCAAGCAGACCCCCGGCGCCATCGGCTATATCGAGTATGGCTACGCCCAGCAGACCAACACGCCTTATGCCATGCTGGAAAACCAGGCCGGCAACTTCGTGAAGGCTGGTCCGGAAGCCGGTAGCGCCGCGCTCGCTTCGGCCGAACTCGACGAAAACAACGTCGCCTTCATCACCGACCCGAAGGGCGAGCAGGCCTACCCGATCGCCACCTTCACCTGGATGCTGTTCTACAAGGACGGCCAGGACGCCGACACCGTTGCGGCTCTGAAGGAAATGATCAACTACGGCCTGACCACCGGCCAGACCATGGCCGACAAGCTGGGCTACATCCCGCTGCCGGAAAACATCATCGAAATCAACAAGAAGTCGATGGAAGAAATCGGCGGCTGATTTCGGCCTGATCAAGCTTTCGCCGGGGCGTAACGTGTTTGCGCCCCGGCTTTCGTCCGATTGCAGCACCGCGCAAGAATTGTGACGCTCGTTATTTGTCAGATCGCGGCCACCCGATCGCCGCCAGCAGGAGCCCGTTGATGGCCCATACATCGAAATCCGCCCCGCCAAGCGATGGCAGCGTTTCGCGCCCGCCGACCGCTTTCGAGTACGGTTACGACAAATCCTTCCGCTTTTTGACATTCCTGGCAGGCCTGCTGATCGTCGTCCTGCTGGCCTATATTTTCTGGAAGATCGGCGGCCAGGCAGCGCCCGCCATGCGCCAATACGGGTTGAGCTTCCTGACCACCGTCGAGTGGAACCCCAATACCAATGAATACGGCATTCTCGCGGAAATCTGGGGCACGCTCTACTCGTCGCTGCTCGCGCTGATCTTCGGCGGCGGCCTTGGCATCGCGGTCGCGATCTTTCTGACCCAGGGCTTTCTCAATGCCCGCCTGGCCTGGGTCTTCCGCCTGATCGTTGAAATGCTGGCCGCCATCCCCTCGGTCGTCTTCGGCCTCTGGGGCATTTATGTGCTGATCCCGGCAATCCGGCCGATCGCCAACTGGCTGCATGATACGGTGCCTTTCATTCCGTTCTTTTCCACCAAGCTTGCCGGCCCCGGCATGTTCCCGGCCATGATCGTGCTGTCAATCATGATCCTGCCGACCGTCGCGGCGATCTCACAGGACGCCTTCAAGGCGATCCCGATGAAGATCCAGGAAGCGGCCTACGGCATGGGCACCACCAAGTGGGAAGCGATCCGCAAGGTCATCATCCCGACCGCCTCCGGCGGCATTTTCGCCTCGCTCGTTCTCGGTTTCGGCCGCGCGCTCGGCGAGACCATGGCGCTCGCCATGCTGATCGGCAACTCGCAGCAGGTTTCGCTGTCGCTGTTTTCGCCGGCAACGACGCTGGCCTCGCTTCTGGCCTCCACCTTCCCGGAAGCCGGCGCGAACCAGATCGGCCCGCTGATGTATGCCGCCGTCGCCCTGCTGGTGATCACCATGGCCGTCAACATCATCGGCACGATCATCATGAGCTACACCTCGCGCCAGACCGTAACGTAAGGCCACAGGGAAACCGAACATGACCACGACGACCGATCAGACAACGATGAATCCCGAGGTGATTGCCCTCGGCGATCCCAATCTGAGCTTCTCCTTTGCCGAGCGGCGCACGATGATGAACTTCATCCAGACCGTCATCCTCTGGATCCTTGCCGGCATCGCGGCCATTCCGCTGATCTCGGTGCTCTACATGCTGATCAGCCGCGGCGGCGCGCGCATCAGCACGGCCGTGCTCACCGAACTGCCGCCCGCCCCCTTTGAACAGGGCGGCGGCATCGGCAATGCGATCGTCGGCACGCTCGTGATGGTTGCGATCGCATCGGTGATCTCAATCCCGATCGGCGTTCTCGGCGGCGTCTATACCGGCCTGATCAATCCCAACAGCCGCTTCTCCGCAACCGTCCGGTTCGTGGGCAAGGTGCTGACCGGCTTTCCGTCGATCCTCTCGGGCGTTTTCGTCTACGCCTGGCTGGTCATCGTGATGAAGACCTATTCGGCGGTCGCCGGCGGGCTTTCGCTGGCGATCCTGATGCTGCCGACCATCCTGCTGACCTCGGAGCAGGCCTTCCGGATGGTGCCGCAGCGCATGAAGGACGCAGCCTATGGCATGGGCTGTAATGCCACACAGGTTGCCACCAGAATTGTTTTGCCGACGGCGCTTCCGGGTGTTATGACCGGTGTCATGCTGGCGGTTGCGGGCGCGTCCGGAGAATCGGCCCCGCTGCTGTTTACAGCGCTGTTTTCGAATTATTGGATCGGAAGCTTCACGGAGCCCACTGCGTCATTGTCGATCTTGATCTACAATTTCTCGGCAATGCCTTATGAAAACCAGATTGAACTCGCATGGACCGCATCGCTTGTGCTTGTGCTCATCGTGCTTGTCTTCAACATCCTCAGCCGCTCCTTCGGCACGCGCCGCGTATAGGAAAAAGGTCGTAACGATATGTCTGCCACACTGGAAATGAACACCGCCCCAGCCGCCGATGTCAGCCCCGAAGTCGCGATCGGCGCGCGGATCGAGAAGATCTTCTACGGCGACTTCCTTGCCGTGCGCGATTCCGATGTTGATATCGAAAAGGGCAAGATCACCGGCTTCATCGGCCCGTCGGGCTGCGGCAAGTCGACCGTGCTGCGCTCGCTGAACCGCATGAACGACCTGATCCCCTCCTTCCGGCTCGAGGGTCATGTCCACTTTCTCGGACAGGATGTCTACGGCAAGAATGTCGATCCGGTCGTCGTGCGCCGCCATATCGGCATGGTGTTCCAGCAGCCCAACCCGTTCTCGATGAGCATCTTCGAAAACGTCGCCTTCGGCCTGCGTCTCAACGGCTTCAAGGGCGATATCAACGGCCGCGTTGAAAAGGCTCTGCGCCGCGCGGCGCTCTGGAACGAGGTCAAGGACAAGCTGAAGCAGAATGGTCTGTCGCTTTCCGGCGGCCAGCAGCAGCGTCTGTGCATCGCCCGCGCGATCGCCACCGAGCCGACCGTGCTTCTGATGGACGAGCCCTGCTCGGCGCTGGACCCGATCGCCACGCGTCAGATCGAAGAGCTGATGCTTGAGCTGAAGAACGACTACACCGTCGCGATCGTGACCCACAACATGCAGCAGGCGATCCGCGTTGCCGACAAGACCGCCTTCTTCTCGGTCGACATGTCGCAGGGGGGCCGCACCGGCTTCCTCGTTGAGGTCGGTGCAACCAAGCAGATCTTCGAAAACCCGAAGCAGCAGCTCACCAAGGAATATCTCTCCGGCGAGTTCAGCTGATCGGCAATACGGTCGCAATCGACGCATTTCGGGCGGCTCTTTCGGGATGCCGCCCTTTTGATATCCGGGACGAAGCCGTCGCCTTCAGCGCTCGCTTCGCTACGCTGCCAAACTCGAACCCAATTTGGGGTTGAGCGGAAACCAAGATGTTCAAGCACGTACTCGACCTTGAGAAGATCGAAGAAAGGCTGCGCGAAACCCAGCGGCAGTTCGCCCTTATCAATGCGCGCCTGACGATGCAGCGCGACGGCATGTCCGACAGCATCGTCGAGCACATGATGGAGGGCTACAGCTATGTCGACCAGTTGCTGCGCGACAACACCGACATCCTCAGGATCGGGCAGTTTCACCATCTCCTGGAACTCAACCACCGGGTCCTGTGCGGCTCCTCAAGAGAGGCGCGCGCGGAATTCCGCAATCATATCGAGCGGACGGAGGCCCATTTCTACGATCGTGAACTGGGCGATATCGGCGGCCTCGTGGACTGGTACGAGCGCCATAAGGGCAAGCCGGTGCGCAAGCGCGCGGCCGGCGTCTATGTCCGCGTGCTCAGCCGCCCCCAGCTCTATATCGAGGGCAATCACCGCACCGGGGCGCTGATCATGAGCTATATTCTCGGCCGCGAGGGCAAGCCACCCTTCGTGTTGACGCCGGAAAACGCAGAGGCCTATTTCAACCCGTCGACGCTGGTCCGCGACGCCCATAAATACTCGTTCGACGAGCTCATCAAGATTCCGAAGCTGAAGCGCTACTTCGCTGAATTCCTGAAGGAAAATGAGGATGAAAGCCTGATCGCCAAGCCCGAGGCGCTGGAGACGAACTGAGGCTCACCGCCGCAGCCCTCACGCCTTCTTCTGCCAGCGTCCGCCTTCGCCCTGCTGCCAATAGGTGAGGCTGTGCTCGCTCTGCTTCAGACGTTTCCACTCCGCCCGCGCCGCATTCAGCTCATCCACATCATGGCCGTCAAACATCACCACGACGCGTTGATAATCCTCCACACCCGAGACCGGAGCACCCTCCACGAAGAATCGGATATCGGCCTTGCCGGGATTGGTGTCCGCGGTCGTGAGCAGCACGGGCTGGCGTTCCGCGTGCGGCTCGTCATCCCGCCCGTGCGGGATGAAGCTGCCGGCGCGGAAGGTCCACAGCACCTCGTCCAGCCGGTCGCGCTCCGCCTCGCTCGTTGCCTGGATCGCAACACGCCAGCCGCGCTCCAGGCTTTTTTCGACAAGCGGCGGCAGAGCCGCATCGCGCAGCGATTCCGTCAGATGATAGAACAGGATCTCCGCCATGAACGCCCCTGCCCTCAGTCACGCGCCTCGTAATGGGCGCGCACCAGTTCATCCAGAAGCCTGACGCCGAAACCGGACGCCCAGCCGCCATTGATCTCGCTCTTCGGCGCGCCCATGGCGGTGCCCGCTATATCGAGATGCGCCCAGGGCGTTTCGCCCACGAAGCGCTTGAGAAACTGCGCGGCGGTGATCGAACCGGCATAGCGCGAGCCGCCGGTATTGCGCATATCGGCGAAGCGGCTGTCGATCATCTTGTCGTACTCGTCGCCGAGCGGCAGGCGCCACAGGTTTTCCTGGGTGCGCTCGGCGGCGTCGGCAAGCTCCTGCGAAAGGCCGTCATCATTGGAAAACAGGCCGGCGCGGTGCGAGCCGAGCGCGACCATGACGGCCCCGGTCAGCGTCGCGAGATCGATCATGAAGCGCGGCTTGAAGCGTTCCTTGCAGTACCAGAGCGCATCGGCGAGAACCAGCCGGCCCTCGGCGTCAGTGTTGATCACCTCGATCGTTTGTCCGGACATCGAGGTCACGATATCGCCGGGCCGCTGGGCATTGCCATCCGGCATGTTCTCGACGAGGCCGAGAATGCCGACGACATTGACCTTCGCCTTGCGCGCGGCGAGCGTATGCATCAGGCCGATCACAGCGGCCGCGCCGCCCATATCGCCCTTCATGTCCTCCATCGAGGCCGCGGGCTTGATTGAGATGCCGCCGGTATCGAACACCACGCCCTTGCCGACAAAAGCGATCGGGCGCTCGTCATTGCCGCCGCCATTCCACTGGATCACGGCGAGATAGGGCGGACGCACGGAGCCCTGGGCGACGCCGAGCAGCGCGCCCATGCCGAGTTCGTCCATCTTGTCGCGATCGAGAATCTCGACCTTGGCGCCAAGCGCCATGAGCGCCTCGGCCTTGTCGGCGAATTCGCGCGGGCCGAGAATATTGGCGGGCAGGTTCACCAGTTCGCGCGCCAGCACCACGCCCTCGCCCACCGCCTGCCGGTCGGCAAAGGCGGCATTGGCGGCGGTGACATCGCCGGTGACGATCTCGACCGGGATCTCGCGTCCGCTCTCATCCGCCTCATCGTCCTTGCCCGTCGTCTTGAACCGGTCGAAGGAATAGCCGCCGAGAATCATCCCGAGCGCGAAGTCCGCAAGCTCGGACGCGGTTGCGGCGCTGTCCGGATAGATCACCAGTTTCGCAGCCTTGCCGGCAGCAGCGGCAGCCTTGCCGCCCGCCCTGAGCCAGGCATTGGCCGAAAGCGAGTCGCGCTCGCCAAGCCCGATCAGCACGATCCGCGCCGCGTCGCTTTCGGCCGGCGCCAGCAGATCGAGCGTCGAACACAATTTCGCCTTGAAGCCGGCGGTGGCCGAGGCCTTCTCGTAAAGCGTCTCGCCCATGCCGACCGCCTGAAGGCCCGCCGGAACGTGACCGGCGCTCGCCAGGACAATCGCGGTGTTTCCGGCGCTTTCGGCCTTGTCGACAAAGGAGATCGAGAACTTCATTTCATGCTCCGGGTTCTGGTGTCACGGAATTGACAGGATAGGGTGAAAAAGAAATCCACCCCTTGTTAACGCAACCGGCCAAGAATGGTTGACCCGGTTCTCATAACACTTAAAACGACGAAAATGGAAACGGTGTGTGCGCCGCGCCGCCAACGAAACCGGAAAACGCCGCATTGCAGCAACACCACCAATGGCTTGAGAAACTGCCGGGGCGCTTTGGCACGATGCGACCGCTCAAGGCCGCATTCATTCTGCTTTTGGCGCTGTGGTGTTTGCTGCTTCTCGTTTTCTATCTCTTTCCCGGCATCGACCTCGCGGCCTCCCGGGCGTTCTTTCATCAGACGACCTGCAGCACCAGCGCGCCGGACGGCAAAATATGCGGCAGCTTTCCGATTTCAGCCGACGCCGTGCTCGGCCTGCTGCGCGAGGTGATTTTCTACCTGCCGATCATTCTCGGCCTGACCCTCATCTATCGCCTGATCGTTGCATGGTCGCATCACGGCGCCACCTACGACAAGCCGCTTGCGAACAGGCTGCTGGCCGGGCTCGTCGCCCTGATCGTCGGCCCCGGCCTTCTGGTCAACAGCGTGCTGAAGGAAATTTCCCACCGGCCGAGGCCGCGCAACACCGATCTTTTCGGCGGCGATCTGACCTTCGTGCCGGCCGGTGATTTTTCCGGCGCATGCCAGTCGAACTGCTCCTTCGTTTCCGGCGAGGCGGCCGGCGCCGGCTGGCTGTTCTGCTATGCCATCTTCCTCGTCCCGGAGCGCTTCCGGATCCTGCTGATGCCGCCGCTGATCGCGCTTTCGCTGGCCTCGCCCGCGATGCGGCTGGCCTATGGCGGTCATTATCTTTCGGATATCATACTCGGATGGCTTGCATCGGTGGTGATTTTCACCGGAAGTCTTTACATTTTCACAAGAAAGGAGCACGTCAGCCCGCTTCGCGAAACGACCTGACGCCGGTCCGTTCCGTAACGCACGACACCTAACGGCATGAAGATACTGGAACGCTACATATTGGCGCGGGTTGTGCGCATGTTCCTGGCGACATTGTTGCCGGTGCTGGCGGTGCTGTGGCTGACGCAAGTGCTCGGGCGCATCAATCTGGTGACCGACAGCGGCCAGTCGATCGTCTCGTTCCTGACGCTGGCGACGCTGATTCTCCCGACCGTGATTCCGACCGTCCTGCCCTTCGGCATCGTGCTCGGCACGGCGCAGACGCTGACGTCGATGAACAATGATTCGGAGCTTGCAGTCATCGACGGCGCCGGCGCCGGGCGCTCGATCATCTACCGGCCGATTCTGGCGTTCGCCGTCGTGCTCTGCGCCTTTTCCTTCGTGCTCGACAATTATATCGAGCCGCGCTCGCGCGCCGAGGCCCGCAGCGTGATCGCTTCCGTCTATGCCGATCTTCTGTCCTCCGTGATCGAGGAAAAGACCTTCCGCGAGATCGAGGACGGGCTTTACATCCAGATTTCCGAGCGCATGTCCGGCCGGGTGCTGAAGGGGCTTTTCGTCGCCGATTACCGCGAGCCGGAAAACTCCTACATCTATTACGCCAAGGAAGGCGCGGTTGATGAAAGCGGCAGCCAGCTCATCATGCGCGACGGCCAGGTGCAGCGGGAAAACCAGGACGGCGACGTCTCCATCGTTCAGTTCGATTCCTACAGTTTCGACCTTTCCGAACTGACCAGCGACAAGAGCCAGACCCGCCGGCGCGCGACCGACCGGGGCCTCGCCTATCTGCTCAACCCGCCGCAGGACGATCCCGATTATCTCGGCAATCCCGGCTCCTATCGCGCCGAGCTCACCCGGCGACTGACCGACTGGACGCTGCCCTTCATCTATGCCGTGTTCACCATCGTCATCGTCGGCGATGCCCGGTCCCACCGCGAGCGGCGGGTGCCGCCGATGGCAAGCGCCTTCGGGCTGACACTGCTGCTCAGGCTACTCTCCCACTTCAGCTCCAATCAGGCGGAAAACGACCCGTTCTTCGTCTATGTCTGCTATGCGATCATCTTCATCTCTCTGGCCGTCGGGCTCTATCTTCTGCTGAGGCCGCGTCGGGCGCGGCGCAAGACCGGACCGCTCGGCCGGATGATGGCCGCGCTGTTCCGTCTGCCGCGCAAGGCCGACGGCGGAGGTGCGGCATGATCCTCTCCGTTCTCGGCCGGTACTTCTTCGTCCGCTACGTCATCACCGTCTTATGGTTCCTGTTCGGCGTGGTGTCGATCATCTACCTGATCGATTTCAGCGAGGTGGTCGGCAATATTTCCGAGGAGGCCGGGCAGAACCTGGGCGACGCCCTGCTGATCACCGCGCTGCGCCTGCCCTATATCCTGCAGCAGACGATACCTTTCATCGCGCTGTTTTCGGCGATGGTGGCGCTGATCGCGCTCAACCGCCGCCACGAACTCGTGGTCGCCCGCGCTGCGGGAATCTCGGTGTGGCAGTTCATCATGCCGTTCGTGGTCGGCGCAGCCCTGCTCGGCGCGGCAAGCGTGCTGGCGCTCAACCCGCTGGCCTCATGGAGCCAGAAACGCGCCCTCGGCCTGGAGGCCGTCGGCGGCAAGCAGGATCAGGTCGTACCCTGGCTCAGGCAGATCACCGACGGGCAGGACACGATCATCGGCGGCCGCGGCATCGCCGAGAACGGGACCGAACTGCTCGATGCCGTCGTCATCTATTTTGACGATCAAGGGGGAATCGCCAAGCGCCAGGATGCGACGCGCGCCGTGCTGAGCGACGGTTTGTGGACGCTGCATGACGTGACCCAGACCGAGGCGGGCGAATTATCCACACATATGGACGAGGTTCAGGTGAAGACCAATCTGGAGGAGGATTTCGTCCAGCAGCACCTCGTCCAGCCCGATCTCGTAAGCTTCTTCGCCTTGCCGCGGCAAATTACCCTGGCGCGCCAGTTCGGAACTTCGACCAGCGCCTTGGAAACCCAGTATAACTACTTGCTTTCGCTTCCATTATTGCTGGTCGCCATGACTTTGATCGCCGCCACGGTCTGCCTCAAGTTTTCGCGCTTCGCGCAGTCGCCCACTGTTATTTTGGGTGGCATCCTGTCCGGGTTTCTGCTTTATGTGACGAGTGTTCTTGTAAAGGCGTTCGGCAGCAGCGGAATCCTGTCCCCGCTTCTGGCAGCCTGGATTCCGGTTGTCGTGGCGATGGCATTGGGTTTGACGATATTGCTGCATCAGGAGGATGGTTAGTGGCCCGGCGTAAACTAAGCGCATATCGCCTTGCCGGGCTCCTGGTCCTTGCCACCGCATTGACCCCGCCCGGAGCGGGGCTGCATTCCATGGCGGCGGCGCAGGAAAGCATGCTTCCCGAGCCGCCCGCCGACGACCAGGGCCCGATGCTGCTCAGCGCCAATGAACTGGTCTATAACCACGACACCCAGCAGGTCTACGCGCTTGGCGGTGTGCAGATTTACTATGCCGGCTACCGCATGGTGGCCAACAAGGTCGAATATGACCAGAAGGCGGGCAAGCTGATGGCCTTCGGCGGCATCGAGGTCGTCGACCCCGACGGCAATCGACTGCGCGCCGAAAAGCTCGACGTCACCGACGACTTCGCCAACGGCTTTCTCGAAGCCATCAGCGTGCGCACCCCGGAAGATATCGCGATCGCCGGCGAGCGCGCCGAGCGAATCGACAATGATGTCATGGTGCTGGAAAACGGCGTCTACACCGCCTGCATTCCCTGCGCGGAAAATCCGGAAAAGCCGCCCTTCTGGCAGATCAGGGCGCAGCGTGTCATCCAGAACGGCGTCGAGAAGACGGTGCGGCTGGAGCATCCCCGGTTCCAGCTTCTGGGCCACACCATCGCGATCCTGCCGACCGTGACCGTTCCCGACGCCAGCGTGAAGCGCAAGCGCGGTTTTCTGTTTCCTTCTGCGACCGTTGAGGAAAACCTCGGTTTCGGCATTTCCGTGCCCTATTACATTCCGCTCGGCCCTAGCGCGGACGTCACCTTCACCGGGACAGGCTACACCCAGCAGGGCTTTCTGCTGGAGGCGGAATATCGCAAGCGCTACCGCAACGGCCAGCATACGCTGCGCATGGCCGGCATCGACCAGCTGGGCAGCAGCCGCTTCCCCGCCGGCACCAGCGATGCCGACAATGACCTGCGCGGCATGATCGCCTCCACCGGCGAATTCCAGATCAACCCGCGCTGGGTTTTCGGCTGGGATGTCATGGTGCAGAGCGACACCAATTTCGCCCGGACCTATTCGATCGACGGTCATGACGACCGCATCTTCAACAACCAGGTTTACCTGGAAGGGCTCGGCAAGCGTAGTTCGCTCTCTATCAAGGGCAATTATTTCGACGTTCAGGACGCCAACAGCCAGAATGCCGCCGAGGACGAACAGGCGATCGTGCTGCCGGTGATCGATTACGATTATATCGCCCCGCGCCCGTTCGCCGGCGGCGAGCTTTCCGTGACCAACAATCTCACCAATATCGTCCGGCAGAAGAACGATGTTGTTGAGACCACGGTCAACGACCGCTTCCTGGGCCTTCAGGGCAACAGCACGCGGCTGACCAGCGAGGTCGAGTGGAAGAAGACCTTCACCTCGCCCCAGGGTCTGCAGCTTACGCCGATCCTGGCCGCGCGCGCCGACGGCTACCTGCTCAATGTCGATGATCCGAACCAGATCGCGCCGGGCACCTACAACTATGCCGGCAATTTCGTCGATCAGGATGCCGCCGCCCGCGCCATGCTGACGGCGGGCCTCGAAGTCAAATACCCGATGCTGATCACCAATGGATTCAGTTCGCATATCGTCGAGCCGATCGGGCAGATCTTCGTCCGCCCTGACGAGCAGCATGCCGGCGGCCTTCCCAACGAGGATAGCCAGAGCTTCGTGTTCGATGCCACCACGCTGTTCGATCGCGACAAGTTCTCCGGCTACGACCGCGTCGAGGGCGGCACCCGCGCCAATATCGGGCTGCGCTATCGCGGCGTCTACGACAACGGAATCATGGTCGACGGCCTGTTCGGCCAGTCCTTCCAGCTTGCCGGCGCGAACTCGTTCGCATCCCCCGATCTCGTCGGCGTCGGTCTGGAATCCGGGCTTGAAACCGAACGCTCCGATTATGTCGGCGCCGCCCAGATATCGTTCCCCTTCGGCGTCGGCCTCAACGCGTCCGCCCGTTTCGACGAGACCGATTTTTCGCTGCAGCGCACCGATGCAGGCATCACCTATACCTCGGCCCGCTTCGACACCGCGCTCGACTACACCAATGTCATGGCCCAGCCCGGCTACGCCTATGACGAGCGCAACAGCGAGATTAAATCCACCAGCACCTTCCGGTTCAACGACAATTGGGGCGTCTCGGGCTCGTTGACCTACGACCTCAGCAACAATGTCCTGACGCGCCGCTGGGTGGGGTTGACCTATGAGGACATCTGCACCCTATTCTCGATCACCTATCAGGAGAGCTGGGATACCGACAATGCGCAAGGCGTCGACTGGACGATCGGCGCGCGCCTGACGCTGCGCACACTCGGCGACATCGCCATCGGCTCCGATAATTTCGGCGGCAGTTTCTAGCGTCTCCTCAAACAACGAATCGCGGCGACGCCTTGCTTTTGCCGCTGAAATGGACAAAACATTTCCCTTATAGGTTCAGGATCGATATGCGGCCGGACTCCCGGCCTTACATGTCTCCTGGCAGCGCGGGACTTGAGGCGGTTGGGTGAATTCGATCGCCTCCAGGGAGGCCGAGACGTCCCGCGGACAAGAGATACGGATGCGGCCGGTTGGCGTTTTCGCCCCGGCCGGGGAAAGGAATAAGACATGAACGCCGCCAGATTTACCGTGAATGCCTTTGCCGCTGCTGTGATCGCGACCGCATCGATCGTCGGCGTGCCCGCCCAGACGGCTTTCGCCAAGACCGTCGATATCGAGGTGATCGTCAACAATGTGCCGATCACCAATGACGATATCGCCAAGCGCAAGGCCCTGTTGCGGCTGATGGGCACCAAGGGCGCGACCGACGCCAAGGCGCGCGAGGCGATGATCGACCAGGCGCTGAAACAGTCCGAAATCGCGTTCCGCGGCGCATCCGTCACCCAGGCGGAGGTTGATGATGCGTTCCAGAACTTCGCCAATGGCAACAAGATGTCGGTCGCCCAGATGAGCAGCATTCTCAATCAGGCTGGCGTCGGCGTCGATCACTTCAAGTTCTTCATCGCCGTCAGCATGAGCTGGGGTCAGCTTCTGCGCGCCCGCTACGGCACCAACACGCTGCTTCCCGACGACGAGTTCATCCCGCAGCTGGAAGCGGCCGAAAAGGAAGGCAAGAAGCCCGAAACCACCGAGTACCTGCTGAAGCGGATCGTCTTCGTGGTGCCAGAAAAGGAGCGCGGCTCGCTGCTGGCCAAGCGCAAGCGTGAAGCCGAAGCCGCGCGCAAGAAGTTCCCCGGCTGCGATCAGGCGATCCCGTTTGCCGCGTCCATGAACGACGTCACCGTGATCGATCTCGGCCGCTTCCTCGAGCCGCAATTGCCGGCCCAGTGGAAGGACCCGGTCATCAAATCGAGCGGCGACACCACCTCCGTCATCACCACGCCGGTGGGCGCGGAGTTTCTGGCCGTGTGCGAGCGCAAGACCGCCAGCGACGACTATGCCGCCCGCCTGGTGCTGAGCAACAAGGAAGATTCCGCCGAGATGGACACGGACGCCGAAAGCGAGAAGTATCTCGAGGAATTGCGGGACAAGGCGCAGATCGTCACCCCGGGCAAGTCGTAATCCTTGGCAACGGACACCGTAAAACCGCTGGCGCTGACGCAGGGTGATCCTGCCGGCATCGGCCCCGAGATTGCCCTGAAGGCATGGCAGAGACGCGGCGAAAGCGGCCTGCCGCCCTTCATCTATCTCGGCGATCCGCGCATTCTTGCCGCGCGCGCCGAAATGCTCGGGCTGGATATCCCGATCGAGATCACCGCGCCGGAGGCAGCGCTTGAGCGGTTCGACGAGACCCTGCCGGTGTTCGCGATCGACACCGCGCTCAACACCGCGCCCGGAAAACCCGATCCCGCGACCGGAGAAGGCACAATCGCGGCGATCGAGACCGCGGTGAAGCTCACCATGCGCGGCAAGACGAGCGCCGTGGTCACAAATCCGATCGCCAAGTCGGTGCTCTACAGCGCGGGCTTTAAACATCCGGGCCATACCGAGTTTCTCGCCGCCCTTGCCGGGCGCGAGACCGGAAAGGCCGTGCGCCCGGTGATGATGCTCGCCTGCCCGGCATTGCGGGTGGTGCCGGTCACGATCCATATTCCGCTGAAGGACGTGCCGGCAGCCCTCGATGAGGCCTTGATCGTGGATACGATCCGCATCACGGCGCAAGAGCTCAAATCCCGCTTCGGTCTGGCCGCGCCGCGCCTCGCCGTCGCTGGCCTCAACCCCCATGCGGGCGAGCAGGGCACGATAGGCCGCGAGGACGAGGAGATCGTGCGCCCGGCGCTTGAGCGCCTGCGCGCCGATGGCATTGATGTCGCAGGCCCGCTCCCCGCCGATACCATGTTCCACGCCGCCGCGCGCAGCCGCTACGATGCGGCGATCTGCATGTATCACGATCAGGCGCTGATACCGGTGAAGACGCTCGGCTTCGAGGACGGCGTCAACGTGACGCTCGGCCTGCCCTTCGTGCGCACCTCGCCGGACCACGGCACGGCCTTCAACATCGCCGACAAGGGCGTTGCCGACCCGACAAGCCTTGAAGAGGCGCTGAAGCTTGCGGCTGAGCTTTCGGAACGCGCAGCATGAGCCAGATCGACGACCTGCCGCCGCTGCGCGCGGTTCTGGCCGCCCATAATCTCGACGCGAAGAAGGCGCTCGGCCAGAATTTTCTGCTCGATCTGAACCTCACCCAGAAGATTGCCCGCACCGCCGGCGATCTTAAAGGCGCGCATGTCATCGAGGTCGGCCCCGGCCCCGGAGGGTTGACGCGGGCGATCCTCTCGCTCGGCGCGGAGAAGCTCACGGTGATCGAGCGCGACGAACGCTGCCTGCCGGCGCTTGAGGAGATCGCGTCTCACTATCCGGGCCGGCTGGAGATCATCAGCGGCGATGCGCTGAAGACGGATTTCGCCGCCCTTGCCGGCGATCACCCTGTCAGGATCATTTCCAACCTGCCCTATAATGTCGGCACCCAGCTGCTGGTGAACTGGCTGCTGCCGCGCGCATGGCCGCCCTACTGGCAATCGCTGACGCTGATGTTCCAGAAGGAAGTCGCCCAGCGCATCGTCGCGGAAGCCGGCGACAACCACTATGGTCGGCTGGGCGTGCTCGCCGGATGGCGGACCGAGGCACGCATCGCCTTCGACGTGCCGCCGCAGGCCTTCACCCCGCCGCCCAAGGTCACCTCCAGCGTGGTGCACATGACGCCCCGCGCCGAACCGATCCCGGTTGCAGCTGCAGCGCTGGAGCGGGTGACGCAGGCCGCCTTCGGCCAGCGCCGCAAGATGCTGCGCCAGAGCATCAAGAGCCTCGGCGGTGAAGCGCTGCTCGCCAGGGCCGGCATCGAGCCGACGCGCCGCGCCGAAACGCTCAGCATCGCGGAATTCTGCGCGCTCGCCGAGAACCTGTAGTTCACATTCACTCAGGCCGAAGCAGCGTCGAGCGCCTTCAGCGTGGCCTGGATGAAGCTTTCGCGCGCCATGGCCGGTTTGAGGCCGCGCGGCTCGTAGACGTGGCGGTTGAGAAAGAATCCGGTCAGCCGGAAACCGGCTTCCAGGTCGGCCCGATCGGCGGCTTCGTTCATGTCAGGGCGCAGAAACACCGGCAGCGCCAGCATGCGATCGGCATAGGGCGTTCCCGCCGTCTGGGAGACCGCGCGGCCGGTCTTCGGCGAGACATAGGCAAGGTCCGTCGTCACGCCGCTTGCCGCGCATTGGGCGAGATCCAGGCCGAAACCGAGTTCGTTGAGCAGCGCCAGTTCAAACCGCACGAACAATTCGCCGGCGGCGCTGGCATCGTCGAGATGGGAAATGATCACCTCCATCGCGGCGCAGAGATGGCGGTGCGGGTCACGCTCCGGCAGCAGCCTGAGCAGCGCCGCCATCGCCTGGACGCCGTGAAGCGCCGGGGCGGACAGCATCAGAAACGCCGCGCGCTGTTCGATCGGCTCGACCCGGAATTCGCCAAGATGCTCGGAAAGCCGCGCGCGCCAGTGGAGCGAGACCCGGTTGCCGGGCTGCAGAACCGGCCGCATCGTCCGCGACCGGCCGCCGCGTACCATGCCGAGATGGCGGCCATGATCCACCGTCATCACCTCGGCGATCACGCTGGTCTCGCCGTGGCGGCGGCTGCCCAGAACAATGCCCTCATCCTGCCATTCCAAGGTGCTGCGTCTCCCGACGGATCAATCCGAGTAATCGAGCCCGATTTCGCGGTAGCGGGCCGGATCGTCGCCCCAGTTCTCCCGCACCTTCACGAACAGGAAGAGGTGAACCGGCTGATCAAGAATTTCCGACAACTCCTTGCGAGCGCTCATGGAAATCGCCTTGATCGCTTCGCCGTTCTTGCCGAGCGCGATCTTCTTCTGGCTGTCGCGTTCGACATAGATCACCTGTTCGATGCGCACCGAACCATCCTTGCGCTCTTCCCATTTCTCCGTCTCGACATGAGAGGAATAGGGCAGTTCCTGATGCACCCGCAGGAACAGTTTTTCACGGGTAATCTCGGCGGCGAGCTGGCGCATCGGCAGATCGGAAATCTGGTCTTCCGGATAGTACCAAGGGCCCTCGGGAAGCCGCTTCGCCAGAAAGCCCATCAGATCGTCACAGCCGGAACCGGTGGTGGCGGAGATCATGAAGGTCTCCTCGAAATCGATCGCCTCATTGGCAGCCGAGGCGAGCTTCAGCAGGTCTTCCGGACGCACGCGGTCGATCTTGTTCAGCACCAGGATCTTCGGGTGGCGCACCTCTTTCAGGCCTTCGAGAATGGCCTCCGCGTCGCCCTTGAGGCCGCGCTCGCTGTCGATCAGCAGCACGATGAGGTCGGCGTCGCGCGCGCCGCTCCAGGCGGCCATCACCATGGCGCGATCGAGCCTGCGGCGCGGCTTGAAGATGCCGGGCGTGTCCATGAACACGATCTGCGTTCTGTCGTGGATGGCGATGCCGCGCAGCGTGGCGCGCGTCGTCTGCACCTTGTGGCTGACGATCGTCACCTTGACGCCGACAAGGCGGTTCACCAGCGTGGATTTGCCGGCATTGGTCGGGCCGATCAGGGCAACAAAGCCGGATCGGGTTTCGGCACCCTCCGGCATGGTTTCAGTCTCGGTCATGAATGGCAACTCCTGCGGCTTTCCGCATCATGGCGGACCGCACTATAACAGATTCAAAAAATCAGGTTCAGCTCTCTGCCGACCACACGCCTTCGCGCTCCAGAAGCCGGGTGGCCGCGACCTGTTCGGCGGCGCGCTTGGAGCGATCAATGCCGGTTTCCGGCGCAACGCCGCTGACGGTGACCGTCACCGTGAAGCGCGGCTCGTGATCGGGACCGGAACGGTCCTCGACCTTGTAGACCGGCGTCTGGCCGAAGCGGGCATGCGCCCATTCCTGCAATTCGGTCTTGGCGTCGCGGCGCAGCGTCACGCCGTCGGCAAACAGCGGCTTCCACCAGGTTTCGATGAAATCGCGCGCGGGCTTCAGCCCGCCTTCCAGATAGAGCGCCGCGATCACGCTTTCGACGACATCGGCGCGGATCGAAAGCACCCGCTTGCCGGTAAGCTTCTTCACGTCCTGTCCGGTCTTGATGAACCGGTGCAGGCCGAGATCATCGGCAACCCGCGCGCACGCCTCGGCGCTGACAAGCTGGTTCAGCCGCACCGAAAGCTCGCCTTCGCTTGCGCCCGGAAACAGTCGGAACAGGTTCTCGGCAATCACCAGCCCCAGCACCCGGTCGCCGAGAAATTCCAGCCGCTCGTAATTGTCGTCCTTGCCGCTGCGCGCGCTGGCATGCGTCAGCGCCAGCGCGAGGCGCTTGCGATCGGCGAAATCGAAGCCGATCAGCTCGGCAAATGCGTCGACATCAGCGCCGTGCCTCTCCGCCATTCAGCCACCGATAACCTTGAACATGCGGTCCCAGCGCATGTTGAACGGCCACTTCCATATCTGCGCGAAGGAGGTGTCGTTGCCGAGCGAGAAGAAAATCAGGCTGGCGCGGCCAACGAGGTTTTCGGCCGGCACGAAACCGACATCGAAACGGCTGTCGAGCGAGTTGTCGCGATTGTCGCCCATCATGAAATAATGGTCCTCGGGCACGATGAACTCGCGGGTATTGTCGCCGGGACCGTTGCGCAATTCGTCGAGCGTGTCGTAGCTGACGCCATCGGGCAGCGTTTCGCGGAAGACAGGGATATCGCGGCCCGGATCGCGGCGATAGTCGGAGGTGAAGGTGCCATCGGCGGTGCGCGGCACCGGCTCGTCGTTCAGGTAGAGAATACCGTTTCTGACCTGCACCCGGTCGCCGGGAAGGCCGATCACGCGCTTGATGTAATCGATATCGGGGTTCGGCGGATAGCGAAACACGACGACATCGCCGCGATCGGGATCGCTGCCGAAAATGCGGCCTGAAAACAGGTTCGGCGAGAATGGGAGGGAATAGCGCGAATAACCGTAGGAAAACTTGTTCACGAACAGATAGTCGCCGACCAGAAGCGTCGGCATCATCGATCCGGAGGGAATCGTGAAAGGCTGAAACAGGAAGGTCTTGATGACCACCGCCAGAAGCAAGGCCTGGACGATGACCTTAACATTGCTCCACAGCGAGCTTTCCTGTTTTTCTTCTTTTTCAGACACGCAGTGCTTCCTTTTGCTCACCGGTTTCGCCATGAGCTTTAGCCCCTTAGCCAAAAACGGGCAATGTTTTTAAGAAGGTTTCGCCCCCTCCTCCACCGCCTCGATGATGACGAAGGCCTGCGCGAGCGGGTAATCATCGGTGATGGTGATGTGGATCCGCGCCTCATGACCTTCGGGAATCAGGCGCGCGAGGGCTATGCCGGCGCCGCCGGTGAGCTTCATTGTCGGCTTGCCGCCGGGCAGGTTGACCACGCCCATATCCTTCCAGAACACGCCCCGCGCGATGCCGGTGCCAAGCGCCTTGGAGCAGGCCTCCTTGGCGGCGAAGCGCTTGGCGTAGGAGGCGGCGCGGTTTCGCCGCCGGTCAGACTTGGCCTGTTCGATATCGGTGAAGCAGCGCGCGGTGAACCGCTCGCCGAAGCGCTCGATGGTCTTTTCCACGCGCCTGATATCGATCAGATCGCTGCCGAGGCCGACGATCATGGCATTCCTCCCGGTGATTTCAATTCTTCGAACCGTTCATGGCCCCGTTCTGGAGCTCGGCCTGGCGCGCCGCGATCATCGCCTGACGGCGTGTCTGGAACGACTGCACCGCATAATAGGTGGCTACATAGAACAGACCGCCGCAGACGAGCGCGGGAATGATCGACCCGACGATCATCGGCTCCAGCAGCGGTTTCCAGAGATCGGAAAGCTCGAATTTCTTCACGAGATCGACAAGGTCGATATGCTGACGCCCTTCGGCGCTGCGCCCCAGCAGAAAACTGCCGAATTTCCATGTGGAAAGCCATATGAAGGGAAAGGTGAGTGGATTGCCGAAGGCTGTGCCAAGGGCTGCTGCAAACAAATTCCCGCCGAAAACAAAGGCGATTGCAAAGGCGGAAACGAAATGCAGGCCGATGAACGGCGTCCAGGATACAAAAACGCCCGCAGCAATCCCCATGGCGATCGCATGCGGCGTTCCCCGCAGCCGCACGGTGCGGTGATAGATATAGACCGGTACGCGCCAGAAGCCCTTTCTGGGCCAGACCGCGCCGCGCAATCGCTGCCAAAAACTTGCCGGAGAACGTCTCTTGAAAAGCATGATCTAGTTTTGACAGCTGGGAGGATGAATGCAAGCGCGTTTTGGCGAAACTCAGTCCGGCTTCACGCGGCGGCGCACCTCTTCATCGTCGCTCTCCCGCAAATCTTCGGGTTTCGGACGGCCGGGGTCGAAATTGTGATCGATATTGTCCATCACGTGCTTCACGCCCTCGGCCTCGCTTTCGCTGACCTTGGGGTGCGTGAAGCGTTTGAAGAAGTCGCGTAAACCATCCCACATGGCGTTCCTGCCTTTCGTCGGTTGATGACTGTTAGACGCAAACTTGAACCATAATGTTCCATCGCGGCCGTGGCCATTGTCCGTCGTCAACCGATGGCGCGCGCCGCTTCAGACGAATTCCCGCTTGACGGTCGCCACGCAATCGAGCGCCTTGAGCTGGTTGATCGTCTGCGTCAACTGACGCAGGTCCCAGACCTCCATATCCATGCCGACCTCGGCGAAATCCTCCGCGATCACATCCATCCGGATCGAGCGGATATTGACGTCGAGCGTCGCGATGGTCGAAGTGATGCGAGCGAGCGTGCCGGGCTCGTTCAGCACATTGATGCCAATGCGCGCGCGAAACCGCTTGTCATTGGTGGAATCGATATCCCAGCGGATGTCGACCCATCGATCGGGCTGGTCCTCGTATTGCTGCAGGCCAGGCGACTGGATCGGGTAGACCGTGATGCTGCCGTCATCCTCGGTGATGCCGACGATGCGGTCGCCGGGCACCGCGCCCGAGGGCGAAAACCGCACGATCGCCGCGCCGTTGAGACCGCGCAGCGGCACGCCCGCCTCGCTGTCGGCGTCCGGCAGGCGAAACGCCATGCCCTCGCCTTTCGGCAGGCTCACCCAACCATCCTCGACGTTTGGCTTGATGGTGACGCGCTCATCCTTGTGATCCGGGAACACGGCCTTCAGCACATCGACGGAGGAGAGCTCGTTGCGCCCGACGGCGGCGATCACATCCTCGACATCGCTCTGGCCGAGACGGTGCAGAACCGAGGCCAGCACCTCGCGCGAGAAGGTCTTGCCCGAACGGGCAAAGGTGCGCTCGAGAATCCGGTAGCCGAGGCCGCTATACTGCTTGCGGATCGCCGCGCGCGTTGCCCTGCGGATTGCCGCGCGCGCCTTGCCGGTGACGACGATGCCCTCCCAGGCCGGCGGCGGCACCTGCACGCCGGAGCGGATGATCTCCACCTCGTCGCCATTGTTGAGCCGGGTTACCAGCGGCATCATCCGCCCGTTCACCTTGGCGCCGACACAGGTATCGCCGATATTGGTGTGAACCGCATAGGCGAAATCGATCGGCGTCGCGTCCTTCGGCAGCGCGATGAGCTGCCCCTTGGGCGTGAAGCAGAACACCTGGTCCTGAAACAGTTCCAGCTTGGTGTGCTCGAGAAATTCCTCGGGGCTGTCGCCTTCCGCCAGCGCCTCGATGGTCTTGCGGAACCAGGAGAACACGTTGGTTTCGTCATTGGCCGCGCCAGCCCCCCTGCCCTCCTTGTAGAGGGAATGGGCGGCGATGCCGTATTCGGCGATATCATGCATTGCGCGGGTGCGAATCTGCAGCTCAATGCGCTGCCTGAGCGGACCGACAATGGTGGTGTGCAGCGACTGGTAACCGTTCTGCTTGGGATTGGAGATGTAGTCCTTGAAGCGTTCCGGCACCATGCGCCAGCGGGTGTGCACCAAACCGAGCGCCCGGTAACAGCTCTCAAGCTCATCGACGATGATCCGGAAGCCGTAAAGGTCCGACATCTGTTCGAAGGACAGCGATTTCGACTGCATCTTGTTGAAGATCGAGAACGGCTTCTTCAGCCGACCCTTGACCTTGACGTCGACGAGCCCGTGTTCGGTCAGGAGCGCCTTGAGTTCGTCCTCGATGCTCTTGACCATGGCCTGGTTCTGGCCGGCGAGGTCCTGCAGCTTGTCGCGGATGGTCTGATAGGCTTCCGGGTTGATATACTGGAAGGACAGGTCCTCCAGTTCCTCGCGCATGTCCTGCATGCCCATGCGGCCGGCGAGCGGCGCATAGATTTCCATCGTCTCCTCGGAAATCCGCCGGCGCTTGTCGGCGCGCATGTAATAAAGCGTGCGCATGTTGTGGAGCCGGTCGGCAAGCTTGACCAGCAGCACGCGCACATCATCGGCCACGGCGAGAAACAGCTTGCGCAGGTTTTCGGCCTGCTGCGCCTTGCGGGAGACCAGGTCGAGCCGCTTGATCTTGGTAAGCCCCTCGACCAGAGCGCCGATCTCGTCGCCAAAGAACTGGTCGATCTCGTCACGCGTCGCCGAGGTATCCTCGATCGTGTCGTGCAGCAGCGCGACCGCGATCGTCGACTCGTCCATATGCAGGTCGGTCAGGATCGCCGCGACTTCGAGCGGGTGCGAGATGTAGGGATCGCCGCTGGCGCGCTTCTGCCGCCCATGCTTCTGCATGGCGTAGACATAGGCCTTGTTGAGCAGCGCGATATCGGCGTCAGGCTTATATTTCTGTACCCGCTCTACGAGTTCGTATTGCCGCATCATGGCTCAGTGACCGGGCCCATTACGGGCGCAATGCGGACCTCAAGTCCGCTGAAATGGAAAGCGGCCGCGGGGTGCGCCCGCAGCCGGCAATATCAGTAGTCGTCGCCTTTTTCCGGCGGAACCAGGCCTTCAATGCCGGAGCGAAGCTCTTCTTCCGACATCTGGTCGAAGGGGATGGCGTCCGGCATGTCCGGGCGCTCCGCGGGCTCGGCGGCGTCCTCGTCGGCCGAAGCGCTGGCAGAGCTGTCGGCCTCGGGTTCGTCGACCTCGACGTGGCGCTGAAGCGAATGGATCAGGTCTTCCTTCAGATCGTCGGGCGAAAGGGTTTCGTCGGCGATCTCGCGAAGGGCCACGACCGGATTCTTATCATTGTCGCGGTCGACGGTGATCTGGGCGCCCTGGGAGATGAGACGCGCACGATGTCCTGCGAGCAGAACGAGATCGAACCGGTTGTCGACTTTGTCGATACAGTCTTCAACTGTGACACGAGCCATTGACTGTCCTTTTAGGAGATTTCTGTGGAATGGCACCTCATAAAGGAGCCGCGCCCGGAATTCAAGGGCGCAATTCAATGCCGTGGCGCGTGAATCGGTACGACGCGATCCACGTTACATTGCGACTCTCAAAACTTTATGTTGAATTCTTTAGGCAGATGGTTAAATCCTGAGTGAATTGTATATTTTTTGGCACAAATTTGATCTGTCGTCGTTTACCCGTATAGGGCTACCGCATTAAATTGCAGACGGTGGCAAATACTAATTTCATTTGAGGACATGTTTTATGTTTGATCCGCGCGAGAAAATTGCGCTCTTCATCGATGGCGCCAATCTTTACGCCGCCTCCAAGGGCCTCGGTTTCGATATTGATTATCGCAGACTGCTGAAGGTTTTTCAGGGCAAGGCCTACCTGCTGCGCGCCTATTACTACACGGCGCTGATCGAAGACCAGGAATATTCCTCGATCCGCCCGCTGATCGACTGGCTGGATTACAACGGCTACAAGGTCGTGACCAAGCCCGCCAAGGAATTCACCGATTCCATGGGACGGCGGAAGATCAAGGGCAATATGGATATCGAGCTGGCGATCGACGCGATGGAGCAATCGGCAACGGTCGACCATCTCGTGATCTTTTCCGGCGACGGGGATTTCACCACGCTGGTGGAAGCGCTTCAGCGCAAGGGGCGCAAGGTTTCCGTGGTCTCCACCATGGCGACCCAACCGCCGATGATCGCCGACGATCTGCGCCGGCAGGCAGACCATTTCATCGATCTGGTTTCGCTGAAGCAAGAAATCGGACGCGAGCCATCGGAACGACCCCAGCGCACGCCCGAAGTGGTGAGCTCCGACTTCGACGACTGAAGCGGCGAGCCACCCCAAGGCGGCAGTCGCTGTTGCCGTCAGCCGAGGTTCTTGAGAAGCCTGCTCTTTTCGCGGTTCCAGTCGCGCTTCTTGGCCGTTTCGCGCTTGTCGTGCAGCTTCTTGCCCTTGCCGAGCGCAAGCTCGAGCTTGGCGCGACCGCGATCGTTGAAATAGAGCTTCAGCGGGATCAGTGTCATGCCATCGCGGTTGACCGCGGAGCGCAGGCGGTGAATCTCCCGCTTGCCCAGAAGCAGCTTGCGGCGCCGGCGCGGCTCGTGATTGAAGCGGTTTCCCTGAAGGTATTCTGGCAGGTAGGAATTGATCAGCCACATCTCGCCATCCTCGTCGGAGGCGTAGGATTCGGCGATATTGGCCTTGCCCTCACGCAGCGATTTGACCTCGGTTCCGGTCAACACAAGGCCCGCCTCGAGCGTGTCGAGGATTTCGTAATTGAACCGTGCCTTGCGGTTTTCGGCCACGATATTCAGCCGACCACCCTTGCTGCCTTTCGGAGCCATGAAAGTCTTCCAGTCTGCTATCTGCCGGTCGCGATCAGTTCAGCAATCCGGCATGTTTCAGCGCCGCGTCGATTTCGGCGGCCGTTCTGTCATCCACCGGCGTCAGCGGCAGACGGACCGCGCCGTCCATCCGGCCGATCCTGTTGAGCGCGTATTTAGTGCCGCAAACGCCCGGTTCAAGAAACAGTGCCCGGTGGAGCGGCATCAGCCGGTCCTGATATTCCAGCGCCTTGGCGAAATCGCCGGCAAGAAGCGCATTCTGGAATTCTGCGCAAAGCTTCGGTGCGACATTGGCGGTAACCGAGATCGCGCCGACGCCGCCCTGCGCGGCAAAGCCGAGCGCCGTAGCATCCTCGCCCGAAAGCTGGATGAAATCCTTGCCGCAGGTCATGCGCTGTTCGGAAACCCGGTCGAGCTTGGCCGTCGCATCCTTGACGCCGACGATATTGGAATGCGCCTTCACCAGCGCGCCCATCGTCTCCGGCATCAGGTCGATGACCGAGCGCGGGGGGATGTTGTAGATGAAGATCGGCAGCTTTGTTGCCTCGGCGATCGCCGAGAAATGCGCGAAAAGCCCCTTCTGGGTCGGCTTGTTGTAATAGGGCGTGACCACCAGCAGCGCATCGGCGCCGGCCTTTTCGGCATGGAGCGCCAGTTCGATCGCCTCGCGGGTATTGTTGGAGCCTGCGCCGGCGATCACCGGGACCCGGCCCGCGACCACTTCCACGCAAAGGTCGACCACCCGTTTGTGCTCGTCATGGCTCAGCGTCGGGCTTTCGCCGGTGGTGCCGACGGGCGACACGCCATGGCTGCCCTCGCCGATCTGCCAGTCGACATGCGCGGCGAATGCCTGCTCGTCGACCGCGCCGTCGGCTGTAAAGGGCGTAACAAGGGCGGGTATGGACCCCTTGAACATGCAGATTCTCCTGACGGCCCTCGTTATAAAGCCGCATTCTTGTTGTTAAATCGCGCGCACCATAATGCCGGACATCAGGTACTGCAAGCATTAGCATTCGAAGCAGCAAACCGCTCGATTCTGTGATAGCTTAAGGCCATATTAACCGCGATAAACGAGACTGACGGAGCCCGACTGAATTCGACCCCTGGATGATCGAATGAAGAAAACACTTTCCATGCTTTCGCTCGCCGCCGTGATGACGGCAGCGGAGATGACATCACTTGCTGCGCAGGATTTCCCCTCCGCCGCGCCAATCCCCTATGCCCGCCCGGACCGTTCGGCGTTTCCGCCGTCCCTTGAGGTGACCGGCGCGATCAGCCAGCCGATTTCCAATCCGGCCTCTAGCACGATCCTAAAACAGGGACTTGATGCGCTGAAGGACAGCAATGTGCCCGGCGCGATGCAGGCGCGGGCGCGCCTGCCCGACAACAGCCTCGATCATCAGATCCTGAGCTGGGCGATTGCTGTCTCCGGCGAGCCCGGCGTCCCCTCCTCCGAAATCGCCGAGGCCCAGCAGGAGCTTCGCGGCTGGCCGGGGCTTTCCTCGCTGCGCGCCAATTCCGAACGGGCTTTCGCGCGCGAAAACCCCTCGCCCAATAATGTGCTGGCCGCCTTCGGCAACACGCTGCCCGAGACCTCGGATGGCACGATCCTGCTTGCGCGCGCCTATATGGCGACCGGGCAGAAGCAGAAGGCGCACGCCATCATCGATCGCGCCTGGACCGGATGGGCGCTCGATACCAGTTCGGAAAACGAGATTCTCAGCGAATTCGGTTCGATCCTCAGCCAGACCGATCACAAGAACCGGATGATCTACCTGATGTATCGTGACCGGGCGACCCAGGCCAAGCGGTTCTCCGAAATGGGCAATGCCCAGTCGTTCTATAATGCCTGGGCCGCCGTCATTCGCCGGCAGGACAATGCCGGTAGCCTCATCAACGCCGTGCATTCGTCATGGCGCAGCGATCCGGCCTTCCTCTACATCCAGATCCGCAATGCCCGTCAGACCAACCAATATGACACCGCCGCCGCGCTCTTGAAGAAGATGCCGCGCAACCAGGCCGCGCTCGTCAACCCGGACCAGTGGTGGGATGAAAGCCGCATCATCGGGCGTCAGTATTATGAGGATGGAAAGCCGCGACAGGCCTACCAGGTCGTCGCCGCCGCGATGCCGGAGGGTCGGCTGGACCGTCTCGATGCCGCCTTCCACGCCGGCTGGATCGCGCTGCGGGGCCTCAATGACGGCCGCACCGCCTCGAAGCATTTCGCCGATATCGTCGCGATTTCAACGACGCCGATTTCGGCATCGCGCTCCTATTACTGGCAGGGCCGCGCCGCGGAAGCCGGCGGCCCAGGCAATGCGCGCGATTTCTACCGCAAGGCCGGCCAGTACGAGACCACCTTCTACGGCCAGCTTGCGCTGCAGAAGCTCGGCCAGACGCGGCTCGACGCGCCCTATCCGAGCCCGACGGCGAGCGATCGCACCAACTACCAGCGCAACCCCGCCGTTCAGGCCATCGACCGGCTCGAATCGGTCGGCCACGGCTGGCGGGCCGATTCGCTCTATCGCGCGCTTGCCTATCAGCTTACTAGCCCCGGTGAACTGGCGCTGCTGGCCTATCAGGCGGAAAAAGATCGCAGCCACATGCTGTCGCTCCAGATCGGCAAGATTGCCTATGGCCGCGGGCTCGATGTCGCGGCACTCGCCTTCCCCATCGGCGTGATCCCGACCAACGCCAATATTTCCGGCTCCGGCATGGCGCTTGCCTATGCGATCGCCCGGCAGGAAACCGAATTCAATCCCGGCGCGGTCTCGCCTGCCAATGCGCGCGGACTGCTGCAGCTTCTGCCGACCACCGCGCAGCGCGTGGCAAGCCGGCACGGCCTTTCCTATTCGCCAAGCCGGCTGACCAGCGATCCCGCCTATAACGCCACGCTTGGCGCGCATTATCTCGGCGAGCAGATCGACCGTTTCGGCGGTTCCTATATCCTCACCTTCATCGCCTATAATGCCGGGCCGGCGCGCGTTCCGCAATGGATCGAGCGCTTTGGTGATCCGCGCGGAAAGAGCCTCGATTTCGTGATCGACTGGATCGAATCGATCCCCTATCCGGAGACCCGAAATTACGTGCAGCGGGTGATGGAGAACTACGAGATCTACAAGGCCCGACTCGGCCAGCCGACCGATATCGCCCGCGACCTGATCTACGGGCGGACCTGAAGCAGAAGCGCCGGAGAAGATAAGTATTGCCCCCTGAGCGTCGGCCGGCCTTGCGCCGTGCCGGCGCTCTCAGCTATCTGACCGGTCACGCGCCCGGCTCGGCCGGACGCCAAACATCTGGAACCGCCTTCGATGGACATGATCTCCGATTTCGACCTGACCGGCAGCAATACGTTCGGCCTGAAATCATCCGCGCGCCGGGCCGTGATCGTCGATGATCCCGCCATGCTGCCAGCCCTTGCCCGCGAAAGCGCCGCCTCCGGCCTGCCGCTGCGCATTCTCGGCGGCGGCAGCAATGTGGTTCTGGACGAGCAGCTTGAGGCCATCGTCGCGCTGATGCGGATCGGCGGCCGGCAGGTCGTGCGCCGGACGGAAAGCGAAACCATCGTCACGGCGGGCGCCGGCGAGAACTGGCACGATTTCGTGACCTGGACCGTCGCGCAAGGCATTCCGGGACTGGAAAACCTCGCCGGCATTCCCGGCACGGTCGGCGCCGCCCCGATCCAGAATATCGGCGCCTATGGCGCGCAGCTCTCCGATTTTTTCCATTCGCTCGAGGCCTATGATCTCAAGGACGGCGTTGTCCGCACCTTCGATGCCGCAGCCTGCCGCTTTGCCTATCGCCAGAGCCATTTCAAGGCCGAGCCCGGCCGCCATGTCATCCTGTCGGTCACGCTCGCCCTGCCCGCCGCTTGGCAACCGAAACGCGATTACGCCGGTCTCGACCTGTTGCCCGAGCAGGCCTCCGCGCAAGAGGTGCTGGACCACGTGGTCGCGCTGCGCGCCTCCAAGCTTCCCGACTGGCGGACGCTCGGCAATGCCGGCTCGTTCTTCCACAATCCGGTCGTCAGCGCGCAAAAGGCCGCCGAAATCGAAGGTGCTCCGCACTACCCACAGCCCGATGGAACGGTAAAGCTCTCCGCCGGATGGCTGATCGAGCAATGCGGCCTCAAGGGCTTCCGCCTCGGCCCCGCCGGCACCTACGCCCGCCACGCCCTCGTCCTCGTCAACCACGGCGGCGCCACAAGCACCGACATCGCCTCCCTGGCCAACCATATCCGCGGCAAGGTGCGGGAGCGGTTCGGCGTGGAACTGGTGCAGGAGCCGATCGCGTTTTGAGGTGATTTTGCGGGAAAATGGTCGGAGTGGAGAGATTCGAACTCCCGACCCTCTGGTCCCAAACCAGATGCGCTACCAGGCTGCGCTACACTCCGCCGATGCGGGTCGGATACACGGTTCGCGGGCCGATCGCAATACTTAAAGAGGCGAAGCGGCGTTATTGCTTGAGCGCGGGGCCGGTGACGGTGTCGCCGGGCTTCAGGCCGTAGGCCTGCGCCTGACCGCCGGCGAGCTCGAGCACGTATTTCACCGGCTCGCGCGAGGCGATCACGCGTTTGGAGCCGGGCTCGGCCTGTTCGTAGAAGCCGGCTACCGAGCCATCCGTGCGAATGAACACCATGTCGAGCGGGATCAGCGTGTTCGCCATCCACATCGAGGCCGTGCGCGGCGGACCGAGGTCGAAGATCATGCCGTGATCGGGGGCAAGCTCGGTGCGGTACATCAGGCCGCGCTGGCGCTGCTGTTCGGTATCGGCGAGCTCGACGATGATCTCGTGGTCGCCGGTCGCCGTGTGAAGCGTCAGTTGCGAGGTTTCAAAGGTGATCTCGGTCTGGGCCACCGCAAGCCCGCCAAACAGCAGCAGAAAGGCGGCCGCCAGCATTTTCCAGTTGCCGAATGTGCGTTTCATGGGGTCCTCACCTCGAAGCCTGACGGTCTCGCCGCCGTGGCCGACCTTATGCGGCGTCGCTGCAAAACTCAATGTGGATGCGCCGCCTGAGGGTGAAGCCGGCAGACCGGAGGCTGTGGAAGTGTTGAAGCCTCAGACCAATGACGCTGGTGTCCGGTTTGGCCATCGGTCGCGTTTCCTTGATGCCCCTCCACATGCGTCATCCTCGGGCTCGACCCGAGCATCCAGGCGATTCAAGTCATTGAGTTCATGATATTTTCTGCAGCCGTCCGTCGTGCAGCCTGGATCCTCGGGTCAAGCCCGAGGATGACTCGGCATGGGTGGGCGGGGCCTTGCTAAACCGAAGCCGCAGATAGAAAGCCGTGCCGTGAAATCCAATAAAGGTACGAAATCCAGTGATTTCAACGCTTTTCGATATTCCCACGATTTTTTAACCGGACATCATTGGCCCAGACGCCGCCTCAGTTGGTGCGGTGCATCGGGTTCGGAATGTCGGGATGAACCTCGGCGGCCATCAGGCCCTTGGGCCCGTCGCCGAAGCGCACCAGCACGCTCTGGCCCTGTACCAGCTCGGTGAGCCCGTAGCGGCGGAGCGTCTCCATGTGGATGAAGATGTCCTCGGTGCCCTCGCCGCGGGTCAGGAATCCGAAGCCCTTTTCGCGGTTGAACCATTTGACGATCACCCGCTCCAGCCCGCTGGTCGCCTCGACATGGACATGGGTCTTCACCGGCGGCATCTGCGAGGGATGGACGGCGGTGGACTGGTCCATGGACAGGATGCGGAACGCCTGATAGCCGCGCTCGCGCTTCTGCACCAGCGCCACGACGCGGGTGCCTTCCAGAATGGTCTGATAGCCGTCCTTGCGCAGGCAGGTGACGTGGAGAAGAATATCGTCCATGCCGTTATCCGGCACCACGAAACCAAACCCCTTGCCGACGTCGAACCACTTCACGAAGCCGGTCACCTCGAGCAGTTCCCCGGCTTCAAGGCCCGCATCCTCTCCGGCAGAATATCGTCCCGCTTGAGACCTCTCGGCCATGTTGCCCCCGCTCCTTGAAAAACCCAGGCCGCGAATTAACTGATTCTTCATGCAAGAATAACATTCATCCATCTGATTCCTGCAATACCCAAACGCATGAAATCGGGAATTGCGGGTCAACGCCGCAGAAATTTTCAGTTTAGCCCACAGGAAAGTGACCTATGCATTATCTCCACACCATGGTCCGCATAACGGATATCGACGCCTCGCTGCACTTCTACTGCGAGTTGATGGGGCTGAAGGAAGTCCGCCGGATCGAGAACGAAAAGGGCCGGTTCACCCTGATTTTCCTCGCCGCGCCGGCCGATCTCGAAAAGGGCGACAACGACCACGTGCCGAAGCTGGAGCTGACCTATAACTGGGACCCGGAAGAATATTCCGGCGGCCGCAATTTCGGCCACCTCGCCTACCGGGTCGAGAATATCTATGATTTCTGCCAGAAGATGGCGGATGGCGGCGTCACCATCAACCGGCCGCCGCGCGACGGCCATATGGCATTCGTGCGCTCGCCCGACGGCATTTCGGTTGAAATCCTGCAGGAAGGCGATGCGCTGCCGCCGCAGGAACCCTGGGCTTCGATGCAGAACACCGGAAGCTGGTAAGAGGACTTTTCCGTCGACCGTGCGCGCACGGATTTTAGGCGGAAAAAACAAATACTTATTGAGGCGCCGCGACCGGCGCCTCTGATGTGTCTTTTTTTTGAAGAATTCGCTGATTTGCGCTTGCGGCAATTCATCTGCCTGATTATAAGGGCGCCCAGCGAACGCATGCGCCCTTCGTCTATCGGTTA
>NZ_JBAKFQ010000001.1:57294-402278 GCF_053484255.1 Martelella sp. FLE1502
GGACGCCAGATTTTCATTCTGGAAAGAGGGGTTCGATTCCCCTAGGGCGTGCCATCCTTTGCTACGGGTCACCGACCTTTGCGGGATGAATTCGGAGATAAATCTCCGGGAATGATGTTTGCTGCGGCGGCGGTTCCGACTTTGCGGTGACCGCCGTTTTTGAAATGTGCGCCCTTCGTCTATCGGTTAGGACGCCAGATTTTCATTCTGGAAAGAGGGGTTCGATTCCCCTAGGGCGTGCCATTTCAAAACCTTCGGTTTCCCGGCCGAAAGAATTCCCCGCATTTCATTTTATGATGTAACGGCCGCGTCAATGATTCGCAGCTGCACCCGGCGCTGGCCCTGCCAGTGATCGCCGGCAAGCGTTCCCGCGACATGCAGGCTGCGCCCGCGGCTGCCAAGCAGAAGCTCGCCCAGAGGCTTGTCGGCAGCGCGGAAGGCGATGCCGTCCAGCGCCGTGCCCTCGGCGCTTTCAAGCCGCACCTTCACATGACCGCCGGCGCCGATCACGCGCGCGTCGCGCACACGGTGCTGCGGCAGCGCGAAGATCGGCTGCGGATGGCCGGAGCCATAGGGGCCCGCCGCCTCCAGCCGGTCGATCAGGTCGAGCGTTGCGCCCGAGGCGCTGAGCGCGCCGTCGATCTTCAGCACGGCGTCGGCGGCCAGCGCCTCGACTGCGTCGCGGGCGTGGTCCTCGAAGAAGGCCCGGAGCGCTGAAAGCTTTTCCCGCGTCACCGTCAGGCCCGCGGCCATGGCGTGCCCGCCGCCCTTGACCAGCAGCCCCTGCTCCACCGCCAGCCGCACCATCCGTCCGAGATCGAAACCCGAGATCGACCGGCCGGAGCCGGTGCCACGGCCGTTAGCATCGAAAGCGATGGCGAAGGCCGGCCGGCCGAATCGATCCTTCAGCCTGGAGGCCAGCAGGCCAACAATGCCGGGATGCCAGCCCTGCCGCGCGGTGACGATCACGCCCGCACCGCTGCCATCGCCGAATTCGGCGATCGCATCGGCCTCGGCCTCCTGCAGCATCGCCGCCTCGATCGCCTGCCGCTCGCGGTTGAGCTGGTCGAGGCGTTCGGCAATCGCCTCTGCCTCTTCCGTGTCATCGACCGTCAGAAGCCTGCTGCCGAGCGCCGCATCGCCGATCCGCCCGCCGGCATTGATGCGCGGGCCGATCAGGAAGCCGAGATGATAGGGCGTGACCGGGCCGGCGAGGCCCGCCCGCTTGAACAGCGCGGCAAGGCCGGGATTGGCGAGCGAGCGGGCAATGATCAGGCCCTTGACCACATAGGCGCGGTTCAGGCCCTTCAGCGGCACCACATCGCACACCGTCGCCAGCGCCACCAGATCGAGCCAGGAGAGGAGATCGATGCGGCCGGCACGCATATCGCCGGCCTGGCGCAGCGCGCGGTGAGCGGCGACCAGCACCAGAAACACAACGCCGGCGGCGCAGAGGTGCCCCTGCCCGGAAAGATCGTCCTCGCGGTTGGGGTTAACCAGGGCGGCGCATTCCGGCAGGTCGACGCCGACCTGGTGATGGTCGATCACCACCACATCCACGCCCCGCGCCTTCGCGGCGGCGAGCGATTCGTGGCTTGTGGAGCCGCAGTCGACGGTCACGATCAGTTTCGCGCCGTCCCGGATCAGGCTTTCGATCGCCTGCGGGTTGGGCCCGTAGCCTTCGAAGATGCGGTCGGGGATGTAGATCTCGACCTCAAGGCCGAGCATGGTGAGAAAGCGGTACATGAGCGCCGAGGAGCAGGCCCCGTCGACGTCGTAATCGCCGAAGATCGCGACCTTCTCGGACCGCTTGACGGCATCGAGGAGCCGGGCGACAGCGGCCTCGCAATCGGTCAGGCTGAACGGATCCGGCATCAGCGAGCGCAAGGTCGGATCGAGAAAGGCGGGCGCATCGTCAACCGGCACATCGCGGCCGGCGAGAACCCGGGCGATCAATTCGGAAAGGCCATGATTCTGCGCCATGGCCAACGCCCGGTTTTCACCGGCCGGGCCCAGACGCGGCACCCAGCGTAATTGGCGCGCGGAGCACTCCACGCCCAGGAATGCCCTTGGGCTCGGCTTTCGCTGGGCAGCATGGTCAGTCATCAGGCCTCGGCTCCGCTTTGAAGTCCCGCCTTTCATAGCGCCAAGTGTGCGGCAATGTCATCGCCCGATTGTGGGCGGCCCGAAAGTGACGGGCGCGCCGCCCGAACGCCAGAGACCGCTCAGGGCTTTTCGATGCGGATGACCTGCGGCTTGCCGACGATATAGCCATCGCTCTCCATCGCCTTCACCGCGTTGCGGATCGAAAGCTCGGTGGTCGCGTGGGTCACCATGATGATGGTCTTGGTCGGCGCGTCGCGCTCGCCATTGGCCGAATGCTGGACGATCGATTCGAGCGAGATCTGGTTGTCGGCCATGCGCCGGGCAATCGCCGCGATCACGCCGATCCGGTCGGCGACCCGCATGCGGATGAAATAGCCGCCCTCATGGCTGCGCATCCGCGCCCGCTTGTAGGGCTCCAGAGACCTCGCGGGCCGGCCGAGCGCCGGCACCGTCTGCGCGCCGGGTCGCGATTTGGCGATGTCGGCGATATCGCCAAGCACGGCAGACGCCGTGGCGTCGCCGCCTGCCCCCGGGCCGACCATCAGCAGGTCGCCGAGAATGTCGGATTCGATCGCCACCGCATTGGTGACGCCGTCGACCTGGGCGATGACGGTATCATGCGGCACCATGGTGGGGTGCACGCGCTGCTCGATGCCGCCGCCGGTGCGCTGGGCAACGCCCAGGAGCTTGATGCGATAGCCGAGTTCGGCCGCCGCGCGGATATCGTCCTGGGTGATGTTCGAGATGCCCTCGAGATAGATATCGTCGCAGGAAATCTCGCAGCCAAAGGCAAGCGAGGTCAGGATCGCGAGTTTGTGGGCGGTGTCATTGCCGTTGATGTCGAAGGAAGGATCGGCCTCGGCATAGCCGAGCCGCTGGGCTTCCTTGAGGCAGTCCTCGAAGGACAGCCCCTCCTTCTCCATCCGCGTCAGGATGTAATTGCAGGTGCCGTTCATGATGCCGTAAACGCGGGTCATGGTGTTGCCGGTGAGCGATTCGCGCACCGCCTTGATCACCGGAATGCCGCCGGCGACGGCCGCCTCGAAATTCAGCAACACGCCCTTTTCCTCGGCGAGTGCGGCGAGCGCCACGCCGTCTTCGGCAAGAAGCGCCTTGTTGGCGGTCACGACATGAATGCCGCGCTCCAGCGCTGCATTCACCGCATCCTTCGCCGCCCCGTTCGCGCCGCCGATCAGTTCGACCAGCACGTCGATATCGCCCTCGCGCGCCATCGCCGCCGGATCGTCGTACCATGTGGCGGAGGTGACATCGATGCCGCGATCCTTGGTGCGGTCGCGCGCCGATACCGCCGTCACCATAATGGCGCGGCCGCAGGCGGTGGCGAGGTTTTCATGTCGCTCGCTGATGATGCGCACAAGCGAAGCGCCGACGGTTCCAAGACCGGCGACGCCGATTTTCAGGGCATCTGCCATGGGGTATTCCTACTGACCCGAATTTCACGTTCGGACGCAAGCGTCCGCGCTTCATTTAGATCGTTTCGACGGCAAATGAAACATTCCGAGCCGGGAAATTTGGGAGAGCCAGCACAGGGCCGGTCTTGGGCGGAAACATTCACGCTCCCGCTTCACCTTCGCTGCGGATGAAAACTTCCGCCGGGTCCGGGCGTTGCGAACAGTGTGCCTGCGATTTGTGAATCGTTGTGACGAGATCACCAACGGTGGCGCTGGAGAAAAGATCTTCATCCATAATCACCACAGCGAACTCGTCCTCGAGAGCCATTCCCAATTCGAGGATATCGATCGAGTTAATGCCCAGATCGTCCAGCGTAGCCATTTCGACGACATCGCGCTCCGCTGAACCGATGACGGCAATGATCGTCTTCTTTACCCGGCCAAAGGTTTCACACATTCGCGCTTCCTCCGCTTGAGGCCCTGCCGCGAGGGGCGGTTTCGCCTGCCAGCCAAGCAAATCTCCAACATGAACCGTTCCCGCAAGATTGTTCTCGTTATCCATGATAGCGCTATCACATCTGATTTAAAAGGGATTTTATCCCAGGAGATAAACTGAATTTCGTTAGAGGAATGCGGTACTGGTGATGAACCTGGCATGAACATTGGACGATCAGGAAGGCCTTCGCCTTCCTGATCGAACCGCGAGAAAGGGGTGTACCTTTCCGCTACACTATCGATGCGCCTTCAGCGACACGATGTTGTCGGGCGCGACCTCGGTGGTGGCGAAGAAGCGCTTGAGGTTGCGCGCGGCCTGACGGATCCGGTGCTCGTTTTCCACCAGCGCGATTCGCACATGATCATCACCCTGTTCGCCGAAGCCAATGCCGGGGGCCACGGCGACGTCGGCCTTTTCCACCAGCAGCTTGGAGAATTCGAGCGAGCCCATGTCGGCAAACGGCTCGGGGATCTTGGCCCAGGCGAACATGGTCGCCGCCGGCGGGGTCACCTGCCAGCCGGCCTTGGCGAAGCTTTCTACCATGACGTCGCGGCGCTTGTGGTAAATCGAGCGGACTTCCTCGATATCCGAGCCGTCGCCGTTGAGCGCATGGGTCGCAGCCACCTGGATCGGGGTGAAGGCGCCGTAATCGAGGTAGGACTTCACCCGCGCCAGCGCCGAGATCAGCCGTTCATTGCCAACAGCAAAACCCATGCGCCAGCCGGGCATGGAATAGGTCTTGGACATCGATGTAAACTCGACAGCCACATCCTTGGCGCCCGGGACCTGCAAAACGGAGGGCGGCGGTGCGCCATCGAAATAGATTTCCGAATAGGCGAGATCGGAGAGCACGATGAGCTCGTGCTTCTTCGCGAAGGCGACGACCTCGCGGTAGAAATCAAGGCTTGCCACCTGCGCGGTCGGGTTCGACGGGTAATTGAGCACCAGCGCGATCGGCTTGGGGATCGAGTGCTTCACCGCGCGTTCAACAGGTCCGAAGAAGCTGTCGTCCGGCTCGACCGGGATCGAGCGGATCACGCCGCCGGCCATCAGGAAGCCGAAGGCGTGGATCGGATAGGTCGGGTTCGGGCAAAGGATCATGTCGCCCGGCGCGGTGATCGCCTGCGCCATGTTGGCGAAGCCTTCCTTGGAGCCGAGCGTGGCGACGATTTCCGTCTCCGGGTTCAGCTTGACGCCGAAACGGCGGGCGTAGTAGCCGGCCTGGGCGCGGCGCAGACCCGGAATGCCCTTGGACGAGGAATAGCGGTGGGTGCGCGGATCGCGCACGACCTCGCAGAGCTTGTCGACCACGGATTGCGGGGTCGGAAGATCGGGATTGCCCATGCCAAGGTCGATGATATCGGCGCCCGCCGCTCGCGCGCTCGCTTTCAAACGGTTGACCTGTTCGAAAACGTATGGCGGCAGTCGCCTGACCTTGTGGAACTCTTCCATCTTCTTCCTCTTGGAACACTGGGTTGAACGATCCTCACCTTTCGAAGGATCGTCGAAACGAGAGCAGGAAAAACCGGCCCGACGCAACAATCAACTGCACTTGCGTCGATTTTGCGGCAGAAATCCTAATACTCTGTTTCATCCTTGCCACAGAGGAAGGCAAGAACGGAGGCTTTTGGAAGCTTTACTGTGCAGCGGGAATGCCGGCCAGTCCGTCGAGCTTGGTCGTCATGGTCGCGACCTCCTCATCGGTAAATTGGGGATAGGCCGCCGTTCCGGTATCGCAGACATCCGGTTCGCCGCAGGTGGTGGAGCAGGCGGCAAGAAGCGAGGCCGCCGCCACAAGGGTTACACTCAAGATCATCCGGCCGAATTTCATTGCATCTCTCCAGGCGCCGCGGCGGCGCAAATCAGTCCCCGGCAAATCTGCCCGGTTTGGAGGCCTCGCGCAAGCAGGTCAGTCTTCCGTTCGCCCCTCGCCTTCCCGGTCGCGCTCGTAGCGGTGGGCGACCGGCAGAGGCGGAAGCCAGGATTCGCGGCGGATTGTCCATAATTCATAGGTCGGCTTGAAACGGTTGGGCTGATCGAACGTGCCGAGATTGATCTCGATTTCATCGCCGCTCACCGCATAGACCGGCGAACCGCAGGTCGGGCAGAAATACCTGTCTTCGAAGCAGCTCGCTTCGCCCGCAATGCTGACGGCGGTTTCGGGGAAGATCGCGGCCGCCTGAAACGGCGCGCCGTGATGCTTGCGGCAATCGAGGCAATGGCACACGCCCACCCGATATGGCTCTCCCGAGACCGCAATCCGCACCCTGCCGCAAAGGCATCCGCCCGTTATCCATTCCATCAGCTTCACTCCATGTTGGCGGCAGCCACTTGCCAGCGCCGTTTGAAAGGCTAAAACGCATGGCCATGCAGTTCGATCCTCCCTTGATACCGGCAACGCTGATCCGGCGCTACAAGCGCTTCCTGTTCGATGCCGTTCTGGAGGAAACCGGCGAGACGATCACCGGTTCCTGCCCCAATACCGGGTCGATGCTCGGGCTCAATACGCCCGGCTCGCGCATCTGGCTGTCGCGCAATGATGACGGCAAGCGCAAATATCCCCACCGTTTCGAGCTGATCGAGGCCGATGGCACCGTGGTCGGCGTCAATACCGGTCTGCCGAACCGGCTTGCCGAAGAGGCGATCCGGATGGGGTTGGTGGCCGATTTTGCCGATTATCCCGTGATCCGGCGCGAGCAGAAATATGGCCGCCAGAGCCGCATCGACATGTTGCTGTCGGCCGAGGATCGGCCCGACCTTTACATCGAGGTCAAGAATGTCCATTTCATCCGCACGCCCGGCCTTGCGGAATTTCCCGATACGCCGACGGCGCGCGGAACCCGGCATCTGGCCGAGCTTGCGGATATGGTCGCGGCTGGAAGACGGGCGGCGATGGTCTACCTGATCCAGCGCGGGGATTGCGAACGCTTCGCCATCGCCGCCGATCTTGACCCGGTCTATGCCGAGGCCTTCAAATGCGCCCGTCGCGCCGGCGTCGAGGCCTATGCGATAAAATGCAATGTATCCCGTGACAGCATCACGCCAGATGGTACAGTATTGGTTGATAACATGTAAGCGCACACGCCAGGGCGGTGCGGAGGATGACCATGGTAAATTACGCCGATGCGGCAACAGCGCCGCTGAAGAATGACGGTACAATCCGCCTTTATGACGAAGCGGCTTTCGAAAAGATGCGCCAGGTCTGCCGCATCACCGCCGGCTGTCTCGACAGCCTCGCCGATCTGATCAAGCCGGGCGTCACCACCGAGGAGATCGACCGCCACGTGCTGCAGTACGGCCTCGACCACGGCGTGGTGCCGGCAACGCTCGGCTATCGCGGCTACAAATATGCAAGCTGCACCTCGATCAACCATGTCGTCTGCCATGGCATGCCCAACGCCAAGCCGCTGCGCGAGGGCGACATCATCAATGTCGACGTTACCTATATCCTCGACGGCTGGCATGGAGACTCGAGCCGGATGTATCCGGTGGGGCAGTTGAAGCGGGCGGCCGAACGGTTGCTGGAAGTGACCTACGAATCGCTGCTGCGCGGCATCGCCGCCGTGAAGCCCGGCGCGCGCACCGGCGCGATCGGCGAGGCGATCCAGACCTATGCCGAAAGCGAGCGCTGCTCGGTGGTGCGCGATTTCTGCGGCCACGGCGTCGGCCGGCTGTTTCATGACGCGCCCAACATTCTGCATTACGGCCGCAAGAACGAGGGACCGGAGCTGAAGGAAGGCATGATCTTCACCATCGAGCCGATGCTCAACCTCGGCAAGCCGCATGTGAAGGTGCTGAACGACGGCTGGACCGCGGTGACCCGCGACCGCTCGCTTTCGGCCCAGTACGAGCACACCGTCGGCGTCACCAGCGATGGCTGCGAGGTGTTCACGCTGTCGCCCGGCGGCTTCGACCGACCGGGTCTGACGCCCGCGCTTTAGTCCGTTTCAGGATTGGAACCGATCTTGCCTGCTATCGCTCCAGGAGCCGCATGAAGAAACCGCCCGCCAAAGGCAAACCAGCCGGCCTTGAAGAAGACGGACCCGACGAGCGGACGTTCTTCGCCGACCAGCCGCCCGAACGCCCGTTTAGGGGCGGCGATATCCGTGACAAGACGCCAAGCCATGTCCACGGCCATCGCGACCGGCTGCGCGCCCGTTTCAGGGAGAGCGGGGCGAATGCGCTTGCCGATTACGAAATCCTCGAACTGCTGCTGTTCCGCCTGATCCCGCGCCGCGACACCAAGCCGATCGCCAAGGCGCTGATCGAACGGTTCGGCTCGCTGGGCGGTGTGTTCGGCGCGCCGGCGGAACTGCTGCAGGAGGTCCCGGGCATCGGCGAGTCGGTCGCCTTCGATCTGAAGCTGATGTCGGCGCTTGCCCAGCGCAGCCTGAAGAGCTCGCTGAAGGACCGCCCGATCCTCGGTTCCTGGTCGTCGGTGATCGACTATTGCAACGCGGCCATGGCGCACGAGGCCCGCGAGCAGTTCCGCATCCTGTTCCTCGACAAGCGCAACAAGCTGATCGCCGACGAGATCCAGGGCATCGGCACGATCGACCATACGCCGGTCTATCCGCGCGAGGTGATCAAGCGGGCGCTGGAACTGTCGGCAACGGCGATCATTCTTGTCCACAATCATCCGTCCGGCGACCCGACCCCTTCGCGCGCGGATATCGACATGACCCATATGATCATCAACAGCGCCAAGCCGCTCGGCATTACGGTGCATGACCACATCATCATCGGCAAGGATGGATATGTCAGCTTCAAGGGGTTAAAGCTGATCTGAGGCCATGGACTCGGCATGCAGCTTGTGGCTGTATGTAATGAAAACATCACGGAGCGGGACCATATTGCGCCGCGAACTCCGCGCTGTTGCGGCGCGGGAACCATCTCACGTAGAGCATTTCGCATGTCAGGCGGTATCATCCGGCGACGGCGGACATGCGGCAGAACGATATGATTGTGCCTTCCGGCACATGTCTTTGAATTTGAATAACCAAATCGGGGTGATTTTATGAATTCTTACGATCTGGTCGTCATCGGCAGCGGTCCGGCCGGCCGGCGCGCCGCGGTGCAGGCCGCCAAACTCGGCAAGACCGCGCTCGTCATCGACAAGGGCTCTCAGGTGGGCGGCGTCTCCGTCCACACCGGCACCATCCCCTCCAAGACGATGCGCGAAACCGTGCTGAACCTCACCGGCTGGCGCGAGCGCGGCTTCTACGGCCGCTCCTACCGGGTCAAGCAGAAGATCACCGCCGATGACCTGCGCGCCCGCCTGATCAAGACGCTGGATTACGAGATCGACGTTCTGGAATGGCAGTTCGAGCGCAACCGCGTTGAGCAGGTGCGCGGCTTCGCCCATTTCGTCGATCCCCATACGATCGAGATCGAGAAGGACAGCGGCGAGATCCAGCGGGTGCATGCCGAGGCGGTGCTGATCTCGGTCGGCACGCGGCCCTATCGCCCGCCGAACGTGCCCTTTGATGGCCAGACGGTGATGGACAGCGACGAGTTGCTGAACATCAAGGCAATCCCGCGCTCGATGATCGTCGTCGGCGCCGGCGTGATCGGCATCGAATATGCAACGATCTTCTCGGCGCTCGACACCCAGGTGATCGTGGTCGAGCCGCGCGACAGCATGCTGGATTTCATCGACCGCGAGATCCGCGACAATTTCGCGGCCCAGCTGCGCGACCGCAACGTCAAGCTGCTGTTCGGCGCGGGCGCCGACAAGGTCGAGAAGATTGCCGACGGCAAGGCCCGTGTCACGCTTTCCAACGGCCGGGTTCTTATGGCCGAATCAGTGCTGTTTGCCGCCGGCCGCCAGGGCGCGACCGACACGCTGAACCTGCAGTCCGTGGGGCTGGAGGCCGATCGTCGCGGCCGCATCAAGGTCGATCCGATCACCTTCCAGACCGATGTGCCGCATATCTACGCCGCCGGCGATGTGATCGGCTTTCCCGCACTCGCCTCGACCTCGATGGAACAGGGCCGGATCGCCGCCCGCCACGCTGTCGGCGCGGAAGCCGAGGAGCCGCCGCAATTCTTCCCCTACGGCATCTATGCCGTGCCGGAAATGTCGACCTGCGGCATGACCGAGGAGGAAATCCAGGAACGCGGCATCGCCTATGAATGCGGCATCGCCTTCTTCCGCGAGACCTCGCGCGGCCACATCATGGGCATCCAGAACGGGCTGCTGAAGATGATCTTCTCGCTGAAGACCCATCGCCTGCTCGGCGTCCATATCGTCGGCGAGGGCGCGACCGAGCTGATCCATATCGGCCAGGCGGTTCTGAACCTGAAGGGCACGGTCGAATATTTCGTCGAGAACACATTCAACTATCCGACGCTCGCCGAAGCCTACAAGATCGCCGGCCTCGACGCCTCCAACAGGATCGCGATGCTGGAAGCCGCCGAGCAGGAATAGGGCGTGTTCGACCCGCTGCTGGCCAAATGGCGACTGACCCCTGACGGCGCGCCGATCGTGACGGCGACCGGCGCATTGCTGCCGGTGCTTCGCGACGGCCAGCCGGCGATGCTGAAGCGGTTCACCGATCCAGAGGAAGCCATCGGTGCCGCCCTGCTCAAATGGTGGGACGGCGATGGCGCCGTCCGCGTCCTCGCCGAAGCCGACGATGCGATATTGATGGAACGGGCGACGGGAGCGGTCGCGCTGACCCCGCTGTCGCTTGGCGGCGAGGATGATCGCGCCTGCCGCCAGATATGCGCCACCGCCACGCGGCTGCATGCCGACCGCCCTGCCCCATTGCCGGCGCTGACGCCGCTCGACCGCTATTTCCGGGCGCTGCTTGAGGCGTCGCCCGGCGAACACCCGTTCCTCGACCGGGCGGCGGCCGAGGCGCGCCGCCTGCTGGACGACCCGCTAGATCTCCGCCCGCTTCACGGTGACCTGCACCACGGCAATATTCTGGATTTCGGCGAACGCGGCTTTCTCGCCATCGATCCCAAGGGCCTTTACGGCGAGCGCGCCTTCGACTTCGCCAATATCTTCTGCAATCCGGATATCGACGTACCGGACGCCTTCATCGCGCGCGATCAGAACCGCTTCGAGAGCCGTCTGGCCATGATTGCTGCCACCGCCGATCTCGACCGGACACGCCTGCTGCGCTGGATCATCGCCTGGTGCGGCCTCTCCGCCATCTGGTTCCTGCGGGATGGAGACGCCCGGGCCGACATCCCGCTGACCGTCGGACGGTTCGCGCTCGACCGGCTTGCGGAAGGCTGAAAGTCGAGAAATTTGGAAATCGGCAGCCGCAAATACGCACGGGTGAACCGACGAAGCAGGCTACTGACAAGCCTATCCCCTTTACGGACGTCATCCTCGGCCCTGTGCCGAGGATCTAACCACCTTTCCACACGAGCGGAGTTGGCGTTTGGGAATAGCGTGTATTTAAATAGATTTTCGCCCGAAACGCTGGTCGTGCTGATACGCGCTTAGATCCTCGGGTCAAGCCCGAGGATGACGAGGGAGAATGGGCGGGCATTGCCAACAAAAAAGCCCGCCCGGGCGAACCGGGCGGGCTTGAAATCCACAAAGCCGCAGGCTTATTCGGCGCTGTCGTCGGCCTTCTTCGGTACAGCCTTCTTGGCCGGAGCCTTTTTCTTCGGCGCGGGCTTCTCGTCGCCGTCGGCATCGGCCTTGGCAGCAGCAGCCTTCTTCGGAGCGGCCTTCTTGGCCGGCGCCTTCTTGGCGGCTGGCTTTTCAGCTTCTTCGGAAGCCGCATCATCTTCGGCCTTGGCAGCGGCCTTCTTCGGCGCAGCCTTCTTCTTGGCGGCGGGCTTCTTTTCAGCCTTCTTGGTCGCCGCTGCTACCTCGTCGTCATCGTCCGCCAGCAGCTCTTCCTTGGAGACCGTGACATCCTTGACGTCGATGCCTTCGAGCAGGTGGTCGACCACCTTTTCCTCGAAGATCGGCGCGCGCAGCGACGCCTGGGCGCCGGGCGTTTCGCGGAAGAACTTCAGGATTTCCTGCTCCTGGCCGGGATACTGGCGCATCTGGTCGTAAAGCGCGCGCTGCATTTCCTCATCGGAAACCTGAACGCCGGCCTTCTCGCCGATTTCGGAAAGCACGAGACCGAGACGAACGCGACGTTCTGCGAGCTTGCGGTATTCGCCGCGCGCTTCCTCTTCCGTGGTGTCCTCATCCTCGAAGGTCTTGCCCGAACGCTCCAGATCGGCCTGGACCTGACGCCAGATGTTTTCGAACTCGGCATCGACGAGCGACTGCGGGGCCTCGAAGGAATACTGTTCGTCGAGCTGGTCGAGGATCTGACGCTTGACCTTTTGGCGGGTGAACTGGTTGTACTGGCCAACGATCTGCTCGCGCACGAGTTCGCGCAGGCGATCGGCCGATTCCAGACCCAGCTTTTCGGCCAGCGCGTCGTTGATTTCGAGTTCGCCGGCGGAAGCGACTTCCTTGACCGTCACATCGAACACGGCTTCCTTGCCAGCGAGATGTTCGGCCGGATAGTCTTCCGGGAAAGTGACCTTGACCTGCTTTTCATCCTCGGCCTTGACGCCGACGAGCTGCTCTTCGAAGCCGGGGATGAAGCGGTTGGAACCGAGCACGAGCTGCGAATCGGTGTCGGCGCCGCCTTCGAAGGCTTCGCCGTCGATCTTGCCGACATAGTCGATGGTGACGCGGTCGCCATTGGCGGCCTTGCCCTTCTTGGTCTCGTATTCGCGGGCGTTTTCGGCAACGGCCTTGACCTGCTCCTCGACTTCCTCATCGGAGATGTCGACGACCGGACGCTCGACCTTCAGACCGTCGGTCGGCTGCAGTTCGAACTTCGGCAGGATTTCGTAGGATACGGTGAATTCGAAATCGATTTCGCCGTTCAGAACCTTGTTGGCCTCGCCCTCATCCTCGGTCATGTCGATCTTCGGCTGGCCGGCGGCGCGCTCGCCGCGCTCGGCGATGACAGCCTGCGGCTTTTCCTGCAGCGTCTCGTTGACGATTTCCGCCATGACCGACTTGCCGTAGAGCTTCTTGAGGTGCGACATCGGCACCTTGCCCGGACGGAAGCCGTTGATGCGGACCTTGTCCTTGGCGTCCGCCAGGCGTTCGTTCATGCGCGCCTTCAGATCATCCGCAGGAACTGTGATCTTGATTTCGCGCTTCAGCCCTTCGGCGAGCGTTTCGGTTACCTGCATATCCATACCTTCATTTCATATCGGCTTGAAAGCCGTTGGGTTACATGCGCAAACGCGGCGTCATGGCCGGGCGCGACTTCTTGCAATATCCTCGGCATTTTGACAAGCTTTTCCGGGCTTGGGCAAAATGGCGCCAGGGCGTCTCCCTGCCGGACGTGTCGATTTCGACGCCCTGGCGGTCACCCTGAAAGCGGCTTGGTGCCCCCGGCAGGATTCGAACCCGCGACCCTCTGATTACAAATCAGATGCTCTACCAACTGAGCTACAAGGGCATTGGGCATGCCAACTATCAGATTTGGTCCTGCTGTAAAACGAAAAAATCATCTATTTCGCCGCTATTTTGGCGCAGCCGGAAAGATCGGCGGCGCGAGGGGCTTGCAAATCGCGGCCCGCTCGGGTGATCTGGCCCCCGCGCCAAACCCGAACGGAAAAGCGATATGCCCAAGACCACACCCGCCCTGTGCTTTCTGTCTTCCGGAACCGAAGATGCCGAGGTGGCTTTAGCCGAACTGACACAGCTTTATGGCAATGTTGCGCCGGAAGAAGCGGATTACATCGTGGCGCTCGGCGGCGATGGCTTCATGCTGCAGACGCTGCACGAATACATGAACTCCGAAACCCCGGTCTACGGCATGAACCGCGGCTCCGTCGGCTTCCTGATGAATGAATACTCGACCGTCGATCTGCTGGGCCGTCTGGCGATCGCCGACATCAACGAGCTGCGGCCGCTGCGCATGACGACGCGCAACGCCGACGGAACCTCGTCGATCGCGCTGGCGATCAACGAGGTCTCGATGCTGCGCCAGTCACACCAGGCCGCCAAGCTGCAGGTCAGCGTTGATGGCAGGGTGCGCCTGCCGGAGCTCGCCTGCGACGGCATTCTGGTCGCCACACCCGCCGGATCGACCGCTTACAACCTCTCCGTCCACGGCCCGATCATCCCGCTGGAAGCCCCGCTTCTGGCGATCACCCCGGTCAGCGCCTTCCGCCCCCGGCGCTGGCGCGGCGCATTGCTGCCCAACACCGCCGTCGTCGATATCGTGGCACTGGAACCTGAAAAGCGCCTGGTCAACGCCTTCGCCGACCACACCGAGGTCAAGCACGTGCTCCATGTCCGCATCGAACAGGACCCCGACGCCCGCGCCAAGGTGCTCTCCGACCCGAACCGCTCATGGTCGGAACGGATTCTGGCGGAGCAGTTTTCCGACTGAGGCCATTTGCGCGACATCAAAGACATCGTCCTTCAACCATGAACAATGTGCGGTCGGAAGATAGCCGTCCTCCGGCAACGCGTTCATGGAGTGACATATGTCTGGCAGCAAGAGAATGCTTGTGGCGGTCCTGTCGCTTGTTGCGCTGGCAATCGTATCGGTTGCCGCGCTGGTCGGCCTTGAGATCAACCAGGTCAAGGCGATCTTCGCGGCTAATGAGGAACTGAAGGAAGAAGGATATTACCTTTCGCCCTTCGAGTTCGAATTGCTGAGCGTTTCCTACTATCTCGATACCGGGCAGTATCTTGCGGGTATTTCACGCCTGAACGAGATTCATCATGTGATGACGTCCAGAGAAGGACTTGTCAAAATACCTGCCTTCACCAGTCCGGATGAGAAGCTGGATTTCTACCGCAACCTTCAAAATCCCGAGACCGGCGCCTTCTATCCGAACGGCAGCGATCCGGTGGTTGCCTATATCGGCGTCACGGCGAATATGATCAACCTGATCGAGACGCTGTCCCTGGAGGCCGGCGAGCCGTTTTCGCTAGAATACCCTTTGGCGTTTCTCGACGAGATCGGCACGCCCGACCGGCTGACGGCCATGCTCGATGACGTGTCCCGCGTCGGCTGGATCGGACGAAAGATCAAGCCGGCCTTCGTCAGCGCGATCGAGCTTCAGGATCTCATCGAACAGGATGAACGGCTCGGCATCTATGGTTTCTCCGATGAGTGGAAACACGCATTCTATCAGTGGTTCTATGACAATCAGAACCCTAAGACCGGCCTTTGGGGGCCGCGCGACAGAAGCACCGGCGAAATGATCGGCGGCGGCGATATCGGTGACAGCGGCAAGATTATCAAGATGTTCGTCGATTCCGATGGCAACAATATCCACCCCGACATGCCGTTGCGCTATACCGACCGCATCTTCGCCTCGGCCATTGCCGGTCTCTCCCGGCCGATGCCCGACACACCCGACGGCCAGCACCGCTGGATCATCGACCAGGATCGCGGCTTCCGGTTTCTGACGCGATATGTCTGGAGCGATGCGACGGAAACGGAAAAGGAGACGGTAGGCGAACTGCTCGGGCATTTCGCGACGACGCGCTTCGCCCGGTATTACCTGCCGCAAGAAGGCGCTTTCTCCCTCTATCCCGATGCCGACCATGCCGACCTTGACGGCACGAGCGAAGCCGCCGGCATGCTCGACTATGCCGGCGAATTGTCGGCGGAGCGCCAGGCGGCGTTATGGGGCAGCCCCACCAAGACCATCCGCCGCCTCGAGCCGATGGTTGTCGAAGCCTTCGATAATGAGGCGCTGGCGCCGATAGCGGCTTCCGCCGATATTGTTTCCGTACGATTTTATGCCGAGGAACCGTCCGGCAATTTCACCGCCACGCCTCTGGCGATTCTCTATCCTCGCCCGCCCGTGGTGCGCGATACCGTCGACCTGGTCCGCAGAATGCGCGAATGGCTTGACGCAACCCCACAAGTCATGGGGAACTGGGGCAGGCGCGATGCGATCGTGGAACGGCTCGCGGCGACGCCGATCAGCCCGACGGCCCTCGTGCTCGGGGCCGGCGATATCGACGTGGTCGACGGGCTTCTTCAAGAGCACGGCATGCTTGTCGCCATCGGCTTCGACGCGCTGCAGGTGCCGCGCGCGCTGATGGTCTATGAGAAGGATTAGCGCACCCGCCCTTCTCTCACAGCCCGAAAACCTGACGGTTCATCGCCGCCCATTGCAGCATGATGATCGTCTTGGCGTCGCTGATCTCGCCGGAGGTGACCATTGCCATTGCTTCATCGAGCGTGAGCCTGACGATCTCGATGTCTTCGTGTTCATCGGCGAGACCGCCGCCATCTTCAACCCGCATGCCGCTGTCGGCGATTGCCGCGAAACAATGGACCACCTCGGTCAGTATCCCCGGCGCGGAGATCATGGCGCTGATGGGGATAAGCTCGTCCACCGCGTAGCCGGTCTCTTCCCGGGCCTCGCGGATCGCGGCCGCGCGCGGCGTCTCGCCGTCATCGACCAGACCGGCGGCGGCCTCGAGCAGAAAGCCGTCGCGGTTGCCCAGCGCGAAGACCGGAACGCGGAACTGGCGCACCAGCACGAACCTGCCGAGATCGCGGTCATAGACCAGAACGGAGGCTGCCTCCGGCCGCTCGCAGACCTCCCAGGACCGGTCGCTCTCGCGCCCCTGGCTGTCGCGGTAATGGAAAACATACTCGACGATCCGGCTCCAGCCTTCGAACAGCACGTTTTTCTGGAGGATTCGGGCGCGATCCGTGGTCATGGGGAAATCCTTGTTGAAAGCAGGCGGGCGGAGAGCCGCTTGTAAAGCGATGGCGAGACTCTTAATACCATCCCGGCCAAAGGCAATGCGAGGACGCGATGAATTACCGCCATATCTACCACGCCGGAAATTTCGCCGACGTCCTGAAGCACGCCGTGCTCGCCAATGTCATCGGCTATTTCGAGCGCAAGGAGGCCGCCTTCCGGGTTCTCGACACCCATGCGGGCATCGGCCAGTACGATCTTTCGAGCGGGGAAGCGGAAAGGACCGGCGAGTGGCGGGAGGGCATCGGCCGGCTGATTGACGCCGACCTGCCCGACAGTGTCGCGCCCCTGCTCGCCCCCTATCTCGATTGCGTGCGCGCGCTCAACCCGACTGTGGGGCCGAACGGCGGAATAAAATCCTATCCTGGGTCGCCGCGGCTTGCCCGCATGCTGCTTCGCAAGCAGGACCGACTGTCGCTGATGGAGCTGCACCCGGTCGATTTCGAGACGCTGCATGCGGCCTTCGACGGCGATTATCAGGTGCGCGCGACCCATCTCGACGGCTGGCTTTCGCTAGCCGGCCATCTGCCGCCCAAGGAGCGGCGCGGCATCGTGCTGGTCGATCCGCCCTTCGAGGAACCGGGCGAGTTCGATCGTCTCGCCGACGGTCTGGCGAAGGCCCACCGCCGATTCGCCACCGGCACCTATCTGCTCTGGTATCCGATCAAGAACGGCGCCCCGGTCGCCGCCTTCCATCAGAAACTGAAGCAACTGGCGATCCCGAAAATCCTCTGCGCGGAGCTTGTCGTCAAAAGCGAGCGCGACGCCGAGGGGCTTGCGGGCTCGGGCCTCGTTATCGTCAATCCGCCCTATACGCTGGCGGGCGAACTCGATATTCTGCTACCCTATCTGAAGACCTGCCTGGCGCAGGACCGTTTCGCCCGCGCCAAGAGCTTCTGGATCGCGGGCGAAACCGCCCTCGAGAAAGAAGACGGCCGATGAAACTGTTTTACGCCCCCGCCTCGCCCTTCTCCACCAAGGTGGTGATGGCGGCCCACCATCTGGGCATAGCGCTCGAACTCGTGCCGACGGCAACGCAGGACAATCCGGAGGACCTCCTGGTCGCCAACCCGCTCGGCAAGATCCCGACGCTGGTCACCGACGAGGGCGAGACCTTCTACGACAGCCGCACCATCATGCATTATCTGAACGCGATTGCCGGCGAGGATGCCCGCATCTATCCGCGCAGCCCGGAAAAGCGCGCGGCGGTGGAACGCACCGAGGCGCTTTGCGACGGCATCTGCGACGCCGCCATTCTGGTGATCTACGAGACGCGGTTTCGCTCGCCGGAGGCCTGGCACCAGCCCTGGGTCGACCGCCAGTGGGACAAGGTGCGCCGCGGGCTGGATCATCTGGATGCCCATCCGCCGAAATTCGGCAAGCGGCTCAATGCCGGCCATTTCGCGCTGGCGAGCCTGCTCGGCTATCTGATGCTGCGTTTTCCCGGCCAGTGGGAAGAGCACCGCGTGCGCCTCGTCAACTGGCCGGCGGCATTCGAGGAGCGCTTTCCCGATTACGGCCGTCTGCGCCCGCAGGCGTAGCCCGCCGCATTTTCCGCCCGAACGAAAAAAGGCCCGCCTTGCGGCGAGCCCCCCCTGCATCAGGCGTAGTCGGGTTCTCAGAAGTGAACGCCGAGACCGACCTTGACGGTGTTTTCCTGAAAGCCGCGTTCATAGGTCGCGCCGTTCAGCTTGAAATCCTGGTTGCCGTAATCGGTGTAGCGGTATTCCAGGCGAGCGGAGATATTGTCCGTCAGCATGGCTTCCGCACCGGCACCGGCCGTCCAGCCCCAGCCCATCTGCGTGTCCTTGTCGCCGGCCTGCTTGGCGACCAGCTTGGAACCGGCGAGACCGGCGGTGCCGTAAAGCAGAACCGGATCCATGGCGTAACCAACGCGGCCGCGCAGCGAGCCGTTGACGCCCTGTTCCATCTTCACGCTCGGGAACACGACTTCGCTCTGGTTCGAGGTGGCGAGGTCGGCTTCGACGCCGTAGACGATGTTGCCATTCTGCATGTTGTAGCCGCCGAACAGCGTGCCGCCCCAGCCATCGGCCTTGAAGTCGCCCTCGTCGAACGTGCCCCAGTCCCAGTTGGCGGCGCCGCCGAGATAGAAGCCGCTCCAGTTCGAAATCTTGGCCGGCGGCGCGTAGTTTACCGGGCTCGGCTCATAAGGCGTGGAGACGATGGCGTCTGCGGCCTGTGCCGCGCCAGCGCCTACCAGTACCGCCATCGCGACGGCGGTCGTCGTTTTGAAATTCCGCATCTTGTCTCTCCTTTTTGTGCTTCGCTATCGTATCTGCGCGTAAAGCACTTAAGAAATGAGATAGGCGCGATTAATTATGTTATCAATGCTTCCGCTGAACACCTCATATATATCGTTAATAATGAATTTATACAAAAATAAACTGAGAAAATCAGAGTTAATACATTATTTATATTCAAATCCGCCATATCGTTGCGTGGTCGCCGCTTCCGCCCCGCGCCGTAAGCGCGCCAACTTCCACTTGGTTGTTGCTGCGACAAGACGATATAAGCTTCGCAACGCCGTCCAAAGGATCGACATATGCAGCAAAACCCGCGCTCCAGAACCGTTCTTGTCACCGGCGGCGCGAAAAGACTTGGCCGCGCCATCGCCGAGGGCATGGCCAATTACGGCTTCAATGTGGCAATCCATGCCAATCGGAGCGTCGCAGAGGCGGAATCGCTCGCGCAATCGCTGCGTGAGACCGGAATTGACGCGCGGGTTTTCAAGGCTGACCTTCTCGACGGCGACCAGACGGGCGGGCTGGTCGAGGCCGTGAATGATGCGATGGGGCCGGTCGATATTCTGGTCAACAACGCCTCGCTGTTCGACGACGACGCGGCCGCGCATTTTGACACCGACCGGTTCGATCGCCATTTCGCGATCCATGTGAAGGCGCCGCTGATCCTGGCGGAGCATTTCGCAAATCAGACGGAAGACGGCCTGATCGTCAACATGATCGACCAGCGGGTCTGGGCGCTCACGCCGCGCTTCTTCAGCTACACGCTGTCCAAGAGCACGCTCTGGACCGCGACGCAGACCATGGCGCAGGCCTTCGCGCCGAACATCCGGGTCAACGCCATCGGCCCCGGCCCGACGCTGAAAAACATTCGCCAGAACGACGAGGATTTTGAAAGCCAGATCGGAACGCTTATCTTAAGGCGAGGACCGGCGCTGTCGGAGTTCGCGGCGACGATTCGCTATCTCTACGAAACGCCCTCGATCACCGGCCAGATGATCGCGCTTGATGGCGGGCAGCACCTGGCCTGGGAAACACCGGACGTAACGGGTATCAATGAATGACACGCAACGCGCCTGACGGCGGCATTGTCTACGACGAAAAAGATGACGACGACGGCCTGCCGGAGGTCGCGGTGCCCTCGCCCGACGCGATCCAGTGGAATGACGCGGCGAGCGAAGAGCACGCGCTGAAGGGCGCTGAGCTGATCGCCGAATTCGTCAAGCGCCTGCCGAATGCGCCCGGCGTCTACCGCATGTTCAACGCCAATGGCGACGTGCTCTATGTCGGCAAGGCGCGCTCGCTCAAAAAACGCGTCACCAATTACGCGCAAGGCCGCGGCCACTCCAACCGCATCACCCGCATGATCGCCCAGACCGCGCATATGGAATTCGTCACCACAAGGACGGAAACCGAAGCGCTACTGCTGGAAGCCAATCTTATCAAACGGTTGCGGCCGCGCTTTAATGTTCTGCTACGCGACGACAAGTCATTTCCCTATATCCTGATCACCGGAGACCACGAGGCCCCCGCCTTGTTCAAGCATCGCGGCGCGCGCGCCCGCAAGGGCGATTATTACGGCCCCTTCGCGTCGGCCGGCGCCGTCGGGCGCACCATCAATGCCATGCAGCGGGCCTTCCTGATCCGGTCCTGCACCGACAGCGTCTATGAAAGCCGCACGCGCCCCTGCCTGCTTTACCAGATCAAGCGCTGCGCCGCGCCCTGCACCGGCGAGATATCGAAAGAGGGCTATGCCGAGCTTGTCGACGAGGCCCGCGCCTTTCTATCGGGCAAGAGCAAACAGGTTCACGCCGAACTCGCCGATGCGATGAATGCGGCCTCCGAAAACCTCGATTTCGAACGCGCGGCGATCTATCGCGACCGGCTGTCCGCGCTTTCCCATGTGCTCGGCCACCAGGGCGTCAACCCGGCCGGGATCGAGGAGGCGGATGTGTTCGCGATCCACAATGAGGGCGGGCTCTGCTGCATTCAGGTGTTTTTCTACCGCACCGGCCAGAACTGGGGCAATCGCGCCTATTTCCCGAAGGCCGATCCATCGCTGACCGGCGCGGAAATCCTGAACGCCTTCCTGGCGCAGTTCTATGACGACAAGCCGATCCCGAGGAACATATTCTTGTCGGAGGAGATCGAGGAGCAGGCGCTGCTGGAACTGGCGCTTTCGGAGCGCGCCGAGCGCAAGGTGCAGATCACCGTGCCGAAGCGCGGTGAAAAGCGCGAGGCGGTCGAGCACGGCCTTGCCAATGCCCGCGAGGCCCATGGCCGCAAGCTTGCCGAGACCGCGACGCAATCCCGCCTGCTGGAAGGCTTCGCCGAAACCTTCGGCTTGCCCCATCCGCCGCGCCGGATCGAGGTCTACGACAACTCCCATATCATGGGCACCAATGCTGTCGGCGGCATGATCGTCGCCGGTCCCGATGGTTTCGTGAAGGCGCAGTATCGCAAGTTCAACATCAAATCGACCGAGATCACCCCCGGCGACGATTTCGGCATGATGCACGAGGTCATGACCCGCCGGTTCGCAAGGCTGATCAAGGAGCACGGCATTCCCGACCGCAGTGCTGCGCCGGAGGGCGACGGAGAAGCCCCCTTCCCCGCCTGGCCGGACGTGATCCTGATCGACGGCGGACAGGGGCAGATGTCGGCGGTGCGCAAGATCCTCGAAGATCTCGGCATCACCGAGGCGGTCACCGCCATCGGCGTCGCCAAGGGCGCCGACCGCGAGGCCGGCCGCGAGCGCTTCTTCGTGACGGGCCGGCCCGATTTCTCGCTGCCGCCGCGCGACCCGGTGCTTTACTTCATCCAGCGCCTGCGCGACGAGGCCCATCGCTTCGCGATCGGCTCCCACCGGGCGCGGCGGAAGAAGGAGATGGTCAGGAACCCGCTCGACGAAATCGCGGGAATCGGGCCGTCGCGCAAGCGCGCGCTGCTGCAGCATTTCGGCTCGGCCAAGGCGGTTTCGCGCGCGGGGTTGTCGGACCTTGCCGGCGTCGACGGGATTTCGGAGGCGATGGCGCGGCTGATCTACGACCATTTTCACGAAGGCGGCGGCAAATGACGGCCGGCTTTCGGAGATTCTGAAAACCTGTCACAGGTTTAATGCCGCGCTGCATTGACCGCGGGGTTGCATTGGAAGCATCTTGCGGCGGGGCGCGACCGGCCCGCCCGAGCACACGGAATGACGCGATGGCATCGAAAGCTTACAACCTACCCAACCTCCTGACCTATGGGCGCATTCTGGCGGTTCCGCTGATCGTGCTCTGCTTTTTCCTGGAAGGAAAGCTTTCAAGCTCGGATTTCGCCCGCTGGGCGGCGCTCACGATCTTCCTGATCGCCTCGATCACCGATTTCTTCGACGGCTATCTGGCGCGCGCCTGGAACCAGACCTCCAATATCGGACGCATGCTGGACCCGATCGCCGACAAGCTGCTGGTCTCGACCTGCCTGCTGCTGCTGGCCGCCGATGTCGAGCGCACCATTGCCGGCTGGTCGCTGTGGGCGGCGATCATCATCCTGTGCCGCGAGGTGCTGGTCTCGGGCCTGCGCGAATATCTGGCCGGCCTCAAGGTCTCGGTTCCGGTCACCCGCATCGCCAAGTGGAAGACCACCTTCCAGATGGTGGCGATCGGCCTGCTGCTGGCGGGTCCCGCCGGCGACAAGGTGCTCCCCTACACCACCCATCTCGGCATCGTGCTGCTCTGGGTCGCGGCCGCGTTGACGATGTATACCGGCTACGACTATTTCCGCGCCGGGCTGAAACATGTCGTGGAGGCGGAGCGATGACCAGGCTCGTCTATTTCGCATGGGTGCGCGAGCGGATCGGGACCGGCGAGGAGGAAGTGGATATTCCGGCCGAGGTGACGGACGTCGCCGGCCTTCTCGCCTTCCTGCAGGCGCGCGGCGACAATTATGCAGCAGCCCTTGCCGAACCGGAGGTGATCCGGGTCGCGCTCGACAAGTTCCATGCCGAGCATGACGCCCCGATTGCCGGCGCGCGCGAGATCGCATTGTTTCCCCCGATGACAGGCGGGTAAGGCAATGCAGATCACACCGAAGATCAGGATACAGGCTGAAGCCTTTGATATTGCTTTCGAAATTGACGATATCGCAAGAGGCCGCGCCGACATCGGAGCAACGGTGAGCTTCACCGGCCACTGCCGCGATGAGGGCGGCAGGCTTGAGGCGCTGGAGCTCGAGCATTATCCCGGCATGGCCGAGGAGGAGATTGCCCGGATCGGCGCTCAGGCGATCGACCGCTTCGGCCTGCTGGGCCTGACGGTGATCCACCGGTTCGGTCGCATGCTGCCCGGCGATCCGATCGTGGTTGTGATTGCCGCCGCCAGCCACCGCCAGGCCGCCTTCGACGGCGCATCCTTCGTCATGGATTTCCTGAAGACCGACGCGCCGTTCTGGAAGAAGGAACATCTCAAGGATGGCGGCTCCGGCGAATGGGTCAGCGCCCGCGAACAGGACGACCATGCCCGCGACCGCTGGCAATAAAACGGTCACGATCTTGCTGTAGAAGCGCGATTGCAGGGCTTGCCCGAATTGTAAATCGCTCTATCCTGCGGGACAACTCTTTCAATCGATTTACTGCGCGACGAGGACCGCCATGCCCGCCAATGCCGCTTCCATAGATGTCGGCTTGATCATGTATCCAGGCCTGACCCAGCTGGATCTGTTCGGCCCCGCCGACGTTCTCAATCGCATGCCGGGCACCAACATCAAGTTCCTCTGGAAGAACCTAGATCCGGTGATTGTCGACCGCGGCCTGCGCGTTCTGCCCAACACCACCTTCGGCCAGTGCCAGAGCCTCGATATCGTCTGCGTCCCCGGCGGCCCCGGCCAGATCGCGCTGATGGATGACGACGAGACGCTGAACTTCCTGCGGCGGATCGCGCCGGGCTGCCGGCTGGTGACCTCGGTTTGCACCGGTTCGCTGGTGCTGGGCGCGGCGGGCCTGCTGGAGGGCTACCGCGCCACCTCGCACTGGACCTCGGTCGAGCAGCTCGCTCTGTTCGGCGCCAAGCCGGTGCATGAGCGCGTGGTGGTGGATCGCAACCGCATCACCGGCGCCGGCGTCACCTCCGGCATCGATTTCGCCCTGCGCGTGGTGGAGGACATGACCGACCGGGCCACCGCCCAGCAGATCCAGCTGCAGATGGAGTACGATCCCGAGCCGCCCTATCGCTGCGGCACGCCGAAAACCGCGCCGCCGGAGATCGTCGACGCCGTCAGGGCGCGGCTCCACATGTTCCAGTCCAGCCGCCGTTCCGCCAGCGAACGCGCCGCCGAACGCCTGGCCGCACGCAAGGGCTGACAAGAAAAGCCCGCGCTGAGCCGCGGGTCAGACTGCTGACAAAGCAACAGGCTTTGACCATCATGTGTCATCGCCCCTTCGTTCTTGTGTCATGCTCGGACTTGATCCGAGCATCCAGGCGGTAAGACACTGAATTTGCAAAGATTTATAACGCGCGCCTCCCGGGCGGCCTGGATCCTCGGGTCAAGCCCGAGGATGACCCGGAATGTGGGATACGTTTGTCAACAAAAAACCCGCGGGCAAGCCGCGGGTTCTGAAAGTCGGTTCGGCCGGTAAATCAGCCGACGATTTCGGTTTCGGAGAACCAGAAGGCGATTTCGCGCTTGGCGGTTTCCGGCGCATCCGAGCCGTGAACCGAATTCTCGCCCATGGACAGCGCGAAGGTCTTGCGGATCGTGCCCTCATCGGCCTTTTCCGGGTTGGTCGCACCCATGATCTCGCGGTTCTTCAGCACGGCGTTTTCGCCTTCCAGAACCTGAACGATGGTCGGACCCGAGCACATGAACTCGACGAGCTCACCGAAGAACGGACGCTCCTTGTGCTCGGCGTAGAAGGCTTCCGCCTCGCGCTTTGCCATCCATACCCGCTTGGAGGCGACGACGCGGAGGCCGTTTTCCTCAAAAACCTTGGTGATCGCGCCGGTCAGGTTGCGCTTGGTGGCATCCGGCTTGATCATCGAAAAAGTGCGTTCAATCGCCATGTCGTCGTCCTTTGCGTTCATGAAATTTGGCCGGTGTATAAAGCGGTTTCGGCCAGAATGGAAGCAGGCGGACACGACGAATTTGTTCAGGCGTCGATTATGACGTTTGGGTGAAGCCCTGGCAGCGCTCGAACCAGTTCATCACCGGGTCGTTGGGATCGAGAAGCCCCGGATTGCCGGTGAGGAAGGCCCATTGCAGCGCGCCGAAGACGATGTAATCGGCAAATAGCGGCTCGCTGCCGCCGATGAAGGGTTGGTTCTTCAGCATCACCCTCAGCGGCTTCAGCTTGTCGGCGAAAGTGGCGATTTCCGCCTCGCGCCCGGTTGCGACCTCTTCCAGCGTGGCTCCCAGACGGACCTCCCGGCTTTCGCGGAAATAGGCCTGGTCGACTGGTCCCAGCATGTCATGAATATTCTTGACCGCGATCCGGGTGATGGCGGGATGCAGCGTTGTTTGTGCATAGGCCTCGACGAACCGCGCCATGCCGGCCCCGCCCTCGCCCTTGAACAGCGACGGCGCGTCCGGATAGGTCTGTTCCAGATAAAGCGCAATCGCGAAACTGTCGGCAATCAGCTTGTCGCCGTCCCTCAGGATCGGCACGGTTTTCGAAAACCCGTTCTCCAGCTTCGCGATCTCGGTGAAGCCGACGGGCTTTTCCTCAAAGTCGAGCCCCTTGTGTCTGAGGGCCAGGATAATTTTCCAGCAATGGGGGGAAAAGCGGATGTCCGGATCCGCGCCGCAAAGAGTGTAGAGAATACGAGCCATGGATGAGTTCCTTCCGTCCTGGGAGCAAGCCTAGCAAGTTTATCGATGATGACTCATGAAACTTGTTTCTGTCACCCATCAAAATTTGGCGCTGGTTTGCGACGAAGGCCGCGTTATTCTCGCGCAAAAGAACGGAGAAAGAGATGTTGCAGCACTACCGCAGGTTCGCCGCTTACAATGCCTGGGCCAACCGCCAGATTTATGACATTGTGGCCAGGCTTTCGGACGAGGAATACCGACGCGATCTCGGCGCGTTCTTTCCCTCCGTGCATGCAACGCTCAACCATGTGCTCTATGCCGACGGTGTGTGGATGACGCGGTTTGCGGGCAAGGACACCGGCCCGGTTCTGCTCGACACCATCCTGTTCGATGATTTCAGCGCGTTAAGGGCGGCGCGCGCGGCGATGGACGAGAATATCATCGGCTTCATCGACGGGCTTGAAAGCGTGGAAGGAACATTTTCCTATCAGCGCGGCAACCCGCCCAAGACCTATACCGACCGGCTCGGCACCACGCTCGCGCATTTCTTCAATCACCAGACCCACCACCGCGGCCAGGTGCATATGATGCTGACCGCGCTGGGCCGGCCGTCGCTGGCGCTGGACATGATCTATTTCCTGCGCACCCCGGAAGGGCGCGCGCTCGACGAGGCCTGAAGCAGCGCTTGCCAAGCGGACTTGTTTCAGACAAAACCGCTGGCATGATCTCGATATCCGACCTTACCGTCCGCGTCGCCGGACGCCTGCTCATCGAAAACGCCTCCGTTTCCATCCCCGACGGGATGAAGGCCGGGCTTGTGGGGCGCAATGGCGCCGGCAAGTCGACGCTGTTTCGCGTGTTGACCGGCGCGCTTGCGCCCGAAACCGGCACGGTGTCGCTGCCCAAGCGCGCGCGCATCGGCCAGGTGGCGCAGGAGGCGCCCGGCACGGAAGATCCGCTGATCGATATCGTGCTCGCCGCCGACAAGGAGCGCGCCGCCCTGCTTGCCGAGGCAGAGACGGCCGCCGATCCCGACCGTATCGCCGAAATCCACACACGGCTTGCCGATATCGACGCCCATTCGGCCGAAGCGCGCGCGGCCAGCATTCTCTCCGGCCTCGGCTTCGACGAGGCCGCCCAGAAGCGCCCCGCCTCGTCGTTTTCCGGCGGATGGCGCATGCGCGTGGCGTTGGCGGCGGTGCTGTTTTCCGAGCCCGACCTGCTGCTGCTCGACGAGCCGACCAACTATCTCGATCTCGAGGGCACGCTCTGGCTTGAAGACTATATCCGCCGCTATCCCTACAGCGTGATCATCATCTCGCATGACCGCGATCTGCTGAACACCGCGGCCAACGCCATCGTCCATCTCGACCAGAAGAAGCTGACCTTCTATCGCGGCTCCTACGACCAGTTCGCCCGCCAGAAGGCCGCGCAGGACGAGTTGCAGATGAAGGCGCATGCCAAGAACGAGGCCCAGCGCAAGCATCTGCAAAGCTTCATCGACCGGTTCAAGGCCAAGGCCTCCAAGGCCCGCCAGGCGCAAAGCCGGGTCAAGGCGCTGGAGCGGATGGGCACGGTTTCCGCCGTGATCGAGGATCACGTCCAGGGATTCTCCTTCCCCGCGCCGGAAAAGATACCCGCCTCCCCGATCGTCGCGATCGAGGACGGCGCGGTTGGCTATGCGCCGGGCAAGCCGATCCTCACCGGGCTCAACCTGCGCCTCGACAATGACGACCGAATCGCGCTGCTTGGCGCCAACGGCAACGGCAAGTCGACCTTCGCGAAATTCATCTCCGGCCGGCTGAAGCCGGAAAGCGGCACGCTGAAGCTTGCGCCCGGTCTCCTGACCGGCTTCTTCGCCCAGCACCAGATCGATGACCTCGTGCCGGAAGAAAGCGCGATCGCCCATGTGCGCAAGCTGATGCCGACCGCCCCCGAGCCGAAGGTGCGCGCGCGCGTGGCCCAGATGGGGCTTGCGACGGAAAAGATGGACACCCCCGCCCTCGATCTTTCCGGCGGCGAGAAGGCGCGGTTGCTGATGGGCCTTGCCGCCTTCCACGCGCCCAACCTGCTGATCCTCGACGAGCCGACCAACCACCTCGACATCGACAGCCGCAACGCGCTGATCCAGGCGCTGAACGACTACCCCGGCGCGGTGATCCTGATCTCGCATGACCGTCACCTGATCGAGGCCACCGTCGACCGGCTGTGGCTGGTCCATGACGGCACGGTGAAGAATTATGAAGGCGACCTTGAGGACTACCGCGAGCTGATCATCTCCGGAGGCAAGCCGAAGGCGACAAAGGCGCCGGTGGAGGATACCCGCTCGAAAGCCGAGCAGCGCCGGAGCGCTGCCGACCGGCGCGCTTCGCTCGCGCCGCTGAAGAAGCAGATCGATCTGGCCGAGAAGAAGACGGCGAAGATCGAGGCGATCATCGCCAAGCTCGACGCCGATCTCGCCAATCCCAAGCTCTATACCCAGTCGCCCGAAAAGGCGAAGGTAATGATCCAGGCGCGCGCCAACGCGGCGGCGGAGCTTTCCAAGGTCGAGGAGGAATGGCTCGCGCTGTCGGCGAAATACGAAGCCGGCATGGCGGACTGACTGACAGCCGCTACCCGCCTGCCCAACCCGGCGGCGGCAGCAGCACGACGCGCATATCCTTGCCGAGGCGCTTCAGATAGGGCTGCGGCAGATAGTCGATGACCTTGCCGTCTTTTGCCACGCTGGCGTATCGACAGACCCGGCGCGCATCCGGCGCGCCCGGCGGCGCCTTGATGCGTTCCTGTAATTCCCATACAATTTTGGTGCCGTCGGGTACCTCGACGGGTATCGGTTGAATGAAGCCACCATTGGCCACGTTGGCACCGATATGAGCATCTCCTGCGGCGCGCCCGTCACGATGGGGCTGGCCACCCATGAAGCCGAACAGAGAATCATGGTTCAAAAGGCTCTTTCGGGCATAGGGCCAGACATGTTCGCGTAGAAAATACTGATCGGCGAAATGGGCCGAGGCCAAAGGTTTCTGAAGATAATGCGCGACCATGGGAGCAAGGGGGGGTAAGGCCCCGGCCGTCACGCCCCACAGACCGGCATGCAAAAGCTCGGTATGGGTATGCCAGTCGCGAATGTGGTGAAATTGCTTTCCGCTTGCGACCCATTCATTGACGAAAACCCGTTCGCGCTGTGAAATCAACGAGTCGGCATCGCGAAACAACACGCGATGTATGCCTGGAATATCGGCGGCAGCAAACCGCCACATCGTTCCCGGCCACGCGCGCAATGAGCCATCAACGACGTGGATTTCCGCGCCCTCCCCTTTGAGCCGTTCGACTATCTCCGGCGGCACGGTTTCGTTGACGTAAAACAGGCATGTCCAGTGCGGGTAGACCTTTGCCTGCGCTTTCGCATTGAGCACCGCCGTCTCGCAATAGCGCGCCCGGTTGCCGAAAAGACTGAAGGCGATCAAGTTGCGCGCGCGCGTCTCATTGGAAGGCGGCGGCGGCAGGGGCGCGCCGGTGCAATCGACCTCTGGCTCCCGGGTGAAGGCCCGGTCCCTGAGCTCCAACGCCTTCAGCCCCCACTGTCGCACAGCATCGTAATCGCCCTTTTCGCCATAGGCATGGGAAAGCGCATCAAAGGCGATGAAATTGTCCGGGGTAACCGCAAGTGACCGTTTTGCAAAATCGATGGCCTCGTCCAGATGATCGAGCCGGAGATGGCAGACGGCGATGTTTGACAGGACCGCCGGATTTTCCGGCTGGATCGACAGCGCCTGCGTTGCGATCCCCAGAGCCGCATCATACTGCCCGGCATTATAGGCCGCGAGGTAACGCGGCCAGAGCTGGCTGAGCAGGTTCGTATCGACAGGTTTCCCCAGATGGCCAACGCCTGTATTCATTATCTGCACCACGACAATGTTTCGCGGAAACCAGAATACAGAAACAAACAGGATAGTAAACTTCCTGCATAAACAGCACTTTTATTTAGAAATCTCTTTTATTACACATAAATATTCAAAATTACTAATGAAGAAGACAGGATTATATAGGCCGAGCCGGCGAACATTCAGCCTGCACGTCCCACCGCCTCCCGAACAAAACCTGTCCCCGCTTTTTCGGAAGGCTCGATGCCGAGGCGTTTGAATACCGCGATCAGCAGCTTGGAGCGGTTCATCGTGTAGAAATGGAACTCGGAAATACCGCGCCTTTGCAGATCGAGCACCTGCTCGGCGGCGATATCGGCGGCCACCTCGAAATGGGCCGCGGGATCGTCCACCAGGGTTCCCAGCCGCTTTTCGAGGAAATCCGGGATGCTCGCCCCGCACATCGCGGCGAAGCGCTTGAGCTGGTTGAGGTTTTGCACCGGCATGATGCCGGGCAGAACCGGAAGGGTTATGCCGGCCCTGCGGACGTCGTTCAGGTAGTCCTCGAACACGTCATTGTCGAAGAAGAACTGGGTCAGGGCGCGGTCGGCCCCGTTGTCGGCCTTGGCCTTCAGCATGGCGATATCGGCGGCGCGATCGGTGCTTTCGGGATGTTTTTCCGGATAGGCGGAAACCGAGATATCGAAATCGTCGATCGCCTTCAGCCCGGCCACCAGCGCGGCAGCATTGGCGTAGCCGCCGGGATGCGGGCGGTAGGCAGCGCCGACGCCATCCGGCGCATCGCCGCGCAGGGCGACGAAGCGTTTCACGCCGGCATCGCGGAACCGGCGGATCACATCATCGACCTCGCCGCTGGTGGCCTTGACCACCGTCAGGTGCGAGGCGGTGACCAGATCTGTCTCATCGATCAGGCGCTTGACGGCGTCGAAGGTCGGGGCCTGGCTGGATGCGCCGGCGCCATAGGTGACGGAGACGAAGGCGGGATCATAGGCAGAGAGCGCCTGAACCGCCCGCCACCAACCTGCGGCGGCGTCCTCGCTTTTGGGCGGAAAAAATTCGAACGAATACTCGATCGGCCGCGTCAGCGCGCCGGTTCCATCGGTCATTGCCTCAGACACTCCTCGCAAAAGTCTTTTCATTGCCGCCGGCCACCAGCAGACGGGGATCGCGCGCAAGCCACACCGTCACCGTCAGGGAAGGCTCGCTTGCAGCCGCGAAGGGAAGATCAATCACCTTTTCCACATCCAGCCCGGCTGCCTGCATCCAGTCTTCCATCGCCTGGTGGGAAAAGCCGAGACGCAGATGCGCATGGTCGGCGCGCAGATATTCCAGGTCATGCGGCGCGAAATCGATGACCGCCAGCCGCCCGCCCGGCCGCATCACGCGCGCGGCCTCCGCGATCGCTTCGTCCGGGTTTTCAAGGAAATGCAGCACCTGGTGGATGATCACCAGATCAAAATCCTCGCTTTCAAGCGGCAGGTTCAGGATATCGCCGAGCCGGACAACGGCGCGGGTCAGGCCCTCGGCATCGAGATTGGCGCGGGCAACGGCCAGCATGTCGCGACTGGAATCGATGCCGACGGCGCGGCGATAGACATCCTTCAGCAATAGCAGCATGCGCCCTGTGCCTGTGCCGAGATCGAGCATGTTCTGAACGGGCTTATTGTCGATCAGGCCCACGAGGCATTCTTCCACCTCGGCCTCGGAAATGTGAAGGCGGCGCATCTGGTCCCACTCGCCGGCATGCTGGGCGAAATAGGCCTCGGCCTTTTCCGCCCGCGCCTGCTTGACCGCCGCAAGGCGGGCCATGTCGCGCTCCAGCGCCGAATCCTCCAGCGATGCATGGGCGAGAATCTGGCGCACGAGACGCGCGGGCGGACCTTCGTCGCGAAGCCGGAAATAGGCCCACGCCCCCTCCTGATACCGATCGATCAGGCCGGCTTCGGAAAGCAGCTTCAGGTGGCGCGAAATGCGCGGCTGCGACTGGCCGAGAATATCGGTAAGATCGGAAACCGTGAGGTCGCCCGCCGAAAGCAGCGCGATCAGCCTCAGCCGCGTGGGCTCGCCCACCGCCTTCAGCACCTCCACCATGGTCTCCAAATCGAATTTCGCCATCGCCCGACTTTCATCAAGATATAAAGATGTCTTTATATTGCCTGCGCGGTTTGCGCAAGCCCGCTGATGAAGCATGGTACAATAGCACAGCAGCGCTGCCCACCATCGCGAGGCGGCGTCAGCGAAACAGCGAACCTGATTGGCCGGCAAATTGCCCGGACAAGCAAAACAGCGCCCCTCGGCGCCGCCAGTTTTCTGACAAACACTGCCCCATATTCCGGGTCATCCTCGGGCTTGACCCGAGGATCCAGGCCGCCCGGAAGGGGCTTGCCATAAGTCTTCGCAAATTCAGTGACTTAAATCACCTGGATGCTCGGTTCAAGTCCGAGCATGACCCAAGACGAGGGGCCGACGACATACGATGGTCAAAGCCTCGGCTTTGTCAGCAGTTTGACGGCGTCGTTCAGTGCCCTGCAGCTGCCTCGCATTTCAATGTCGGCTTCTCAGCCGTTCAGGAACGGCATCGGGTCGACGGCGGTGGTGTTGTCGCGGACCTCGAAGTGAACCATGGGGCGCTGCGCCTTGCCGCTCATGCCGGAGGTGGCGATGGTCTGGCCGCGCTGGACGCTGTCGCCGCGCTTGACCTTCAGTTCTTCCGCATAGCCATAGACCGTCACCCGCCCGTCGTCGTGGCGGATCAGGATGGCGTTGCCATAATCGGAGAGCCCGTCATCGGCATAGACCACGACGCCGTTTTCGGCGGCCTTGATCGGCGTGCCCTGGGGAACCGAAATGTCGATGCCCTCGGAAATATCGTCGCCATATGGCTGGCCGAACCCGACAACCACCGCGCCCTTGACGGGCCAGCGATAGGTGGCGATGCCGGTGCCTTCCGGCACCTCCTCGCCCGCATCGGAACGAACGGCAACCTCTTCCACGACGGCCGTCGTCTCGGCAGCCGGCGGCTGATAAGGCTTGGGGCTGTCGGCGGTCTGAGCGGTCTTGTTGACCGGGGTGGTCGGCGCGGCGGCAGCCGTTTGCACCGGCGCGGTCGTCTGGGCCGGCGCGCCCTTGCTCGGAATGACGAGCTTCTGGCCGATGCGGATATTGGCCGACGACAGGCCGTTTGCCGCCTTCAGCGAATCGACCGTGACGCCATAGGATTTCGCGATCGTGTAGAGGCTGTCGCCGCTCTTGACGGTGTAGCTGTTGCCATCGCCGCTCTCGCCATTGCGGGCGGCGGAGGCCGTGCTGGTCGCCTCCACGCTCTGGCGCTCGCGCACGCCCGCCGTTCCCGGCAGAACCGCGACGCGCTGGTCGGGCGTATCGGAGGGGAGCTGCGTCGGCGCGGCCGGTGGTAGGCCCTGGGTCTGGCTTGCCGACTTGGCAACCGAGGGCTGCGTGGAACCCACTGGGACAACGAGAACCTGGCCGGGGCGCACCTGAGAGGCGCTGGTAAGGCCGTTCAGCCGGAGGATTTCCTGCTCGCTGACGCCATTGCGGCTGGCGAAGGCGGAAAGCGATTCGTCCGAGCGCATCATCACGCGACGCGTCGCCACATCCTGCGTGCTTGAGGGAAGCGTGCTCGGCGCGCCTACGGCGGCCGGCTGCGGCGCGGGATTGGCCGGCTGGGCGAGCGCCGCTGTCTGCGTTGGCGCTGCCGGCGGCGGCAGCGTGTTGCTCTGCACCGTCACCGGCGTGGTCGCCATGCGCGCGCCCGAACCGGCGGTGGTCGCGGTATTGATCGGCTGGTTGCTGTAGACGGCCTGGCCGGACGAGGCCGATGGCAGGCTCTGATACCCGCCGCCGCCACCGACATTGGCTGGGGGCACAAGCTGCTGATATTGCGGAACGACCGAGCCGGTGGTCATCGTGTCCGGCCCATTGCTGAGGCGCGAGGTTTCAGAACTGCACCCGGCGGCCAATATGGCCAGCGACGAAACGAGCAGTACGCCTTGTGTTGCTTTGCCGACTTCCGGCAGCCCAGAAATACGCATGAACCGACCCTGTACGCTTGAACTCTTTACTGCACCGGTTTTAACCACATCAGAGTTACCGCACGGTTAAAGCCGGCAGCGAAGCGCGAAATTGAGGGACGAAAACGCCGGTCAGCCTGAGAATGAGGCGCTAAAGGGCCTTTGAGAGGCCGCGCTCGGCGGCAAGATACGGCACCTCGAACAGGTCCTCACGTTCGAACCGGCTGCCGATTCGCGTCATGCGCACCATCAGCGGCCGCGCGCCTTCCCGGATCAGCGGCGCCATGATGACGCCGTTGGAGACAAGCTGCTCCACGCGGGCGCGGGGAATTTCAGGCAGCGCGACAGTATAGAGGATACGGTCGAATGTGCCCTCGCCGCTCATGCCCTCACGGCCATCGGCCTGGCGCACGACGACGCGTTGCAGCGAAAGTTCGGCAAGACGCCGACGCGCGAGATCGGCGAGCGTGCGGTAGCGCTCCACCGTCAGCACCCGCTCGGCGATGCGGCCCATGATCGCGGCGGTATAGCCCGAGCCCGTACCGACCTCGAGCACGCGCTGACCGGGCTTGACCTTGAGGATATCGATCAGGCGGATAGCGAGATCGGCGCTTTCCATGAACGCCCCGCATTCGATCGGCACCGAACGGCCGCTATAGGCATAGGGCGAAAGATGCGAGGGCGTGAACAGCGAGCGCGGCGTGGCCTCGACCGCCGACAGCAGGTCAAGATTGGTGACGCCTCCGGCGCGAAGGCGCATGACAAGCGCCGCAAACCCTTCCCGTTCCTGAAGCTTCGTCGCCACCGCCATCCCTCTTCACATCAACCGAGCGCAGCCTTGATCCTGTCGCGAACCGCATGGTCGGTCAAGTCGAGCTTCAGCGGCGTGACCGAGAGATAATTCTCGCCGATCGCCTGCAGGTCGCTGTCATCGGCAAAGGCGCTGAGGCGCTCGCGGAAGGTCAGCCAGTAATACGGCAGCCCGCGGCCATCGGTGCGCCTGTCGACCGAGAGACCCGACTCGAGCTTGCCCTGCGCGGTCACCCGCACGCCCTTGACTTCCTCGGGCGCGCAGCACGGGAAATTGACGTTCAGGAAGGTGCCGTCGGGCAGGTCGAGCGTCAGCAGCTTGTCGATCAACTCCGGGGCGTGGCGTTCGGCCACCTCCCAGGGGAAATAGCGCCGTCCATCATCGTAATTGCCGGTCTGGCTGAGCGCGATCGAGCGGACGCCCTGCATCGTGCCCTCAATCGCCGCGGCGATCGTGCCGGAATAGGTGACGTCGTCGGCCATATTGGCGCCGGAATTGATGCCGGAGAGGATCAGGTCCGGCGGCTCGGGCAGCACCTCGCGCACGGCCATGATCACGCAATCGGTCGGCGTGCCGCGCAGCGCATATTCCTTCTCGCCCATCTGGCGCAGCCGCAAGGGCTCCGAGAGCGTCAGCGAATGGGCAAGGCCGCTCTGGTCGGTTTCCGGCGCCACGGTCCAGACGTCGTCGGAAAGCTGGGCGGCAAGGGATTGCAGCACGGCAAGGCCGGGGCCGTGAATGCCATCGTCATTGGTCAGCAGAATGCGCATGTCGCTCTCACTTCGCCTTCTCTATGCGGGTCATGCCGCCCATATAAGGCACCAGTGCCTCCGGAACCGTGACGGAACCGTCCTCGTTCAGGTAATTCTCGACGACGGCGATCAGCGCGCGGCCAACGGCCACGCCGGAGCCGTTCAGCGTGTGCACGAAGCGGGTCTGCTTCTCCTCCTTGCCGCGATAGCGCGCATTCATGCGCCGCGCCTGGAAATCGCCGCAGACCGAGCAGGACGAGATTTCGCGATAGGTATCCTGCCCCGGCAGCCAGACCTCGATGTCATAGGTCTTGCGCGCGGAAAAGCCCATATCGCCAGTCGAAAGCGCCATGACGCGGTAATGCAGGCCGAGCTTCTTCAGCACGTCCTCGGCCGCCGATGTCATGCGCTCCAGCTCATCAAGCGAACTGTCGGCATCGGTGATCGAGACCATCTCGCATTTCAGGAACTGATGCTGGCGCAGCATGCCGCGGGTGTCGCGGCCGGCCGAGCCCGCCTCGGAACGGAAGCAGTAGGTGAGCGCCGAATAGCGCAGCGGCAATTCCTCAGCCGGCAGGATCTCGCCCGCCACCAGATTGGTAAGCGGCACTTCCGCCGTCGGGATCATCCAGCGATCCTCCGAGGCCTTGAACAGATCCTCGGAAAATTTCGGCAACTGGCCGGTTCCGAACAGCGCCTCGTCGCGCACCAGAAGCGGCGGGCTGACCTCGAGGTAGCCGTGCTCGCTGGTGTGCATGTCGATCATGAACTGGCCGAGCGCGCGCTCCAGCCTTGCGAACGCGCCGGTGAGCACCGTGAAGCGCGAGCCCGACAGCTTCGCCGCCCGCTCGAAATCCATGCCGCCGAGCGCCTCGCCAATTTCGAAATGCTCCTTGGCGGCGTGGTTCCAGCCGGGCTTTTCGCCCCAGCGGCGGACTTCGACATTGGCCTCCTCGTCGTCGCCGACCGGCACATCGTCGAGCGGCACATTGGGGATGCCGGCGAGAAGATCGTCGAGCGCCGCCGTGGCCTCGCGCTCCTCGGCCTCCAGCGTCGGCATCGCGGTCTTGATTTCCGAGACCTCGGCCTTCAGCTTTTCGGCAAGCTCCGTATCTTTCTTGCCCATCGCGATGCCGATCTCCTTCGACGCGGCGTTGCGGCGGGACTGCATTTCCTGGAGGCGTTGCACCACGGAGCGGCGCTTCTCATCCAGATCGACGATTTCTGCGGCAAGCGGCCTGGCGCCGCGCGCGGCCAGCGCCTTGTCGAGCGCCTCCGGGTTTTCGCGAATCCATTTGATATCGAGCATGATGAAGCTTCCAGAAAAATAAAAGGGGCGCCGGTCGATTTCCCGGCGGCCCTCTTGTGCCCAACTCATATCGAAAGCGCAAGGACTAAGCCTCGTCCTCTTCCGAGGCGCTCTCTTCCTCTGCCGCTTCGACGCGCTTGCGCTCCACGATCCGCGCCGCATAGATCGCGACCTCGTAGAGAAGCACGGTCGGAAGCGCGAGACCGAGCTGCGAAAGCGGATCGGGCGGGGTCAGCACGGCGGCGATGATGAAGGCGATCACGATCGCGAATTTGCGCTGCTTGCCAAGCCATTCCGACGAGACAAGCCCGACGCGCGCCATCAGCGTGGTGACCACCGGCAACTGGAACACCAGGCCGAAGGCCAGCACCAGCGACATGATCAGGCTCAGATATTCCGACACCTTCGGCAGCAGCGAAATCGCCACCTCCCCCTCTCCCGCGGATTGCTGCATGCCGAGGAAGAACAGCATGACCACCGGGATCAGGAAGAAATAGACGATGGCGCCGCCGATGATGAACAGGATCGGAGATGCGACAAGAAACGGCAGAAAGGCCGAACGTTCGTTCCTGTAAAGACCGGGGGCAACGAAACTGTAGACCTGGAAGGCGATCACCGGAAAGGCCAGCAGCAGGCCGCCGAACAGTGAGATCTTGATCTGGGTGAAGAAGAATTCCTGCGGCGCGGTATAGATGAGCTGCATCTTCTCCGGATCGTGTCCGGACCACATCACCGCCCATTTATAGGGCAGCACCAGAATGTTGAAGAGATCCTTGGCGAAGGCGAAACAGAGCAGGAAGCCAAGGAAGAAGGCCACCAGCGACCAGACAAGGCGCTTCCTGAGCTCGATCAGGTGCTCGACAAGCGGCTGCGGCTTGTCGTCGATATCATTGTTCGCGCTCATCGCCCGCTCCTGCGTCCACCGGACGATTTCGATTTGACCGGCCTGGGTGCAGCCTTGAAGCCGGGCCTGTGGCTGATGAGCTTTTCGTCCCGGGGCTTCGAGACCAGCGTCGGCTCATCCTTCTTCGCCGCCGCCTTGTCGAACGCGTTGACGGAGGAGACATCGGGGTTTGTGCCGGGCGTGGGATAGGACGCCTTCTTCAACTCCGGCCCATCGGCTTTGGGTTTCGGCTTGTTGTCCAGCGCGGTCGATTTTTTGAGATCGTTGTCGATATCCCGCGCGGTCTGTCGCAAAGGATTGATCGCGTCGCGCAACTGATTGGCGGGATTGATTTTTCTGACGTCCCGGATCGCCGTCGAGACGTCTTCCATATCCGCCTCTTTCAGCGCATCGTCCATCTGGGAGCGGAAATCGGACGCCATGCGCCGGAACTTCGTCATGGTCTTGCCGAAGGTTCTCAGCACATGCGGAAGTTCGCGGGGCCCGACGACAACGACCAGCACGATCGCCACGACCAAGAGCTCGGTCCAGCCAATGTCAAGCATTCACATTCTCCTGCGGCCAGCCGTTGCCGGCTGCCCGGCATCAGCCCTGCTTGGTCTCGTCTGCCCTGTGCTCAACAGTGTGCTCGACGGTCTTGTCCTTGTCCGCCGGCTTTTCGTCGTCGTCCGAAATGCCCTTCTTAAAGCTCTTGATGCCCTTGGCGACATCGCCCATGAGTTCGGGAATCTTGCCGCGGCCGAAAAGCAGCACGACAATCGCCAGAATGATGAGCAGCTGCCAGATACCGAGATTACCCATAACCAAATCTCCTGTTACTTAGGTGTCTCTGGTGTAAGGCGTTTGCTCGCGATTTTCAAATACCAAAATAGTCTGATCGTCGACTTCGACAAAAACCCGTTCCGCGCCCTCGCCGATCGCGCCGGCGGAAACGCTGGCATCGAGAACATACGGCGTGCTCTCGATCCTCAGCCGGAACAGTTCCTCGGTCCCGAGAAAGCGGCGTTCGAGCACCTCTGCCGGCTGGCCGGAAAGCGTCGCCTCCGCACTCAGCCGGATATCGCCGGGGCGGATCGCGATCGTGACAGGACCATTGGCCATGGCGACGGCCAGCGGACGATTGCCAAACGGGGTCTCGACCCTTCCCGCTTCAACTTTTCCATCGAAGCGATTGATTTCAGAGAAGAAAGAGGCGGCGAACAGGCTCTCGGGCCGGGAAAACAGCGCGCGCGGCGTGCCCGTCTGCACCAGATATCCGTCCTTTAGCAAGGCGATCCTGTCGGCCACGCCCATTGCCTCGCCGGGGTCATGGGTGACGATCATGACGGTCGCGCCGGTCTCGCGCAAAACGCCGAGCGTTTCGGCCCGCACCTGATCCTTCAGCCTCGAATCGAGGCCGGAAAACGGCTCGTCCATCAACAGCACGGAAGGGCGCGGGGCGACGGCGCGCGCAAGCGCCACCCGCTGCTGCTCGCCGCCCGACAGCATATGCGGATATTTGTCGCGGTAGCCGGCAAGCCCGACGCGCGCCAGCGCCTCGCCGACGGCGGCCTGGCGGGAGGCTTTCGGCAGGCGCTGCAGGCCGAAGGCGACATTGTCGGCGACCGTCATATGCGGAAACAGCGCGAAATCCTGAAACATCAATCCGATGCCGCGTTGCTCCGGCGGCAGGAAAGTCGAGGGCCCTGTCACCTCGACGCCATCGATCAGCAATCGACCGTGATGCGGCTGCTCAAGGCCAGCGGCAATGCGCAGAAGCGTGCTCTTTCCCGATCCCGAAGGCCCCAGCAGGCACAGGACCTCGCCGGGCGCGGCCGACAGCGACACGCCCTTGACGACGTCGCCCTGGCCATAGCCGTGGCGGATATCTTCGAAACCGAGCCGCGCGGTCAGACCGCTCTCGGCTACAGGACGCCGGGCAAAATTCATCGCCGCTCCAGAACGTTTTGCCTCGCCATACATCGGCGCGAGGGCTTTTTCTAGAGCTTATTCATCATGTTTACCGCCCGGTGTCAAAAGCCCCAGATCCTCAAGGTCCGCGGCATCCAGCGGCTCCTCGTCATCGGTGAGGTCTTCGTCGTCATTGAGCGGCAGCGGGATCTGGAAGCCGGGCGGGATCCGGCCAGACAGCAGGCCGGCGCCGCGCAGTTCCTCAAGGCCCGGCAGATCGCGGATTTCCTCAAGGCCGAAGTGATCGAGAAAGCTGCGGGTGGTGCCCATGGTGACCGGACGGCCGGGCGTGCGCCTGCGCCCGCGAAACCGCACCCAGCCCGCCTCCATCAGCACGTCCAACGTGCCCTTGGAGGTCTGGACGCCGCGGATTTCCTCGATCTCGGCGCGGGTCACCGGCTGGTGATAGGCAATGATCGACAGCACTTCGAGTGCCGCGCGGGTGAGCTTGCGCGCCTCGCGCTCGCCGCGGTGGATAACGAAGGAAAGGTCGGCGGCGGTGCGGAACGCCCAGTGGTCCTCGACGCGCACCAGATTGACGCCGCGATTGCGATATTGCTCGGCAAGCGCCGTCATCAGCTCCGCGACATCCACGCCCTCGGGAATGCGCTCGGCGATATAGGCCTCGCTCACCGGCTCGGCGGAGGCGAAAACCAGCGCCTCGGCAATGCGCTCTGCCTCCAGCATGCGTTCCGGGCTCAACGATTCTTCGTTGTCCTCGGGCTCGCTCATTCGGCGGCCTCGCCGGTGAAGGGCTCGCTCCTGCCTCTGCCGCGACGCATCATCAGCGGCGCGAAGGCTTCGTCCTGTCTCAGATCAAGCCGGCCCTCGCGCGCCAGCTCCAGCGATGCGGCGAAGGTGCTGGCGATCGCGGTGCGCAGATCCTCCGGCCGGGTGAGGTAGCGCAGCAGATAGCGATCGAGCGCCGTCCATTCGCCGATCTCGCCGATCAGGCCCTGCAACAGCTCGCGCGCGTCAGTAAGCGACCAGACATGGCGCTTTGCGATCGTCACCTCGCTGATCGCCTCGCGCTGGCGCATATTGGCATAGGCGTCCAGAAGCTCGTAAAGCGACGCCATGTAGCGGGAGCCGGTTTCATCGGGGATGTGCTCCGGCGCGCCCCTGCGGAAGACGTCGCGATCGAGGCGGTTGCGGTTGATGAGCTGGCTCGCGGCATCGCGCATCGCCTCCAGCCGCTTGAGGCGGAAGGCGAGCGTGGCGGCCATATCCTCGCCCGAAGGCTCCTCGTCGCTCGGCCTTTTGGGGATTAGCAGTCGCGATTTCAGATAGGCGAGCCAGGCGGCCATGACGAGATAATCGGCGGCAAGCTCGATGCGGATGCGGCGCGCGCTTTCGATGAAGGCGAGATATTGCTCGGCAAGCGCCAGAACCGAGATTCGCGCCAGATCCACCTTCTGCGTGCGCGCCAGATGCAGCAGCAGGTCGAGCGGCCCCTCGAAACCGCCGACATCGATCACCAGCACCGCCTCGCCCGCCGCGCGTACCTCGACGGTGGCGTTTTCGCTTTCGGGGAAGAAGCTTTCCTGCATGGTCAGCTCCCCGCCTGAAGAAGGTCGTCGAGCCTGCGGGAGAGCGCATCGAGATCGGCGTCATCGGCCGCGGGGCGGCCCGCCAGCGCCCGTTCGCCGCGGATCAGGGCTGCGCCGGCAAGCGCCGGGGCGGCGTCAGCAACGGCCCGCATCTCATCCATATTGCCGTTGCAGTGAAGAATGATGTCAATGCCGGCGGCCGCGACCGCGCGGGCGCGCTCGCCGATATCGCCGGCAAGCGCATTCATGGAAATATCGTCGGAGATGATCAGCCCGTCGAAACCGATCGAGCCGCGCATCACCTGCTCGACCACCTTCGCCGAGGTGGAGGCCGGGTTCTCGGCATCGACCGCATCGAACAGCACGTGACAGGTCATCGCCATCAGGATGCCGGTGAGTTCGCGAAACGGCCGGAAATCGCGTTCGGCAAGCAGTGCCAGCGGCTCTTTGACCACCGGAAGGCCGATGTGGGAATCGGCAAGGCCGCGCCCGTGGCCCGGCATGTGCTTGATCACCGGCAGCACGCCGCCGGCCTTCAGCCCGTCGGCCATGGCCTGGGCCAGAACCCGCACCTGTTCCGGGTCCGAGCCGAAGGCGCGATTGGCGATGAACCCGGTATCGGGTTCCGGGGGCATGTCGAGCACCGGGGCGCAATCGACATCGACGCCAACCGACAGCAGATCGGCGGCGATCAGCCGCCCGCAGGCATAGGCCGCCTCCTTCGCTTCATCGGGAGCGCCGGCATAGCGCTTTCCGATCACCGACGCGGCGGGATAATCGCGCACCAGCGGCGGCCGCAGGCGACGGACGGTTCCGCCTTCCTGATCGATAAGAACTGGGGCGTTTCGGCCGACAGCCGCGCGCAGCTCCGCCGTCAGCGCCCTCACCTGCTCCATCGTCTCGACATTGCGGCCGAACAGGATGAAGCCCCACGGCTGCTCCGCGCGGAAGAATGCTTTCTCCTCGGCGCTGAGGCGGGCGCCGGCGCAACCGAGAATCATGGCTTTCGCAGCGTCTGTCATGGGCGAATCATATGGGATCGGGACCAAAGCAAGAATAAGCCCCGACATTCATGCACAATTTTGTGTGGTCCTGCACTGCAAAAACACCAATCCCGCGCCCACGCGGCCAAAGATCAGCGTGGAACGAAGCAGCTTCCGCCTTCCGCCTTGTACTGCTCGCACAGCGATAGCGCTTCCGAAAGGCTGGAAGCCCCGATGCGCACGCGATAATAAGTGCCCTTGCCGGCAATCGTCGCGGGAACGATCTCCGCCGGTCGACGCCCGAGCACCGCCGGATGCTGTGCGCTGAGCCGCCGGTAAGCCTGCTCCGCTTCCTGCTGAGACGGCAGCGACGCGATCTGCATGGCATAGGCCGAACTTGCTTGCGCGCTTGGCTGCGGCGCGGCGGCGGCAGGCGTTGTGGTGGTCGTCGAAGCGGCGGGGGCCGGGCTGGCGGCGGCAACGCGCGCGGGCGCGCCGCCCGGAGGCCGCCGCGTCGGCAGCGGCACATTGGCGATGCCGAAATCCTGCACGGGCTCTTCCGTGGCGACCGGCTCTTCGGTCGCTTCGACTGCACCCTCGGCGGCAGCTTCTGCCACGGTGGACGGCGCGGTGGCGGCCGGCGTTTCCGCGCCCGTTTCGTCCGTTGCTCCGGCCGTTTGCGAGGCGGTCGTCGCCTGCGATGACGGGGGTGTCAGCGAGGACGAAGCGGTCTCGTCGCCGGCATTCGTGCTGTCCTGAGGCACGGAAGTGACAAGCTGACCGTTCTCATCGGGAAGCGCGGTCTGCGTCTCGATCTTTCTGACCCCGGTCGAGGGCGAAGAACTGGCCTCGGCCACATCGCGCTCGACCAGCGTGCCGTCGGGCCTGACGATCATGGTTCTGACCTTGCGCGGCTCGAGACCGCCGGTATTAGCTGTGCCGCTCGCAGCACTGCCGGCCAGCGGATTGGGCGCGACGCTTTCAACATCGGTCGGCTCCTGATCGGAGGCGATCAGACTGCCCTGACGCGGCGCTTCGGCCAGCGTTCCGGACACATCGTTGAAGACGGCGTTGTCCTGATTGGGAACGACCTCGCCGCCTGGATCCTCCGGCGCTTCCTTGACGCTTGAATTGTCGGCCGTGATGACCACCGGCTCGCCGCCGCCATCGCCAGCGAAATAGCGCATGCCCGCGAACACGAACAGCACGGCCAGCGCAATCGCGGCGATGCCGATCAGGGCGACGCGCCCTGCTCCGAGGAAGGTCGCAGGCAGCAGGCCCGGACGGCGCTCGCGATCATCAAAGTCGTAATAGTCGTCATCGACCGCAGCTTCAAAGCCCTCGGCAGCATCGTTGTAGCCGGCCTGCGGCGGAACGGCCTGCCTGAGGGGTTCGTCATAGGCTTCGCTGTGAGCGGCGGCGTAATAGTCAACCTCCTCGGGCAGGTCCGGCTGGGCGGGCGGCTCCTGCAGCGGATCGACCAGAGCCGGCTGGCTCGCCAGCACATCGGCAAGCTCCTCGTCGAGGTCGAATTCGTAAGGCTCGGCGGAGGCGCGGGCCGGCACGACCTCGTCGTCGCCCATCGGCGGCAGGTCGAGCTCATCGACCGGCGCGGGCGGCTCTTCAGTCGAAATCAGCGCGGCCGGATCGAAGTCCCCGTCGCGATCGTCGTCGCCAGCCGCCACCTCGTCCAGCGGTCCCGGGCCATCATCGGCCAGTTCGAGCTCCGAAAGCTCAAGCGCGATTTCGTCGAGATCGAGATCGAGCTCCTGATCCTCATGCGCCGCCGGCTGCCGCGGCTCGGGCTCGTATGCGGGTTCCGTCTGGTATTCCGGTTCCGGTTGGTGCGGCGGCTCCGGCTCGTATTCCGCCGTCGGCGCGTAGCTCGGTCCCGACTGATATGGCGGCGGGGGCGCGACCGGTTCCTCGGCGGGGGGCGTCACATCGGTCTGGCGGGGTTCTTCCGGCTGGTATCCGCCAAGCGAACCGCGCAATTCGAAGCTTCCGAAATCATCCGGCTGCTCTTCCGCAGGCGCGGGTTCGGCCGGCATGCTGTCCCAGATCGAAGCCGGCTGCTCGTCGGGCTCGAAGGGCTGGGGCTCGCCGTAACGGTCCTCCTCTTCCGGCGCGAAGGACGGCTCCGCCGCGTGGCGCGACGACGGGTCGGACCGTTCGGGCGGAGCGGAAAAGCTCTCGAACTCGCGCAGAAGCTCGTCCGTCAGGTCATCCGCCGTTTCCGGCGGGTACGGACCTTCCTGTCGGCGCGGCGGCTCATTGTCGGACGTGCCAATCAGCCTCGCCAGTTCGGCAAAGGGATCGTCCTCGTCAAAACCGCCATTATTGCCGTTACCCGGCTTGTTCTTGTCTGCCATTTTCAAACCACCGAGGCTGCCATCGGCCTAAAAGGCCGACGGGAGAGTGCAGGTGGACCTAACGCATTTCCTGCGGCGCGTCGGTTCCCGTGAGAGCCAGTCCGGAACGCAATACGGCAGCGACAGAAGATACGAGTCCGAGCTTCGCAATCGTTGATTGTCTGTCACTCTCATTAATAAAGCGTAACTCCTGCTTTTCCTTCCCTTTATTCCAGTGGGAATGGAATTGCGACGCCAGATCATAGAGATAAAACGCCAGCCGATGCGGCTCTCGCATTGTCGCCGCCGATTCGACTACCCGCGGATATTCCGCAAGCTTGGCCACAACTCTAAGTTCTTCCGGCTCATAAGTCGCCTGCTTTACCGCATCTTCCAGTGTTTTTTGTGAAATTTCCAGTCCGGGCAAGTTCTCCTGGGCCTGCCGCAGGACGGACATGCAGCGCGCATGCGCATACTGGACATAGAATACCGGATTGTCTTTCGATTGCTCGGTAACCTTGACGAAGTCGAAATCGAGCGGCTCGCTGCTCTTGCGGTAAAGCATCATGAACCGCACGGAATCCCGGCCAACCTCGTCGACGACCTCGCGCAGCGTCACGAAATTGCCGGAGCGTTTGGACATCTTGAGCTCCTGGCCATCGCGCATGAGCTTGACCATCTGGCAGAGCAGTACCGTCAGCTTGGTCTTGCCGCCGGACACCGCCTTGGCGAGCGCCTCCAGACGCTTCACATAGCCGCCGTGGTCAGCGCCCAGAATATAGACCATCTCGTCGAAGCCGCGCTCGTACTTGTCGCGGAAATAGGCGACGTCGGCGGCGAAATAGGTGTAGCTGCCGTCCGATTTGATCAGCGGCCGGTCGATATCGTCGCCCACCTCGGTGGAGCGGAACAGCGTCTGCTCGCGGTCCTCCCAGTCCTCCGGCATCTGCCCCTTCGGCGGCGGCAGCGTGCCCTTGTAGACATGGCCCTTGAAGGTGAGATCGTTGATCGCGGACCGGATCGCCGCGGCATCGTCGGCATGAAGCTGACGCTCGGAGAAGAACACCTCGTGGGTGACGTTAAGCGCGGCGAGATCGGCGCGGATCATCTCCATCATGGCGTCGATCGCCTTTTCCTTGACGATCGGCATCCACTGGTCTTCCGGCAGATTGTGCAGCGATGGACCGAATTCCGCCTTCAGCGCTTCGCCGACCGGCACGAGATAATCGCCCGGATAGAGCCCCTCGGGAATGTCGCCGATCGTCTCGCCCAGCGCCTCGCGATAGCGCAGGAAGGCGGAGCGGGCGAGCACGTCGACCTGCGCGCCGGCATCGTTGATGTAATATTCCTTGGTCACCGCAAAGCCGGCGTAATCCAGGATATTGGCAAGCGTATCGCCCACCACCGCGCCGCGGCAATGGCCGACATGCATCGGCCCCGTCGGGTTGGCGGAGACATATTCGACGTTGATCTTGCGGCCCTTGCCGATTTCGCTGCGGCCGAAATCCTCGCCCTCGCGGACCAGCGCGAGCAGCACGCGCTGCCAGTATCGCGCGGAAAACCGGATATTGATGAAGCCCGGACCGGCGATCGAAAGCTCGGCGATATCCTCATCGGTCTCAAGCGCGGCAACGATCTTTTCGGCAAGGTCGCGCGGCTTGGTCTGAAGCGGTTTGGACAGCACCAGCGCGGCGTTGACGGCAATATCGCCATGGCTCGGGTCGCGCGGCGGCTCCACCACGATGCGGGTGAAATCCAGCGTGTCGCGCTTTTCGGCGATTTCGGCAATCGTCAGCAGCTGTTCGTTCAGTCTCTGTTCGAAATCGGTAAAAAGGTTCATGTCTATTTCCATCCGCCGCCGCGCGGCCGGCGCAAAAGGGCGCAGTTTGCCGGGCTCCTACCGTAAATCAGGGGTATGGTCAAACAACTGGCGGTGCGTGTTGTAGGCATAGGTATCGGTCATGCCGGCGAGATAGTCAGCCACATGGCGGGCAAGCTGCGCGTCCTCCAGCCGCTCGATGCCCTCGCTCCATGAATGCGCGCCCATCAGCTTCGGGTCGGCTATATAGGCATCGAAAAGATCGGTCACGATCTGAGCCGCGCCCTTGCGGATCACCATGATGTCCGGATTGCGGTAGATATGATGGAACAGCAGCTTCTTGATCTGCCGGTCGATTTCCGCCATCGCCGGCGAGAAGGTGGCCAGCGTCATGCCGGCGCGGCGCACCTCATCGGCCGATTGCGGCGCGACCGTGCGCAGGTTCTCCTGGGCAACGCCGATCACGTCTTCGACCATGGCGGTGATCTGGCGGCGCATGATCTCGTTGGTGAACCGGCTCGATTCCAGCCCGGGATAGCGATCGCGCACCTCATACATAAGGCCGGCCAGAAACGGCACCTCCTCCAGCATGTCGTAGCTCAGATAGCCCGAACGCAGCCCGTCATCGATATCATGCGTGTTGTAGGCGATATCATCGGCGATCGCGGCCACCTGCGCCTCCATGCTGGCATGGGTCGAAAGCCATAGATCATGGCGGGCGCAATAATCGAGGATCGGCTGCGGAACGGGTCCATCAATGCCCTTCCCTTCGGCATCCTGCAGGGGACCATTGTGCTTGACGAGCCCCTCAAGCGCCTCCCAGGTCAGGTTGATGCCGTCGAATTCGGCATAGCGGCGCTCCAGCTTGGTCACGATCCTGAGCGATTGCGCATTATGGTCGAAGCCGCCATAGGCCGCCATCTTCTCGTGCAGCGCATCCTCGCCGGTATGGCCGAACGGCGTATGGCCGAAATCATGCACCAGCGCCACGCCCTCGGCAAGATCCTCGTCCAGACGGAGCGCGCGGGCAAGCGAACGGGCGACCTGCGCCACCTCGATCGTGTGGGTCAGGCGGGTTCGGTAATGATCGCCGTCATTGGCGATGAAGACCTGGGTCTTGTGCTTCAGCCGGCGGAAGGCGGTGGTATGGATGATCCGATCGCGGTCGCGCTGAAACGGCGAGCGCGTCAGGCTGTCGGGCTCGGGATAGAGCCGGCCGCGGCTTTCCCACGGATTGCAGGCATAGGGCGCGAGCGCCACATCGCCGAAACCCAATGCCGATTTGTCGATTGTCATGCTTATTCCTGTCGCGGGAAGTGTTCCTGCTTGCGTCCTGCCGGCCACCCGGTTGCAGATAGACCGTTGACGGCTGTCATCGCCGTTCTTAACTAAGATCAAAGGCCATTGGAAGGCGTGGATCATTCCTTGCGCCAAAACACCGATTTCAGCCCGCCCGCCGGGCTCAGGAGACTGACAATGGACACCAAGACTGTCACGCTTTCAGAGGCGGCGGCCAAGAGGATCGCCGCGATCATCGCAGCCGAGGACGGCAAGAAGGCCCTGCGCGTTGCCGTGGAAGGCGGCGGCTGCTCCGGTTTCTCCTACAAGTTCGATCTCGCCGAAGACGCGGAAGCCGATGACGTGGTGATCACCCGCGGCGATGCAAAAGTGCTGATCGACGAGATTTCGCTGGTCTATATGGCCGGCTCCGAAATTGACTTCGTCGACAACCTTCTCGGCCAGTCCTTCCAGATCCAGAACCCCAACGCGGTCGCAAGCTGCGGCTGCGGCACCAGTTTCTCGATCTGAGCGAAGATTTTCCGTAACCGCGCCGCGCGGCCCGCGAAACGGAACGTTTCAGTTCGCCATAAACAGATCGACCGCTTCGGATGTCCGAAGCGGTCTTTTCTTTGCGATGAGCAGCGCGCGGCTCTCAGTTGACAGGCGCGGCGGCGGAAATCGCCGATCTGAACCCCTTCATCGACAAGGGCACGCTCAGTTCCTGACCGCTCGTCATATCGAATGTGACGCTCGCGGCCTGCGCCGTCTTGATCATCTCCATCTGCGCTTCCGACAGTTCCTTCTCGGCGATGCAGACCTGGTTGCAGGTCATGTATGTCAGAAGGATCTGCTCGCTGCCCTCGGTTTCAACGGTGCTGACGGCTCCACCCTTGGTCGGCTGCGCGGCCGCTTCTCCCAGGCGCATCGTCACGCCAGAGCGAAGGGCCACGTTCACCGGCGTCTGAATCACGAGCCGATCCGTGTCGCTTTCAGGCAGCTTGCCGACGGCGACCGTCATCAGACGCTGCACTTCCCCGCCCTCCTGCTGGGCATTAAGCACCTGACGAACCTCGCAGACCCGCTGCGGGGCGCCAGGCTGGGGTTCACCTTCCTTCTGCATCTGAATCAGCATGCAGTTCTGTGTCCAGTCCCCATAAGCTACGGTTGTGGAACTCGGCATGACATCATCATCGGCGGCAAGAGCAGCCCCGGTCGAGGCGAGAAATACAACCATAAATTGTGCAGTGCGATTGCTGAGACGTCGTTTCATTGTCATTTGCTCCTTTGTTGGTGGTTACTCACCCGGTCACGCCGCCTTGGGGCTTGAAGTTTTTTCCTGTAGCTCCAACAGGTTTTGCCAGTTTTGGGCGGACGCGAGGTGGAGCACGACCGCGTCGAGGAATGCCTTCTTGTGCCACTCCTCGATCGTCTTGGCCGGGAGAGCCCGGAACCGCTCGGCATTGACCGTCAACAGGCCATCCAGGCGATAGCGGCTCTTGTCGGGGAAGGTCATGTCCACGTGCTTGTCTTCAAGCAGGTTTTCCGCCTCAAGCGCCTTGACGAACTCTTCTCCCTGCAGGCTCTGCTGATGATAGGCATTGCAGAACTCCATCATCGGACGGGCGCCATCGCCTGCCGTGCCGTCTTCAGCGAATAACGGCTGCGCATCCTTCAGTTTGCCCGCCGGCTGGATGCGCTTGCTATCGGCATCAAACCCGAGCACCGTCTGCGTCCTGTCTTCCGACTGGATGAGAATGAACGGATAGCGCCGCACATAAGCTGGAATATAGGTGTTGGCGCGCCATTGCCCGCTCTCATCCACGAACAGGTTCTGGCTCTGCTTCAGACCCGTCACCGCTACCGCGGATAGGCTGTCGCCGCCCCGCACGAACACAATCGGATAATGCCTCACCGCCGGCAGAAACTCGCTCGGCGCAAGCGGTATCGCATTGGCTCCGGCCGCGAAGGAAAAATCCTGCTTCTTGTCCAGAGCAAGATCCTTGTGGTCCTCAAACCGCAGGACCTGCGGCGTTTTGTAAAAAAGCGGCTTATGATTGTCGGCCATGGTGCCGTTCCCCCTAAAAAGAGCTTACTCGCCAACTCTCTACCTATGAGAGTATTTAGACAAGATACCCCGGTTTTTTGTTTTTTCAATATTACATGTATTTTTAAGGCAAATGATATAAATTACTCTCTTTCAACAGATAGTAAGAGATGTAAAAACTTTAGAAATTTATTATACACTTATATTAAACGGAACTCATATTAGCAGACACCGTCACCGATAACGCCCCGTGATCACTCGTTTAACGAGCAGATGTCGTTGAGGACTTCCCCTCAAAAAGGCGGGCTGAACGCGACCAATAACTGTGAAGTTGGTGCGGCAAACTTATTTTAATCATCTGATTGACTAAAGGGGCGTAATTCATTAGATTTGTCTTATAGCGTTCAGCAGAACGTGACCATATTCATCGTGGATTGGTTTAGACGGCCGTCTACCGTCTTTGGTCTCCATGGCAGCCGCGTTCGCGATGACCTCCAGGAACACCTCGGCAATCCCTGCGCCGGGGTGTTCTTCGTTTTACGGTTCAAAGTCTCCGGCCTCTCTCTCCGAGTAACATTTGTCGGTCGATACGCGCCTCAAGGCGAGGTGCGACCGCCACCCAAGTCCGCGTGACGAACAAACAAGAGCGCCCCGGACGATACGTCCGGGGCGCCAGAAAAATCGAGAGCCGCAAAGGCGACGCTCATTCAGCTTCAGGCATCGATCGTCTTGCCCGCCCGCTCCGGAATGACCAGCGAGAGCAGGATCGCCGAAATGCCAGACAGGGTGATCGGCGTGGCGAACACCTTCTGGATGATATCCGGCATCTGCTGCATCGACTGGGGCACCAGGGTGACGCCAAGCCCGAGGCCGAAAGAGACCGCCATGATATAGACCTTGCGATGGTCGATCGGCTCGGAGGCCAGGATCCGGATGCCGGCGACGGCGATCGATCCGAACAGCACCACCGTGGCCCCGCCAAGAACGGGCTTCGGCACCAGTAGAAACGCGCCGCCAATGATCGGGAAGAAGCCGAGCACCACGAGGATGCCCGCAATATAGAAGCCGACATGGCGGCTGGCCACGCCGGTCATCTGGATAACGCCGTTATTCTGGCTGAAGGTCGTGTTCGGGAAGGTGCAGAACAGCGCCGCTAGGCCGGAGTTGATGCCGTCTGCAAGCACGCCGCCCTTGATGCGGTTCAGATAGACATCGCCCTGAACCGGCTCGCCGGAAATAACCGAATTGGCCGTCAGGTCGCCGGTCGTCTCGATCGCGGTGATCAGGTAGACGAAAGCGATCGGGATGAACAGGCCGAGATCGAAATCCAGGCCGAACTTCAGCGGCACGGGAACGGCGAACACGGGCTGCGTGCCGAGCTGCGAAAAATTCACCATGCCGAAGAAGATCGAGACGATGAAGCCGACCACAAGGCCCAGCATGATCGCGGCGATCCTGACCATGGGCTGTTTGGAAAACGAGAAGAAGATGATGACCGCAACAACGAGCAGGCCGAGGAAGATATTGACCGGCGCGCCAAGCGCTTCACCGGCGCCAGCGCCGCCGGCGAAATCCGTGAAGCCCGATTTCACAAGGCTGAGACCGATCACGGTAATGACGATACCGGTCACCGTCGGCGTGACCACGCGGCCCATCCGGGAGATGAACTGACTGAGCACGATCTCGACCACGCAACCGACGAGGCAGAGCCCGAAAATCATCGCCAGAATATCCTCCGGCGTGCCGCCCCTGCCCTTGACCGCGAAACCGGCTGCCAGAATGACCCCGAGAAAGGCGAAGCTGGTGCCCTGAACGCTGAGAAGGCCGGACCCGACCGGCCCTATGCGCCGGCACTGAATGAAGGTCGCGACGCCCGAAACGAACATCGACATGGCCAGAAGATACGGCATGTGAACGCCGAGCCCCAGAGCGCCGCCGATGATGAGCGTCGGCGTGACGATGCCGATGATGCTGGCCAGAATGTGCTGGATGGCAGCCAGAAACGAGGCGCCCGGCGAAGGCACGTCGTTGAGTTTGTATATGATGTGATGTTGATCGGACATTAATTCATCCCCCGCGGCCCTTGCCGCTTGTTATCGCTCGCACTTACACGAATGTCCCAAGCAACATCCGTGCCACAAATGTGTCACACAATGTTTCATGCGCGCAAGAAGTGAAAATGCGACCCATTACACGTTTCGCATCCGGCGACGGCGAGGGACAGCTGAAGCGGAAGGGCGTGCGGACCCGGCGCATCAGGCGCGAATTCATGCAACGGGAACGCGAACTGCTCATTTCTGTGGCAAATCGCAAGGCAGGCGCGGCCGGCGACGACGCCTCCCGCCGACCTGCCGTTGGCCCAACAGGCTATCGCCCGGCTAAAGACATGTTGATTATCGCCGGTCGGGGGCTTCCTTGCCCGTGCTTGATCCGGCATGATCGCGCGACCCGGATGCCGCGACACAAGCGTCGCGAACAATGGCTTTTCCAAAAGCCTGGCACGGGCGAAACGGTTTCCCCAATGCGGTCGCGGACACGGATTTTGACATGAAGATAGCCACCTGGAACATCAACGGCATCAAGGCGCGGCAGGAAAACCTGGTCCGGTGGCTGGAAATGGCATCGCCCGACATTGTCTGCCTGCAGGAGATCAAGTCCGTCGATGAAAATTTCCCGACCGCCCCCTTTCAGGACCTCGGCTATCACGTGGAGACTCACGGCCAGAAAGGCTTCAACGGCGTCGCACTTCTGTCGAAGAAAGCGCCGGAAGACGTCCAGCGCGGCTTTTCCGATGGTCATGATGATGATCAGTCGCGCTATATCGAGGGGGTCTTCAGCGTGAAGGGCGGGGTGATCCGCGTCGCCTCCATCTATCTGCCGAACGGCAACCCCGTCGACACGCCGAAATATCCCTACAAGCTTGCATGGATGGAGCGTTTGAAAACGCTTGCCCAAAAGCGGCTCGACCTTGAAGAACCGCTGGTGCTGGCGGGCGACTACAATGTCATTCCCCGCCCCTGCGACTGCTACGACCCCGCCGTGTGGGCGGGCGACGCCCTGTTCCTGCCGCAGACCAGAGAGGCCTTTTCAGAACTGGTCGGTCTGGGGCTCTACGATGCCGTCGCCGGCGCCGACGAGGCCGGCGGTCAGTATACGTTCTGGGATTATCAGGCCGGAGCCTGGCCGAAGAACAACGGCATCCGCATCGACCATATGCTGCTCTCGGCCGAGGCCGCAGACAGGCTGGTGGCCACCTCGATAGACAAGTCTGTCCGAAGCTGGGAAAAACCATCCGACCATGTGCCGGTGATCTGCCAGTTTGATTGCGCCTGGGCCTAGAAACTTTGAGGCCTGGATGCAGGCTGCGCTGCACATCCAGACGTGGTCGCGTCAGGGCGAACCGGTGCTCATATTGTGCGCGAGCGCGATAGCGCCGCGGCGGTCATTCTCGTCCACCACGGAAAAGCACTTTTCCTGCAGATCACGAATCCAGCTGCAATCGCCGATCTGGCAACGATCGGCCGCCATGGTGAGATAGGCGAGACCGAGCACCGGCTGGCCTTCGTTGAAAATCAGGTCGCCGAAAACGGCCATCGCACTGATATTGCCGTTCTTTCTGGCAAGGTTCAGCCATTTCTTGGCGAGGCGCACATTCTTCGCGCCGCCCTCGCCATTCAGGATCATCTGGGCGAGTTGGAACTGCGCCTCGGGATTGCCGAAGACCGAAGCGGCCTGAAAATAAAGCTGGCGTGCCTGCGCCAGGTCCTTCTCCACCGGCGTATCCGGAATGCCGGACTTGTAATAGCCGGCAAGCGCGAGAAGCGCATTGACATAAAATCCGGTATCGGGCGAGCCGGGCTCGACATCGTGGTTGACGATCTCGGCATAGGCCTTGAAGGCCTCATAGTCGTTCTCCGGCACGCCATCGCCGAACGCATACATGTTCGCCAGCGCCCAGCGCGAGCCGGTATGGCCCTTTTCGGCAGCATAGCGATAGGCTTCGACCGCCTTTTGCTTGTCGCCGTTCTTGTAGGCCTTGAAGCCGAAGCGGAACAGATCGAAACGCCCGGAATCCTTGGGTATGTCGTTGGAGATATCAAAGGCCGATACCGGCGCGCCGGCCATGACGAACAAGCCCGCCGCCACCACATACACGCCTGTCTGTCTCAGAATTGCCTTCATCATCAAACGATTTCACCACGTTGTCGAGGGCGCAAAGATCTTGTCGGATAAAACCGCGATCACACGTCCGGCGGACTGCTGCGCGCTCTGTTCCCTTTCACATGCCGCGTGTTTGTGGCGGGAAATAGACGCTAACGCCGAGATCGTTTGTACGAGAGAACTGAAACAATTGCTGTGACACAACAGCCACAGTCACCGGATTCATTGGAAAGCGTTAACATGCTGATATACAGTCAAGCCTCCGCTCTCGCCTCAAACGCCTCGTCGTGCATCCGCTCTCGACCAAGCGCCGCGACCGCGCATTCAACAGAACTCGTTCTTTCATCACCCGAACCCGTGTGGAACCATCGGCACAATCGCCTTGCTCTATTGCGGAAGTCTCTTTGCCATACTACACATCGCTCACCGCTTCGCCGAGTTTGGGGAAGCGGACACAGGTTGCGGCTCAACGTCGCCAAGGCGTTTCCGGAAAGGTCGATGCCGCCTCTCCGACGCCACCAGGCGGAAGTCGAGCCATTCCCTTGTTCGGGAAAACCTGCTGCGGGCGTGGCGAAACTGGTAGACGCAAGGGACTTAAAATCCCTCGACCGGATGGTCATGCGGGTTCGACCCCCGCCGTCCGCACCAACCGATCCTAAATCAAGCGCTGCGTTGTCTCTTCGAGAGACGGACAGCCAGTCTGAAAACCGGCGCGCCATGGCCGGATCAACTTTCGCGTACTTCAACAGTCCCGCTCCGCTCAGGCACCCATGCGTATCGCACGCATCGCACGCGCCTGATCGTTTGAAATATCGCAAACTGAGCCGCGCCGCAAAACGAAAAAGCCCGACCAAACGGCCGGGCCTTTCCTGATCTGTGGAGGCGTCTTCTTAGAAGTCGCGCTGCAGACGGAACCAACCGGCCCAGTACTGATCGTCTTGGTAGTACTGCGAAGGCAGGTCGGTGTAACGAACGTTCAGCTTTGCGCTCAGGCCTTCGACGATGGTGTAGTCGAAGAGTACACCAGCGGACCAGAAGTCCTCATTGTCAGCGCCCGGAATGTTAGCCGAGGTCCACTGAACAGCAGGCGTCATCGCAAAGTTGTCGGATACGTTCAGCTTGTAGCCAGCAGCCAGAGCCCATTCGGCGTAAACGCCAGGGACGGCCGTCGGGGTAGCGAGCGAGAAGTCCTGGAAGTCGTTGCCGCCGTAGGTCACGGCATAAGCGTTCCAACCGGTGGCGTAGATAGCGCCGAGGTCAAGAGCGCCCGGGCCGAGCGCCAGCGAAGTCATGGCGCGGAAAGCGGCTTCTTCGTTGTAGGTGTCGTAACCGACATCGAGCTTTGCGCCGACGCCGCCGGCCTGGAAGCCGATACGGCCCGAAACGCCGAGATGCGGAACGTTGTTACCCGAATTCATCAGGCCGATCATATCGGGCTCGAGGAAGTCGAGCGAGATGCCGCCCACGAAGCCTTCGCCGGTGTAAACGTAACGGACCGAGTTGAACTTGGTCTGGCCGTTCAGATCGTCGATTTCGCCGAGCAGGCCCTGATCCCAGTAGCTGTTGAAGTAACCAGCCTGGAAACCACCGAGCGAGAGGTAGGTCTCGTCGAGATAAACGTCGGTGGAGGCGTTATCGGAGTAGTAGTCGGCGTTCAGCGAGATGAAGCCGGAAAGAACGCCGAGCTCGGTTTCGGTCTTCGAGGAAATGTCGATGTGACCGCGCGTAAATACGTCCCACGCATCAGCAACATTGCCGCCACGCGAAGCGTCAATCTGGAAACGGACGTAACCGCCGATATCGAGGCAGGTGTCGGTGCCCGGGATGTAGAAGTAGCCGGCACCAAAGGCGTCGCAGATTTCTACATAGTTGGCAGCTACAGGCTCGATGACCACAACCGGGTCGGCCGCCTGGGCGCCGGAAGCTGCTGCGACTGCTGCAGCGGAGCCGAGAAGAAGGCTCTTCACGTTCATAATGACCTCCAAAAGGTTTTAAAGCGGAATGGGTTTTTCGCCTGAGCGTTCCCTGCCCCATTCCGGGTTTCAAGAAGATCGGGCTGTCTAGACCCTCGCTTCTGAGTGTGAACATACAAGACCGCCGTCCGATCGCAATCATCAATCGCCCGCATAGCCGCCGCCGAGGCTTCCTTACCGGCTTGCTGTTGCCGATACGCAACAAGTTGGGGCTGTGGGGCGGCCAAATCTTTACAAAAGGTAAAGAAAACAAGCACCAACGGGGCGATTCCATCCAGCCACGGCGGTACGAACGCAATAAAGACGGCGCATATCCCACCAGCTCAACGTGAAAACCCGCACAATATCCGCAAAAGAACGAAGCGGAGACCTGCATTCCACCGCCGCAAAAGCGAATCGGACCTACTCTCTGCTCCGACGAGGCTAAACGAGCTCGACGTCGACCACACCCGACACCGCGCGCATGGCTGACGCCACTTCCGGGGAGAGCCTGTACTTGCCCGGAAGCTCGACCTCCACCTCGCGCAGCCCCTCGTTCTGGATGACCACGAAGGACACGATTCCGTCTCCGCTGGTGTTCAGATGCCTGGAAAGCGACGCCAGAGGCGAATCATCACGCAGATAGACGCGCATCGCGCTTTGCTGGCGCACCGCCTCTTCCTCCAGCGACTGGACCGTCTGTATCCGCATGCCGATCCCTTCGGGACGGACATCGGCCGCCACGGTGATGACAACGGAGGTTCCCGGTTCCAGAAGGTCGCGGTATTGATAAAGCATCTCGGAGAACAGCACCGCCTCGAACTGGCCGGTCGCATCGGAAAGCGTGATGATGCCCATACGGTTGCCCGTGCGGGTCTTGCGCTCCTGCTTGGCCACCACCGTGCCGGCCAGGCGTCCGCGGCCGGCGCCATTCTTCACCGAAAGCGAGAAGTCGGCGAAGCTCTGGACCCGCATGCGCGACAATATATCGGCATAGGCGTCAAGCGGATGCGCGGTCTGGTAAAAACCCAGCATCTGGAATTCCCGCATCAGCCGCTCCGAATCCGGCATCGGGGTATAATCCGGCAGCGTGATCTGCGGCAGGTCACCGGCGCTGCCGAAAATGTCCGCCTGACCGCTGGTCTTGTCATCCTGGCTGCGCTGCGCCAGGCCGATGATGCGATCGAGCCCGGCCAGAAGTGCGGCGCGATCCTTGCCGAAGCAATCAAAGGCGCCCGCGCAGATCAGGCTTTCGAGCACCCTGCGGTTGACGAGTTTCGGATCGATCCGCCGCGCGAAATCCTCGAGGCTATCGAACGCCCGGTCCCCTCTGACCGCAACAATATGGTCGACCGCTGCCTCGCCCACGCCCTTGATCGCCGCGAGCGCATAGAAGATCCGCCCTTCGCCCGGCTCGAAATGCCGGTAACTGGTCTGCACCGAGGGGGCGACAACCTCGATGCCGAGGCGCTTTGCATCATGGCGAAAATCGTTCAGCTTTTCGGTATTGGCCATATCAAGCGTCATCGACGCTGCAAGAAACTCGACCGGATAATGCGCTTTCAGGAACGCTGTGTGATAGGACACGATCGCATAGGCGGCGGCGTGGGACTTGTTGAAGCCGTAATTGGCGAACTTCGCAAGCAGATCGAAAATCTCGTTGGCCCGCTGCTTCTTGACGCCCTTTTCCACCGCGCCATCGACAAAGCGAACCCGCTGCTTGTCCATCTGCTCCTTGATCTTCTTGCCCATGGCGCGGCGCAGAAGGTCCGCTTCGCCGAGCGAATAGCCCGCCAGCACCTGCGCCACCTGCATCACCTGTTCCTGATAGATGATCACGCCCTGGGTCTCGGCCAGCAGCGGGTCGATCAGCGGATGGATCGACTCGATCTCCTCCTCATTGTGCTTGCGGGCATTATAGACCGGGATGTTTTCCATCGGGCCCGGACGATAGAGCGCCACCAGCGCGATCAGATCCTCGATGCGGTCGGGTCGCATACCGATCAGCGCCTTGCGCATGCCCGCGCTTTCCACCTGGAACACGCCGACCGTCTCGCCGCGCGCCAGCATTTCGTAGGATTCGGCATCATCCAACGGGACGAGCGAAAGATCGACCGTGATACCGCGGCGAGCAATGAAGTCGACTGCGGTCTTCAACACCGTCAGCGTCTTCAGCCCCAGAAAGTCGAACTTCACAAGGCCGGCCTGCTCCACCCATTTCATATTGAACTGGGTAACCGGCATGTCGGAGCGCGGATCGCGATACATCGGCACCAGCTGCGACAACGATCGGTCACCGATAACAATGCCCGCCGCATGGGTCGAGGCGTGGCGATAGAGCCCCTCGATCTTCTGGGCGATCGCCAGCAACCGCCCGACGATCGGCTCCTCTTCCGCGGCCTCCTGGAATTTGGGTTCGTCCTCGATCGCCTGAGCGAGCGTCACGGGGTTGGCGGGATTATTGGGAACGAGCTTGGAAATGCGGTCGACCTGGCCATAGGGCATCTCGAGCACCCGGCCGACATCGCGCAGCGCCGCGCGGGCCTGCAGCGATCCGAAGGTGATGATCTGGGCAACCTGCGCGCGGCCGTATTTCTCCTGCACGTAGCGGATGACTTCCTCACGCCGGTCCTGGCAGAAGTCGATATCGAAGTCCGGCATCGACACGCGTTCGGGATTGAGGAAGCGTTCGAACAGCAGCGAGAAACGCAGGGGATCCACATCCGTGATCGTCAGGGCGTAGGCGACCAGCGAGCCCGCGCCGGAGCCGCGGCCGGGCCCGACCGGTATATCGCGCTCCTTCGACCATTTGATGAAGTCGGCAACGATCAGGAAGTAGCCCGGAAACTTCATGCCTTCGATCACGCCGAGTTCATAGTCGAGCCGCTCGAAATAATCCTCGCGCGTGTGGCCCGGGCTCAGGCCCACATGGGCAAGCCTCGCCTCCAGCCCCTGGCGCGCCTGCCGACGCAGCTCCGCAGCTTCCGCCCGCTCCGCCTCTTCGGGATCATCTGAGGCGCCGGTGAAGCGCGGCAGGATCGGCATGCGGGTGTCGAGCACGAAGCTGCATCGGCGCGCGATCTCCACGGTATTTTCGATCGCCTCGGGCAGATCGGCAAACAGCTCCGCCATTTCATCCTGCGACTTCAGATAGTGATCCGGCGTCAGTCTGAATCGGCGATCGTCGGAAACAATGGCGTTGTGCGCCACCGCCATCAGCGCGTCATGCGCCTCGAAATCATCGCGGGTCGGGAAGAACGCCTCGTTGGTCGCAACCAGCGGCAGATCGAGCTCATAGGCGAGAGCGATGACCCGACGCTCGTGCTGGACGTCGAAGTTGCCGTGCCGCTGAACTTCGACATAGAGCCGATCACCGAAAGCGGATTTCAGGAATGCGAGCCTTTCGGCGGCCTTCGCCTCGAATCCGGAGATAACGGCCTCGTCGATCGGCCCGGTCCGCCCTCCGGTGAGCGCGATCAAACCGTCCGAATGCGCGCTGAGCCATGACTTCGTTATATATATGCTGTCATGCCCCTCACCGCCGAGATAGGCCTCGCTGACAAGATGCATGAGATTGGCATAGCCGGTCGGATCGGCAGCGAGCAACACGATCGAAGGTTTCTTCGGCGGCAGATGCCCGCCGCTGCGGCGCTCGCCGTCGCCGCCATCCTCCATGTCGATCGACAACTGGCAGCCGATGATCGGCTGGAGCCCCTCGCCCACGGCCTTCTGGGAAAACTCCAGCGCGCAGAAGAGATTATTGGTATCGGTCACCGCAATTGCAGGCTGCCTGTCTGCCACGGCGAGCTTCATCACCGTCTTCAGCGGCAGCGCGCCCTCGAGCAGCGAATAGGCCGAGTGAACGCGCAAATGCACGAAACGAACCGCCTGCTCTTTGCCTTCAGCCTGCATCTCGAGATCACTCCTTCATCGCCGCCAAATCAGATACGTCACCCGATTTTGGCAGGCGAGCAACGCCGGTGCAATCGCTCGTCTCGCAATGCACAGAAACCTATAGCGAGCTCACGATCAACGCCATGCTGGCCAGAAACAGGCTGACTGAGAAGAAAGCCGCGATGTCGCGCAGAATATCGGTCATGATTGCCTCCGTTTTGCTTATAGTCCTTTTATGTTCTATTTTTGTTCTCATTGCAAGCCGGTTTATTGCCGGCGAAGACGGACCAAAGCGCACAGAGATGCTCGAATTCCGGGCAAGCATCTGAAAATATGTACTATATTGATGGAACTCCGTTCCTGAAAAAAACGCGACGGAGGTCGCTCTCCGGCGCCTTTATTCAGGTTTCATGGCGCAGTTCGATCCGCCGTGCGAATGCTCCCGGCACCGTAATTCGGGTTCGACAAGAGCGAAGACTTCGCCCAAAGTCGTCGGCCGCGAAAGTGCAAAAGACGCTCCCGATTTTGCTTTTTCGGATAGCCCCGGTCGAAAGCAGGCCCAAACTCCATTCGCGACTTGCGTTGGGTATAAATTATACTCATAATACCCGGATGCAGAACAAGACCAAGCAGGTTGTCGCCGCGATCGGTCGGTGGACGGAAGACAGGATCGACAAGGCATCGCCCGGCGAAAGGCTTCCAACCGTTCGCCATCTGATGCGCGAATTCGGAACGGCGCAGCGCACCGTGGAGGCGGCGCTGAAGCCGTTTCTCGAGGACGGCCGACTGATTGCCCGCCCCGGCGCGGGCATCGTGGTCGCCGGTGAGGCCGAGCAAAAGGAGCCCGACAGCTATGCCGCGGATCTCCTGATCCTCTACCGCAATTCCGACAGCAGGCTGGCGCGGGTGACGCTGCAGGAGGTCGCTACGCGGATAAAGTCCGCCGGTTTTTCGGTGTTGCAGCTCGGCTTTTCGAGCGACGCCCAGGCGATCGATGTGCTGGAGCGGATCGGGCGGTTCCGGGCCTGCCTCATCCAGGTGAATTTCGAGATCCTGACCGTCGCGTTCCTGGCCGCGCTCCACAGGCAGGCCGACCATATCGTCATCGACGGGGTTTCGGCCACCGGCATCGATGTCGACGCCATCGGCACGAACTGGCGCGAGGCGTTGTCGATCGCCTTCCGCACATTCAGGGAAAGCGGCCACGACAAGATCGCCTTTCTGACATCGGCCCATCATGCCCGCCAGATCGCGATGGCGCGCCGCGAATTCCACCTGCTCGGCAGCTTTCTGCCCGATCCGGATCAGCGCTTTCTGATCGAGCTGAACGCACTGCCCGGCAGCTACCAGATCGATGACATCGCCGCGGCCATCGGTCGGCATGCCGATGCCGAGGGCCGGCTTCCGTTCACGGCGCTGATCGCCTGGGGCGTCGTGGAAGGTTTCATTCTGGAACGCGCGCTCGCCAGGCTCGGCCTCGAGGCGGGTCGTGATCTCAGCGTCATCATGCTCGGCAGCACGGACTTTCAGTCGGAGCATCTCGGCCGGTTCGATGTGGTCGGCAACAGCCATGACGAGAAGCTTGCGGTGTTCGAGCGGATCATCCGTGAACGGATCGCCGACAGGGCGGACGAGCCGCAAACCCATTATCTCCCCATTTCCTGCGTCCGCCATGGATCGGTGATCGATCTCCACACCGATTGAGTACATCAATTATTGTACACATATATATACTCAAATAGCATCCGATGCCGACAACAAGAACAAGTTCAGAGGCATTGCATGCTCCAGGAGCCGGTCCAGCAGAAAACCACGGGCGTCGCCATTATCGGCGCCGGCGAACGCGGCATCTATTATGTCGGCTCGCGCATGGCCGAAATCGCGGCGGAGACCGGCTTTCGCATCATCGGCGTTTTCGATCGGCTGGAAGACCGCGCCGGCTATGCCGCCGATCATCTGAACGGGCTCTACGGCAAGGCGGGCATCCGCCATGCCGTGCGGATATTCGAGAGCCTTGAGGCCGCCGTCGAGGATCCGTCCGTCGACCTTGTGATCGTCACCACCCATACCAATGCCCACCGCGCGCCGGTCGAGGCGGCGATTGCGGCCGGCAAGCGTGTTTATCTCGACAAGCCGATCTCGGTGACGCTCGATGACGCCGAGGCCATTCAGGCGGCGGAAAGGCGCTCCGGTCAGCCAGTGCTGATGGCGTTCACCCGGCGCTACGAAAAGCCCTGGGTCGAGACGGTGAAGCTTGCCCATTCCGGCCGCATCGGCGATCCGCAGATGATCCTGCTGCGCTCGGTCATTCCTTATACGCGCTATCTGCAGCTCTGGCACCGCAAGCAGGCGCTGTCGGGCGGCGCGCTCAACGACAAGTGCTCACACCATTTCGATGTTCTGAACTGGGTCGCCGCATCCACGCCGGTCTCCGTCACCGCGATCGGCGGCCGCAGCAATGTTTTCCCGCCCGATCCGAATGCGCCGGAGCGCTGTTCGCTCTGCGACCGCGACTGTCCCTATCGCCGGCACGAAACCCTGGTGGACCGCTTCGAGGGCGCCGGTGCCATCGCCAACCCGAGCTGGGGCGAGGCAGCTTTGCCGGTCGACCGCAACGACACCTGCGTCTATCGGCCGGGCGCGGATATCGATGACCACGCAATCGTCACCATCCGTTATGAGAACGGCGTTTCGGCCTGTCTGTTCTTCGCCATATTCGGCCCCTGGGCCGAGGATCAGGAAACGCTGGAAATCGTCGGTTCCTCCGGCCGCATAAGGATGGAACGTCATTCCGGCGAAATCGATATCGTCGAGGATTACGGCCGCAAGCACGGCACGCTCGGCTTCACCAGCCCGGACCGCAGCTCGACCCATTTCGGCGCCGATCTAGAGCTCGTGCGCACGCTCAGCCGCTTCATGGATGGGGAGAACCCGCCCGTTGGCATCGATGACGGCGTTGGCTCGCTCAGGATCGTTCTGGCGGCGCAGAAATCCATGAAGAATGGCGGCATGCCCGTCGATCCGGAAACCCAGGAATTTACGAAATGACGCGCCGTTTTCCCGAACGCCTGACCCCGCTTGCCAACCGGCTCGGCCTTCAGCCGCTGTTCGGCGACATCCACAATCACTGCGCGCTGTCCTATGGCCATGGCCGGCTTGAGGATGCGCTGGCGCGGGCCGCGCTGCAGCTCGATTTCGTTTCCATTACTGGCCATGCGGCATGGCCCGACATGCCGGTCGACGTGCCGGAGGTCGCCCATATCGTCGATTTCCACGTCAAGGGTTTTGCAAAGCTGAAGGCCAACTGGAAGGACCATTTCGAAGTGCTGAAAGCCTTCGAGAATCCCGGCCGCTTCGCCGTTTTTCCCGGCTACGAGATTCACTCCTCGGAACATGGCGACTACACGATCGTCTATGGCGACCTCGCTGTAGCCGAACCGGAACTTGCCGACAGCCCGGCCGAACTGAAGCAGGCGCTTCGAAACGCAAAGGGCGACAACGCCCTCGCCTTCCCGCACCATATTGGCTACCGCCAGGGCGCGCGCGGCATCAACTGGGATACGTTCGATCCCGAACTCTCGCCCTTCGTCGAGATGTTCTCGATGCATGGTTGCGCAGAAGAGTCCGAATCCGAGCGCTCCTACCTGCATTCCATGGGGCCAGTGAACGGTACGTCGACCATGCGCGCGGGGCTGAAGCGCGGCGCGGTCTTCGGCGTGGTCGGCAATACCGATCATCATTCCGCATTCCCCGGCTCCTACGGCCATGGCCGCATGGCGGTCTATGCCGAGGATGACAGCCGGGACGCGATCTTTTCGGCCATGCGCGCGCGCCGCACCAATGCGCTCACCGGCAACAATATTCATCTGCTGACGGCAATCGGCGATGTCGTGCAGGGCGGCATCACCGCGCCCTCGCCCGACGCCGCGCTGGAGATCGAGGCCATCGGCGGTGGCTTCATCGACGCGATCGATATCTTCCGCAACGGCGAACTGTTCGAGCGCATCTCGCCCGAGCTGAGCCCAGCCCCGATCGAGAGCGAAGCGGAAACGGAGACCATCCTGTTTGTTGAACTCGGCTGGGGCGCGCGTGGCAGAAGCCATGACTGGGCTGGCGAACTTCGTCTCGAAAGCGGCGAGGTTCTTGGCCTTGAGCCCAGGTTCCGCGGCGCGGAGATCGTCTCGCCGCTCGAAGGAGAGGACGAGGCGGCGCGATTGCCTAGCCTGTGCCTTGAACAGGGCGACGTCCGGTTTTCCGTCACGGCTGCGGCCAACCCCAACAATGTGACCTCCGCCACACAGGGCTTCGCCCTCCGGCTGAAGGCGAGGCCCGGGGCGCGGCTGAAGGCTACGCTTTCGGGCAAGCAGCTCGACGTTCCGCTCGACCAGCTCTTCGAGGGCGCGCTCTCGGGCAATCTCGGCCCGATCGACAGCCCCGCCTATCGTTTCCACGCCCTGCCCCGGCCGCACCAGTGGCAATGGCATGGCGCGGTCGCGCTCGGCGCATTGGCCGACGGCGAAAACATCTATGTGCGACTGCGCGAGAAGACCGGGCAGATGGCCTGGACCTCGCCGATTTTCTGCAGAAGGGAGGCATGAGACGAAACAGGCGAAACCGCCGGATCTCAAAATCCGGCCATGCGGGCAATGACGGCAAGGCCGCGATACGGCTGCGCGCCGGATTGCCCAGACAACAGGAAAGCGGCCCCCGATGGACCGGCTTTCAGACGCGGGAACTTTTGAAAACCGGACCTGACAAAGGCCGGAGGGAGAACAGGCAATGAAACATCTTGGAAAATTCACGGGCGTTCTGCTCGCCGCAAGCGCGCTGATGTCGGTCTCGGCCGGCGCCGTCGAACTCAACATCGTCCACGGCGCAATCGGCAAGGATAACGAAGTCCTGCGCAAGGAGCTCGACCGCTATGAGGAGATGACCGGCAACACCGTCAATATCGTGTCGATGCCGGAATCGACCACCGACCAGTTCGGCCAGTACAAGCTCTGGCTTTCGGCCAAGTCGCCGGATATCGACGTCTACCGCATCGACGTCATCGGCGCGCCGCAGCTCGCCAGCCATTTCGTCGACCTGACGGAGGCGACCGCCGATATCATCGACCAGTTCGTGCCGGCAGCCGTCGAATCGCAGACCGTCGACGGCAAGCTCGTCGCGCTGCCGATGTTCCTCGGTGCGCCGGCGCTCTACTACCGCAGCGATCTTCTGGAAAAATACGACCGGCCGGTGCCCGAAACCTGGGAACAGATGACCGAGTCCGCGAAGATCATCATGGATGGCGAGCGGGCCGAGGGGAATGACGACATGTGGGGCTTCGTGTTCCAGGGCGCGCCCTATGAAGGGCTCACCTGCAACGGCCAGGAATGGATCTATTCCTATGGCGGCGGCCGGATCGTCGAGCTTGACGGTTCGATCGCGATCAACAATCCGGAAGCGGCCGAGGCGCTGAACATGGCGAAGTCCTGGGTCGGCACCATCGCGCCCCAGGGCGTGCTGAACTACATGGAAGAGGACGCGCGCGGTGTGTTCCAGTCGGGCAATGCCGTGTTCATGCGCAACTGGAACTACGCCTATGCGCTGGCCGATGGCGAGGATTCCCCGGTCAAGGGCAAGTTCGACGTGACCACGCTGCCGGTCGGCGGCGAAGGCGACAGCTCGGCGGCGACGCTCGGCGGCTGGCACCTAGCCGTTTCCAAATATTCGCCCAATCCGGACGAGGCGATCGAACTGGTGAAGTTCCTCAACAACTTCGAAAACCAGAAGGAACGCGCGATCGAAACCTCGCGTCCGCCGACGGTGACGGCCGTTTACGACGACCCGGAAGTAGCCGAGGCCCAGCCCTTCATCCCGCGCTGGAAGCCGGTGGTGCTGAACGCACTGCCGCGTCCGTCGGCCGCCACCAAGCGCAAATATAACGAGGTCTCCTCGGAATTCTGGACCGCCGTGCATGATACGCTTTCGGGCGATGGCACCGCCGAGCAGAACCTCGCCAAGCTGGAAGCCAAGCTGAAGCGCCTGCGCGGCAACGGCTGGTAAGACAAGACGGCGCCGCCCGCATAGCCGGCGCGGCGCCGTTTTTCGCAAGAGAAGAAGGGAACGGAACATGGCAGAACCGGTCGAAAAATCGACCCTGTCGCAACAGCGCGTCGTCTCGGCCTGGGTGTTCCTGGCGCCGATGCTGGCGGTGCTGGCCGTGGTCGCGGTCTATCCGCTGGTCAGAACGATCTATTTCGGCTTCACCGATGCCTCGATCGATTTTCCGGGCGAAGCGCAATGGGTCGGCTTCCGCAACTATCTCGAATATCTCGACTATGGCGACGGCACCGGCGAGTTCTACGGGCTGCTGGCCGACCCCGACTGGTGGCGGGCCGTCTGGAACACGCTGCGCTTCACCTTCTTCTCGGTGCTGTTCGAAACGATTTTCGGCATGATCATCGCGCTGGTGCTGAATACCCAGTTCCCCGGCCGCGCGCTGGTGCGCGCCGCCGTGCTCATCCCCTGGGCAATCCCCACCATCGTTTCCGCCAAGATGTGGGCCTGGATGATGCATGACCAGTTCGGCATCCTGAACGATATCCTGATGAAACTGCACATCATCGCCGAGCCGGTGGCCTGGACGGCCAATCCCGACACCGCGCTTCTCGCCGTGCTGATCGTAGACATCTGGAAGACCACGCCGTTCATGGCGCTCCTGATCCTCGCCGGCCTGCAGATGGTGCCGAAGGACATGTATGAGGCGGCGAAGCTCGACGGCATTCATCCCGTCCGCGTGTTCCGCAAGGTCACCCTGCCGCTGATCATGCCGGCCGTGCTGGTGGCGATCGTGTTCCGCTCGCTCGATGCGCTGCGCGTCTTCGACATCGTCTATGTGCTGACCCCCAACAATGCCAACACCGCCACCATGTCGGTGTTCGCGCGCGAAAACCTGTTCGATTTCGACCAGTTCGCCTATGGCTCGGCGGCCTCCACTCTGCTGTTCCTGATCATCGCGCTTCTGACGATCGGCTTCATCCGCGCCACCCGCATGAACCTTGGAGGCGACAGATGACCATCCCCGCTCCCGTCAAACGCATCGCGTTTTACGCGCTTGTTCTGGTCATCCTCGTCCAGGCGCTGTTTCCGTTCTACTACGCGATCCTGACCTCGCTGGAAAACGGCCAGGCGCTGTTCGAGGTCAATTATCTGCCGAAGGCGGTCACCTTCGACAACTACCAGCACATGCTGACCGACGGCGTCTTCGGCCACCAGATCTTCAACTCGATCTTCGTCGCCACCGTGGTCGTGATCTTCTCGCTGTTTCTCGGCGTCACCGCGGCCTTTGCCTTGAGCCGCATCCGCTTCAGGGGTCGCGGGCTGCTGCTGTTCACCATCCTGTCGGTTTCGATGTTTCCGCAGATCGCGGTGCTCTCCGGCCTGTTCGAGCTGATCCGCAATTTCGGCCTGTTCAATTCGCTCTGGTCGCTGGTGTTCTCCTACATGATCTTCACCCTGCCCTTCACGGTCTGGGTGCTGACAACCTTCATGCGCGACATGCCGATCGAGATCGAGGAAGCGGCGATCATGGACGGGGCCTCGTCCTTCACCATCATCCGCCGCATCTTCCTGCCGCTGATGTGGCCGGCGATGGTGACGACGGGTCTTCTGGCCTTCATCCACGCCTGGAACGAATTCCTGTTCGCCCTCACCTTCCTCTCCACCGACAGCCAGCGCACCGTGCCGGTGGCGATCGCGATGATCTCGGGTTTGTCCGAATTCGAGGTGCCGTGGGGCAACATCATGGCGGCGTCCGTGATCGTCACCGTGCCGCTGATCGCGCTCGTTCTCGTCTTCCAGCGCAAAATCGTTTCCGGCCTCACTGCCGGCGCCGTGAAAGGATAATCTCATGGCCTCCATCGAACTGAAGAAAATCTGCAAGTCCTTCGGCCATGTCGAGGTGTTGAAGGATATCGACCTCAATTTCGAAAAGGGTGAATTCATCGTCTTCGTCGGCCCATCGGGCTGCGGCAAGTCCACGCTGCTGCGCCTGATCGCCGGACTTGAGGATATTTCCGGCGGCGACCTGATGATCGATGGCGAGCGCGTGAACAATGTGCTGCCGGCAAAGCGCGGCATCTCCATGGTGTTCCAGTCCTATGCGCTTTATCCGCACATGACGGTCTACGAGAACATGGCCTTCGGTCTGGAACAGGCGAAACTGAACAATGCGGAGGCCGACAAGCGCATCCGCGAGGCGGCCGAGATGCTGCAGATCACGCCCTATCTCGACCGCAAGCCGCGCCAGCTTTCCGGCGGCCAGCGCCAGCGCGTCGCCATCGGCCGGGCGATCACCCGCCAGCCGCGCATCTTCCTGTTCGACGAGCCGCTGTCGAACCTCGACGCGGCACTCCGGGTCGATACCCGGATCGAGATCGCCGCGCTGCACAAGCGCATGAAGGGCGTCACCATGATCTATGTGACCCATGACCAGGTCGAGGCGATGACGCTTGCCGACCGGATCGTGGTTTTGAACGCAGGCCATGTGGAACAGGTCGGCACGCCGATGGAGCTCTACATGAAACCCGCCAGCCGCTTCGTCGCGGAATTCATCGGCTCGCCGCGCATGAATGTCATCGAGGGCGAGATTGCGGACGGTTTCGGCGCTGCGGCTTGCGGCATCCGTCCGGAACATCTTGCGATCTCGCGCGAAAACGGCCGCTGGAGCGGGAAAGTGCTGCTTTCGGAGGAACTTGGAAGTGATACCTACATTCACGTTGAAACCGAGAATGCCGGCATGCTGAATGTCCGTGCGCCGGGCGCGCAGGATTTCCAAGCCGGAGAGACGGTCTTCGTGACGCCGGATGAGACGGCGCTGCATCGCTTCGACGCTGCCGGCGCGGCGATCCAGGAGCGGCCATGAACAGCAGACCACCCGAACCGCCGCGCCCGATCTGCGTCATCGGCAACGCCAATCTCGACCTCGTCACCGGCAGCATCGCCGACTGGCCGGAATGGGGAACGGAGGTGTTTCTCGAACGCTCGGATTTCCGCATCGGCGGATCGGCGGCCAATACCGCACTCGTGCTCCAGCGGCTGGGCCACCCCGTCGGCTTGGCCTCGGCAACCGGCGGCGATGCGGCGGGCGCGATGATCACCTACCAGTTCGCCGGCGCGCTGGACAGGATCGCCGCCCGGCCCGGTCCGACCTCGATGTCCGTCGGCATATTGCAGAAAGGCGGCGAGCGCAGTTTCTTTTCCACCAACGGCCATCTCGACGGGCTCGATGCGGCCTTCTTCTCCGCAGCGCTGGAAGACTGGCCGCTTGCAGACGCGATCGCGCTGGTCTCCGGCGGCTTCGCCCTGCCCGGCCTGATGGCGGAGCACACATCCTTTCTGGGGCAGCTGAGAGCGCGCGGCGCAACCATCGCCATCGATCCCGGCTGGCCGGGCGATGGCTGGACCGATGCCGCCATCGCCAACGCCCGCGCATGGATCGGCCTTGCCGACCATATCCTGCTGAACGACAAGGAAGCGCTCGGCCTTTCCGGCGAAAACGCCGTCCATGCCGCCTGCCGGGCGCTCGGCCCCCATATGCGCCCCGATGCCGCGCTGGTGGTCAAGCGCGGCCCTGAAGGCGCCGCCTGCTACCGGCACCGCAACTATATCATCGAACACGCCCGCGCCCTTGATGTGATCGACACGGTGGGCGCCGGAGATGCCTTTAACGCCGGGTATCTGAGCGCCATCGCGGAAGGTGCCCCCGAGCGCGCGGCGCTGAGGCGCGGCATCGATGTCGCCTCCGCCGTGATCAGCGAATTTCCCCGCAGCAGCGCTGCGATCGAACGGAGCGATGTCTCATGCGCAATATCCTCCTCCTGATCGCCGACGATCTCGGCCGGATGACGGGGTGCTATGGTGAGACCGCGATCGCGACGCCCAATATCGACCGGCTTGCCGAGGCCGGCACGCGCTTCGACATGGCGTTCACCTCGACCGCTTCATGCTCGGCCAGCCGCTCTGTAATCTATACCGGCCTCCACACCCACGAGACCGGGCAATACGGCCTCAATCACGACCATCATCACTTCATGACCTTCGATCATGTGGAAACCGCGCCGGGGCTTCTGAACGCGGCTGGCATGAAGACCGGGATCATCGGCAAGATCCATGTCGGGCCGGATGCCGTCTATCCTTGGCAGGTGCGTGAGGAGAGCTGGGAACGCGATGTACGCTGGGTGGCCGACCGCGCCTCCGTCTTTTTCCGGGGCGCGAAAGCCGAGCAAAAATCCTTCTTCCTCACCATCGGCTTCATCGATCCGCATCGCGATGAGACCCGCGGCGGGTTCGGCAATGACCGCGCCTATCCCGGCGTCGAGGATCGCGTCTTTGCGCCGGAAGACGTCGCCGTCCCGCCTTTCCTGACCGACCTGCCGGAGGTACGCCAGGAGCTCGCCGATTATTGCCGCTCGATAAATAGGCTCGATCAGGGCGTCGGCATGGTTCTCGACGAGTTGGAAAAAACCGGCCTTGCCGATGACACGCTCATCGTCTTCCTCTCCGACAACGGCTCGCCCTTCCTCAATTCCAAGACCACACTCTACGATGCCGGCGTGCACCTGCCGCTGATCATCCGCAAGCCGGGCGGACGCGGTGGCGTCGCCAACCCCAATCTGGTGTCCTTCACCGATATCCTGCCGACCTTTCTCGACTGGGCGGGTCACGCGCCGCCGCCCGGCCAACGCAGGGGCCGCTCACTGCTCCCTATCCTCGAATCAGAAACGCTTGAGGACGACTGGCAGGCGGTGTTCGGCTCGCACACCTTCCACGAAATCACCAATTACTGGCCGACGCGCTTCATGCGCACCACACGCTACAAATACCACCGCAATGTCGCCTGGCAGCTCGATTTCCCCTTCTCGGGCGATCTCTACGGTTCGCTGACATGGGAGGGGGTCCGCAATCAAAACCCGGCGATGATCGGCAGGCGGTCGGTCAAAGACTATGTCCGCCGTCCGCCGGAGGAGCTCTACGACCTAGAGGCGGACCCATACGAGGTGAACAACCTGGCCGAAGACCCTGCCCATCTGGATCGCCTGCTTGAAATGCGCGCCGCGACAGAAGCCTGGCAGCGCGAGACCCGCGACCCCTGGCTCTATCGCGACGGCGTATCGCTGCGCGCCATCGAAAAGCACCTCGAAAACGGCCTCGCCGTGCCGGACCGCTTCGATTTCGACCCGGACAATCCCGGCTCGCGATAGGCATTCCCTGTTCGCGGCGCAAACCACCACGAGACAACTTAGCGCACGCGGTGGTTCCCGGCTGAAAGCTCATGCGCGGCGGCCTCGGCGACATCGCCGCCGCCGACAATGGCTGAGACGACTTCCGTCATGTCGGTTTCCTTGGTCTTCAGATTGGCGGCGGCGTAGCCCTGGTGCAATACTACGATCCTGTCGGTCACCGACAGCACGTCGTTGAGCCGGTGGGAAATCAGGATGACGCCGATGCCTTCAGATTTGAGCTGCCGGATCAGGTCGAGCACGCCCTGAACTTCCCGCACGGCAAGTGCTGCCGTCGGTTCGTCCATGATCACGATGCGCGGATTGAAGGTCAGCGCGCGGGCAATCGCGACCGATTGCTGCTGGCCGCCGGAAAACGAACCGACCGGGCGGTTGATCGCCGGCAGCTTCGCGCCTAGCCGGTCGATCATCGCCTGCGCCTCATGGCGCATCTTTTTGCCGTCGACAAACTTCATGCCGAGAATGTTACGGGTCGGCTCGCGGCCGAGAAAGATATTGGCGGCGACATCCTGCTGGCGGGCGAGCGCGAGATCCTGATAGATCATCTCGATGCCCTTGGTCCGCCGTTCGCCCGGCGAATAGGGCGACATGTCCTCGCCATCCATGATAACCGCACCGTCATCGGCCTGGTAGATGCCGGTGACGATTTTCATAAGTGTCGATTTACCCGCGCCATTGTCGCCGACCAGCCCGATCGCCTCGCCGGCCCCAACCGTCAGGTTCACGCCGTGCAGAACGGAGACGGCGCCGAAACTCTTGGTCACGCCTTCGATTTTCAGGAGGGTCATACCCGGCTCTCCTTTCTGAGCTGCCACTGGTCGATGAAAACGGCCAGGATCAGAACGCTGCCGATGGCCATCTGCTGGTAGTAGCTTTGGACGGCGAGAAGGTTCAGTCCGTTCTGCAGAACACCCATGATCAGCGCGCCGACCATGGTGCCAAGGATGGAGCCGCGGCCGCCGAAAAGGTTGGTTCCGCCGATGATCGCGGCCGTGATCGCCGTTAGTTCATAGGCGATACCCGCGGTCGGATCGCCGGAATTGATGCGTGTGGAATAGAGCAGACCGGCCAGACCCGCGAGACCGCCGGACAGCATATAGAGCACCAGCCGGTGACGGCGAACATTGATGCCGGCGGTGCGGGCGGCATTCTCGCTGTCGCCGATCGCGAGCGTATGGCGCCCGAACCTTGTATAGGCCAGAACCAGATGCGTGATGAGGGCCGTCGCCAGGAAGATGATAACCGGCATGGGAATGCCGAGTGGGCGTCCCTGTCCGATATAGACCATCGCATTGGGCAGGCCGTAGATCACCCGCCCGTCGGAAATCACCAGCGCCAGGCCGCGCGCAATGCCGAGCATGCCGAGCGTGACGATGAAAGCCGGAACGAAAGCGCGGGTGATGACGAGGCCGTTGACGAGGCCCGCCAGCGTGCCGGCGGCCAGCGTGGCAAGAACCGCCACGGGCGTTGGCATGCCAAGATTGACCGCGAAGGCAGCGCCGACGACGCCGGAAAGCCCCATCACCGAGCCGATCGAAAGATCAAGGCCGCCGGAACTGAGCACATAGGTCGCCGCGATCGCCAGCACGCCGATGGTCGAGGTCGCCAGCAGGATATTCATCATGTTGCTGACGGACAGGAAATAGGGCGACAGGATGGTCATCGCCACGCACAGGATCAGCAGCACGAGCAGGCTTTCGAGCCTTATGTGCAATCGCTCGATCGATCCAGCCTGAAGCCGGCCCCAGAGGCCCGGCTCGGGATGGGTGGATTTGGTATGAGAATAGGTCATCTTGATCTCTCGGAAGGCACAGCTTCGTGGAGCGCGAACGCCGGAATACGTCTGTCGAGCAAGAAGGCAGGGCCGGCGGCACAGTGGCCGCCGGCCCCGCACCAGAGGCTACTTCACGTATTCGAGGACCGGATCGGTGCCGGCGTCGAGAATGTCCTTGGTCAGAACAAGGGTCTGCACGTTGATCTGCTTGTCGACCGTGCCGCCATCGGCGACCTTCTTGGCATTTTCGACCGCTTCCATGCCGACCAGATAGGGCAGCTGTGCCACGGAGGCCGTCAGACGCCCGTCCTTGATCGACTTGACGGCATCGGAATTGCCGTCGACGCCGATGATGACGACATCGCCGCCCTTGCCGGCCGCGAACACGCTTTCGACAGCCCCGAGCGCCATGCCGTCATTGGCGGCGAAAATGCCCTTCAGGTCCGGATTGCGGGTCAGGATATCGTTGGTGATGTTGGCCGCCTTGCCGCGATCCCAGTCGCCCGGCAGAGAGGCGACGATTTCAAGGCCCGGCGCCAGTTCGGCCAGACGGTCGGCAAAGCCGGTGGTGCGCTTCTCTCCGGTAATGTTGCCGGACAGGCCTTCGATCACCAGAACCGGCCCCTTGGCATCGGCGCCAAGCATTTTCGCCATATATTCAGCGCCCTGCGCGCCGGCCTTCACGTTATCGGAACCGATGGAGAATGTGATATCGATGCCTTCGGCCTCGAGAATGGCCGGATCGAGATTGCCGTCGAGATCGACGATCTCAATGCCGCGTTCCTGCGCGGTCTTCAGGCAGGGCAGAAGGTTTGTCGAATTGATCGCCGCGGTGATCATCGCCACCGGCTGGCGCTCCAGCATGGTGTTGCAGACGTTCAACTGGCTCTCGGCGGCCTGATCGTTTTCCACGGCCTGCAGATAGTATTTTACGCCGGCGGCATCCGCGCCTGCCTTGACGCCTTCGGCCATCGCGCCCCAGAACGGGTTGGCGAGTGTCTTCATCAGCACGCCATACTCGTCATCGGCCATGGCCGGCGCGGTCGATGCAAGCAGCATCAGCGCGGCAATGCCCAGCTTGCCCTTGGTGGTTACCTTGATCATTGTTTTCTCCTCCGATTGAAATTTAGCAGACCGGCGTCTCCTGCCGCCTTCAGTCCACCTCCCGTTCGGTCGATTGTCGACCGAACAACTGACAGGGCTCCAGATGGTGTTCCGGCGGCCCCGTCACCTCATCGCCGGCTCGCGCCAGCAATACGTTCAGCGCCTTCTGCGCCATTGCCTCCACAGGCTGCGCGACCGCCGTAATGCTCGGCCACGTCGTCTGCATCCAGTCCGTATCGTCGAAACCGACAAGAGCGACATCCTTCGGGATGCGCAGATTGCGGCGGCGCAGCTCCGACAGCACCAGCAGCGTGGAATGCTGCGACAGCGAGAAAACCGCCGTCGGATGCTCGTCTGCCGCTTCATCGAAATAGTCGCGTATCGCCTGCCGCTGGATGTCCAACGTCTCATCGGAAAGCAGGGTATCGATCCGCACCGTGTCGTCGATCTCCCGAACGCGAGCCATGAAGCCTTCCATGCGCAGGCGGATCGATTTCGAGATGCGCGTTGCCCCGTGGATCAGAATGCGACGATGGTTCTGCCCCAGAAGCAGATCGGCGACCGAGGCAGACGCGGCACTATTGTCGGCCGTGACCGTGTCGTAACGGTCATCGACATTGACGCGGTCAACCAACACCGCAAGCATATCGAGTTCTCTGAGCTTCTCCGCCCCGAGCCCCCTTTCCGAGCGAACCGGCACAAGGATCGTCCCCATCACCCGCCAGTCATTCATTCGTGACACCAGATCGGCTTCGCGCACCTCGCTGCCGCGCGCGGAGGAAACGATCAGATGATACCCCGCCTCCTCCGCAAGCTTTTCAAGCTCGGTCAGGAGCGCGCCGAAGAAGGCGCTTTCGAGATCGGGCACGATCGCGCCGATGATCCGGCGGCGCTCATTGCGCAGCCCGGACGCGATCGGGTCCATGCGATAATTCAGTTCGACCATCGCGGCGCGCACGCGCTCGACATTCATCTTCTTCACGCCCGCAACGCCGCGCACAACCTTCGACGCCGTCGCCGCCGAGACCGAAGCTCTGGCAGCGACATCATGGATCGTGGGCCGGCGGTTTTCGTTCTTTCTGGACATGCGTCTCGCGCGATTTTCGAAGCCGTTAAAATGTCGTTCTCAAAAAAGTAAATCAGTTTACTTTAAAAGTAAATCGGTTTATTTTTTTTGACAGGAGGATTGCCCATGCCCATGAACAACAAGCCGCTCGTGATCTGCGCCCCCGAGCCGCGCAGCCTCGACCTGATCTTCACCGCCGAAAAGCGACGCCTTCTGGAGGAGCGCTACACGCTTGTCGAGACCACGGAAGACAAGGTGGCAAACCTGGATGAAACCGTGCTGTCCGAAGCCCGCTACATCCTCGGCCAACCGCCGATTTCCTCCGAAACGCTTGCGAAGTTGAAATCCTTGCGCGCGGTCATCAATGTCGAATCGAATCTGCTCGACAACATGCCCTATGAGGAGGTCTTTTCGCGCGGCATCCACGTCATCACCACCGGCGCCGTATTCGCCGTGCCGGTTGCGGAAATCGGCCTTGGCCTAGCGATCGATCTCGCCCGCGGCATCACCGACGCCGATCTTGCCTTCCGCAACGGAACCGAAAAATGGGGCGGCGAAGGCAACGGCTCGGCACGCCTTCTTACCAATGCCGATGTCGGCATTATCGGCTTCGGCGACCTCGGCCGCGCGCTCAACCGCCTGCTGACCGGCTTCCGATGCAATATCAAGGTTTTTGATCCCTGGCTGCCGCCATCCATTCTGCGCGATCACGGCGTAAAGCCCGCCTCGCTCAATGATGTACTGACCCAATCCGATTTTGTCTTCGTGATGGCCGCCGTCACCACGGAAAACCGCGGCTTCCTGGGGCGCGAAGAATTTGCCGCCATGCGCAAGGGCGCAGCCTTTATTCTGATGTCACGCGCCGATGTCGTCGATTTCGATGCGCTTCTCGAAGCGGTCGGCTCCGGTCATATCGTTGCGGCAAGCGACGTGTTTCCGGATGAACCGCTGGCGCTTGACCACCCTGCTCGCACGGCCACGGGCCTGTTGCGCTCCGCCCACCGCGCCGGCGCCATGGATATCGCCTTCAAGCAGATGGGCGACATGGTTCTGGAGGACATGGCGCTGATGGACCGCGACCTGCCGCCCATGCGTTGCAAGCGCGCCGAGCGCGAAACGGCGCGCCGCATGCGCTCCAAGCCGGTTGATGTGAACTGAAAGAAAAACAGAGCGAACTGCGTCGGCTCAGGGAGAACGACATGAAATTCGGGATTTACTATTCCTACTGGGAGCAGGAGTGGAGCGCGGACTGCCTGCGCCATGTCGAGAAGGTCGCAAAGCTCGGCTTCGACGTGATCGAGATCGCCGCCCACCACCTGAACAGCTTCAGCCCGGCCCATATCGATGAAATCGCGCGGGCGGCCCGCGACAACAACATCACGGTGACATCCGGGCTCGGTCCGTCGCAGGAGCGCAACCTGTCCTCGCCGGACGCCGCCGTGCGAAAGGCCGGGCGCGCCTTCTTCGAGGAAACGCTGGTGAACATCGCCAAGCTCGATGTCCACATCATTGGCGGCGCGCTTCATTCCTATTGGCCGGTCGACTATACCAAACCCGTTGACAAGGAGGGCGACCGGGCCCGCGGCGTGGAGGGGATTTCAAGCCTTGCCGATTTTGCCGCCAATCTCGGGATCGACCTTTGCATCGAAGTTCTGAACCGCTTCGAAAACCATGTCATCAACACCGCGGAGGAAGGCGTCGCCTTTGTGCGCGATGTCGGCAAGAGCAACGTCAAGGTGATGCTCGACACATTCCATATGAATATCGAGGAAGACAGTTTCAGCGCGGCGATCCGCACCGCAGGTCCCTTGCTCGGCCATTTTCACACCGGCGAGAGCGACCGGCGGGTGCCCGGCAAGGGCCGCCTTCCCTGGCACGAGATCGGCGCGGCGCTCCGCGAGATCGACTATCAGGGCGCGGTGGTGATGGAGCCCTTCGTCAAGACCGGCGGCGGCATCGGGAACGATATCCGCGTCTGGCGTGATCTGAGCGATGGGGCAGACGAGGCGCGGATGGATCAGGACGCACGAGAGGCGCTGGCCTTTTCGCGCTACGTGCTGGCTGGCGGCAAGCCCTGAGAGACCCGCCTGGACAAATTCGCTTTTGGCCTTACCTATCCGTTTGTGACGCACGATTCCGTCACGCGGAATGCGTCACCTTGCGGTCGTTTCCGGCCTGAATTTGAATACGGCCCGGAGGGCCCGAAAAGGACGCCGTGACAGTACACGCGATCAACATGAGCGACGACATATGGACGCAACTCCTTGCCTTGCGCGAAGGAAGCGCTCCGACGCCGCCGGGGGCCGAAGGCGCGCTCTACGGGCCCATCGCCGGGGCTTCAGAGCAATTCGTGCTGGCGCAGGTCGGCCAGTCGCTGGACGGGCGGGTGGCAACGCCTTCGGGGGACGCGCGTGATATTTCGGGACCGGAGGGTCTGGCGCATCTGCATCGGTGTCGCGCGCTGGTCGATGCCGTCATAGTCGGTGAGAACACGGTCAGTTGCGATGATCCGCGCCTTTCCGTGCGCCTTGTCGACGGCCCCGATCCCGTGCGTGTGGTCATCGACTGCCATGGGCGGCTTACCGGACGGGAAGGCCTGTTTCATGACGGCGGCGCGCGGGTGATCGTTTTTCAGAGCGACGAGGTCCGCCGCAACGATCTTCCGAATGCCGAGATCATTCGTCTTCGCCGCCACGAGAACGGGCTCGCACCGCAGGAGATGCTGGCTGCGCTTTCCGGGCTCGGCCTGCGCCGCGTGCTTGTCGAGGGCGGCGCGCGCACGATTGCCCGCTTCATCGAGGCCGGACTGGTCGACCGGCTGCATGTCGCTGTTTCGCCGCTGATCATCGGATCGGGACCGAGCGGGATCGTCCTGCCCCCGGTCGATCGCCTTTCGGACGCGCTCCGGCCAGAGGCACAGATCTACAGTCTGGGAACCGACATCCTGTTCGATTGCCCGCTCAAGCCAGTTGTCAGACCGGCATGGCAATGAGGTCGATGTGGCCGACCTCGCAAAGGCTCTCCGGCGCGGCGATGGCGGCCATGCGGAAGGCAAGCCAGTCCTCGATATCGGCTTCACTGCGCCCTGACATTTCCTGCAAGGGCTGGCGAAAACCTGACAGGAAGGCTTTCTGCAGGGCCGCCGCCGTTGCGTCCATCCGCCATGGGCTGGTCATCGCCTCAACCTGATAGCCTCTCGCTTCCAGCAGCCGCTCAAGACAGGCGCCCGCCGCCGGGCCGAGCGCCCTACCAAAGCCCTTGTCGGTTTGCTGGTGACGGTTGAAGGCCTCGACCATATCGTCATCGAGCGGATGGCGGTGCGTCCAGCGTATGATGCCGTCATAGTTCAGCGCCGCGTAGAGACCGCAGCCTTGATCAACGAGTCGATCACAGAAAGCGACGCAGAAGTCCTCCGAAACCAGATCGAACAGCGCCGAGGCCGTTACCATTGGGACGCCTTCTAGCGGCAGGTCCTGTAGATCGTTGAGATCGAAGCGTCGAAAGGCGACGCCTTGATCGTTTCCGATGCCACGTTCCGCTTCTTCGAGAAGTGCCGGGTCATGGTCAAGCAGCAGCCAGCGCGTGTGGTTGGGGACATGGCTTTGGAGACTGCGCCAGGTCGAGCCCGTGCCGCAGCCGATATCGACAATCGCCGGCGCCAGCATGGCCTGCAGGTAGCGCGACAGGATGTCGAGCAGAGCCGGGGCGCGGGCGAGCCTGTCCGCCGGTTCGCGCAGCGCCAGCCAATCGGTCTCGAAGCCGCTCATGAAATCACCTCCAGGGCCTCGGAAATTGTGCGCGCCGTATCCTCCCATCCCGGCAGTCTCTCGCCCGCGCGCCGGGCCGCTGCCGCCATTTCGGCGTGGAATGCCTTGTCGGTGATCATCCTTTCAAGGGCTTCAGCGAAACCCGCGCTGTCATCGACGGAAACCAGAATGCCGGCGTCCGTCGGCACCACGTCGGGGATCGCACCGGCGCGGCAGGCAATCACCGGAACGCCCTGCGACAGCGCCTCGGCGAACACCATGCCATAGCCTTCGTAGCGGCTGGCAAGCGCGAATATATCGGCCGAGGCAAGCAGGGCGCGGGTGTCGTCGCAGTCGCCGGCCAGCAGAATTCTGTCGTCGAGCCCGAGCGCGGCGATCTGCCGTTCGAGCGCCCGAGCGGTGGGCGGGTCCATATCCCGACTGCCGGCGATGGTCGCTCTCCAGGGAAGGTTTTCGATCCGTTTCAGCGCGTCGACCAGCACATCATGCGCCTTGCGCGGGATCAGCGAGCCAATGGAAACGATATGGGGCGGATCGCCATCGCAGGCGGATACCGGCGCAGGGTCCGTGCCGGGAAGCGCGACGGTGATGTCGTCCGCCGGTATCGCGAACCCGCTGACAAGCGTTTGCGCTGTCGCTTGCGAGGTTACGACGATATGGCGGACATGAGCGAGCGCCCTGCGTTCGCTTTCTCGCAAGACGGCCTGCCGACCGGCATCGAGCCCGGTTTCCAGCGCCAGCGGATGGTGCACCAGGGCCACGATCCGCAGGCGAGTCGCCTCTCGGACGGCCCAGTCGTCCAGAATGCCGAAGGCGAGCCCGTCAATCATCACCAGCGCCCCGTCCGGCAGGGCCGAGAGCAGACGTTCGGCGTTCTGCTTCACCGCCGGTTCCGGTGCGGGAAAGCCATCGCCGAGCGCCAGCAATTCCACGTCCCAGCCGAGCGCCTCCAGCCCGGCAATCATCCGCCGGTCATAACCATAGCCGCCGGTTCGGGTTGAAAGATCGCCGGGATAGGCAAAGACAAGCTGGGCCGTCAAAGCGCGCCCTCATACCAGCCGCGGGCGGCGTGGGATTCGTGCAGGGTCACGCGGATTCTCGCGATCCGGTGACTGCCCGGGCCGAGTTTCTTCTCGCCAACGGCGGATGCGAGTTGGACGAAGATGTGCTTCGCGATCACTTCGGTGGTCGAAATCTTGCCGCTGAAGGCCTCGACCTCATCGAGATTCTGATAGTTGAGCGGTTTCAGCACCTCGGCAAGCGTTTCAGTCGCCGCCCCGATATCGACGGCGAGGCCGTCATCATCGACATCCTCGGTGAAGAAGGCGGCATCGACCACGAATGTGGCACCGTGCATGCCCTGGGCAGGGCCGAATACGGGTCGGGGGAGGCTGTGGGCGATCATGATGTGATCGCGGACTTCGACTGCAAACATGACTTCTCTCTTTTTAGTATCGGATACGGTGGCAGAGCGTTTCCGGATCATCGATGATGCCGGGATAGGCGGCGGCGATGTCCTCGAACGCGGTCTCGCCGGAGATCAGCGCATCGAGGCGGTCGTCTTCAAGAAGCGTAACCGCCTTGGCCAGACGGCGCGCAAAGCTCCAGCGGGCACGTTGCGCGGGCGGCAACGAGCCGACCTGTGAAGCGACGATCGAAAGCCGTTGCGAATGGAAAGCGCCACCGAGCGGCAGCGTCAGTTTTTTGTCGCCGTACCAGCTCCCCTCGACGATGCGGGCCTCGAAGCCGGCGTGATCCAGCGCTTCCGCGAGCGCTTCGCCGGAGGCGGAGGCATTGATCAGCAGATCGAATTCGCCGTCGAGCGCGCCGCTCTCGGCAAAAGTGACGCCGAGCCTATCGGCAAGCGCCCGCCGCGCCGGATTGCGGTCGACCAGAACCACCTCGGTGCCGATGATCGCTTTCGCGATAAAGGCGGTGAGCGCGCCGACAACGCCCGCGCCGAATACCGCCACCCGGTCGCCGGGCATAATTCCGCCATCCCAGACGATGTTCAGCGCCGTCTCCATATTGGCGGCGAGGATGGCGCGTTCGGCCGGCACCCCATCCGGCAGCGGCGTGACCATGCCTTCGGCCACGACGGCCGCGCTTTGATGCGGGTGCAGGCAAAAGACGATCCGGCCGGCCAGATGGTCAGGGCCGGTCTCCACGCGACCCACCAGGGCATACCCATATTTGACCGGAAACGGAAAATCGCCCGCCATATGCGGTCCGCGCATGCGATCACGCTCGCCTTCCGGCACCAGGCCGTTGAAAACGAGTGATTCCGTGCCCCGGCTGATGCCGCTGAAAAGCGTCCGGACGAGCACCGCCCCCTCGTCGACCACGCCGAGTTCTTCCTCCTGCACGGCGCAGGTCCGCGCCGCCGGGAACCAGAGCGCCCGCGCCGTGCGGCCGGCGCGGTCATCATCGCCAAAACTTCCCTTCAATTTTCGACGCTCCTTCCGGCGAACACTTTTTTGTTAAAGTCCAGTCGCAGCGTGCGACTGGAACCAATCCACTTACGCTCTAATTACGTATTAGGTTCCAATAACTTCGACGCGCTGCCCGTTTGCGAACCGGGACGAGTCGATGGTTTTGTGACAAAACGATGATGTCGCCAGGCGGCGGAATCATATGCGTGCAACATAGCAGATCAACGCAGGAACAGATGGATAGGTTCAGTTTTCGAGTTTGCACCCCGGCAATGGAGATCGAACGGGCCGTCGCCGAACTGCGCTTCGGGCGCCCGGTCATTTTGAATCAGGGTGAAAAAAGCCATGCCGTGCTGGCGCTCGATTGCGCCGCGCCCGAGACCTTTGATGCCTTCGCGGCCGCAAGTGAGGATCACCACGCGCTGTTCGTCACAGCGCAGCGAGCCCATTGCCTGGGCATTTCATCGAGCCTCGGCATTGCCGTGCCCGCCGAAGGGATGTCGTTCGATGCCGCAGCAAGGCTTTCCTACGCGCTCGATGCCAGGGCGCCGGGTGAATGGCGCGAGGCCGATCCGGCAATGACGGCCGCCGCGGAGCTGGCGCGAATGGCGCTGCTGCTGCCGGCCATGGTCTGCACCGAAATCGATGGCATAGAGGATCGTTTCGACGCCTGCCACAGGCTCGACTGCGCCCACCTTTCCGATACCCGGCACGCACGCCAGAAATTCACCGAGGTCGTGCGCACACGGGTTCCGCTGAAAGATCTCGGCGATGCGCAGTTTGCGGTATTTCGCGGCGGACTTGCGCAGAAGGACCAGATCGCGATCATTGTCGGCGATCCGGATTTCAGCCGTCCGGTGTCTGTTCGCATTCACTCCTCCTGCCTCACCGGCGACCTTTGCGGCTCGCTGAAATGCGATTGCGGCGACCAGTTGCGCAACGGCCTTGCCAATCTGAGGGCGGCGGGCGGCGGCGTGCTGATCTATCTCGATCAGGAAGGGCGCGGCACCGGCATCGGCTCCAAGATGCGGGCCTATGGCTATCAGCACCAGGGCCTCGACACGATCGACGCCGACGCCGAGCTCGGGCTTGAGCCGGACCACCGCCGCTATGAGGCGGCAATCGCGATCCTGCGGCTGCTCGGCATATCGAGCGTCGTTCTGCACACCAACAACCCCACCAAGATCGCGGCGATCAATGCCGCAGGCATAAAGGTAGTGGGGCGGATGCCGACTCATGGCAAGATAACGGCGGAGAACCTGAATTACCTGCGCACCAAGGCGTCGAAGGCCGATCACATATTCGACCCCGAAATGCTCGCGACAACGAAATAAAACTGGGAGCCGCATGACCGACAAGCCGAGCCCCGCACCGCCGCCGCAGCTCAAAGCCAGCGCGCTTCTCGTGCTGGGCGTGGTCTTCGCCGTCGCGCTGGTTTCCTATCAGGTGCTTGGCCCGCACCTGATGCTCGGACGCTGGGCGGTGATGTTCGCGGCGTTGCTGCTGTTTGCGATCTTCACCGTCGTCCTCAGCGCCCTGCCCTATCATCCGCACAGTTCTTTCGGCGCGGCCAACGCGATCACCGCAATCCGGACGGCGATCGTCAGTCTGGTGACGGCTTTCGTGTTTTTCGCCGCTGACATGGGGGGGCAATCGGCGGTCTGGATTCTGATCGCGCTCGTGGTGACAGCTTTCGTCCTCGATGGCTTCGATGGCTATCTCGCCCGGCGGTTCGGCCAGGAATCCGCCCTTGGCGCCCGCTTCGATATGGAGGTCGATGCGCTTCTCATTCTGGTCCTGTCGGAGGCTGCCCTGATGCTGGGCAAGGCCGGCTGGTGGGTGCTTTTGATCGGGCTGATGCGCTATCTCTTCGTCGGCGCGCAATATTTCGTACCGGCGCTGGGCGAGCCCCTGCCCCCGTCATTTCGCAGGAAACTGATCTGCGTGGTGCAGGTGGCAACGCTGTGCGTCATCCTCGTTCCGACGGTTGTGCCGCCGGTTTCGACAATTGCGGCGCTCATCGCGTTGGCATTGCTGGTCTATTCATTCGCCGCCGACGTCCTCTATCTGCTGCGCAAGAGCCGGTCATGAGGTCGCCCTTCTCAGGATCTGGCGATCCTGCCCCGGTAGAGCGAAACGGCAACCGAGATGCCGCCGGGCACGGCAGCGCCCGCCAGCGATATCACACCGTAAAGCAGGCTTGCGGCCACACCCTCGGCACTGGTGAAGCCGAAGAGCGGCCAGAGCGCGGCGGCGGCCGCCTCGCGCGTGCCCCAGCCGCCGATGCCGGCGGGTATAAGCATGGTCATCAGACAGAGCGGAATGGCGGTGACGGCCGCGATCGCCGGCAAGGGCGCGCCGACCGCGCGCGACGCAATCAGGAACACCGCGATGTAGCCGCCCACGATCAGCAGGCTGAGCCCTGCCTGCACCAGAAACGCGCGGTCCTTCCAGAACACGGCGGCAATATCGGCTCCCAGCGCGCGGAAGCGCTGCGGCAGCCACTCCGCCCAGAATACGGCGGCTATCAGAACGCCAACGATGAACACCGCGCTGACGCCCCATATCAACGCATCAGCCTGCTCCGGCAGGCGTTCGCTCAGGAACACCGGCCAGGCGAGAAGACCGAGAAAGCTCAGCGCGAAGAAGGCGATCTGCCCGGACAGTCTTTCCAGAAACACAGCCGCTGCCGGTCGCTTCCAGCCGCCCGCCCCTTCCAGCCGGCTGCGATAGGCGCGCACGGCATCGCCCGCCATGCCGCCCGGCAGGACCAGATTGAGCGCGCTGCTGATGTAATATTCGCGAATGGCGAGACCGAGCCCGATCTCCTGTCCGAGCCTTTTGGCCGTGAAACGCCAGCGGCAGGCCGAGGCGATAATCTGCACCTGCACCAGCGCAAGCGCCAGGATAACGAGGGCCGGAGGAACATCGCGGAACGCGGCGACCAGACGGTCCGGGCCGGTCATAGCGATGAGCCCGGCAAGCAAGGCCAGACAGGCGATAACCGAAAAGACGGCAAGTTTGTTCAAGCTCTGGTCCTTCGCAACATGCGGCCCGAAATCGCACGCGCCGCCTGTTGGTGAAACGTATGGCGCGCGGTGATGGTTTGATGACAAGAAGCGACAGGCCTGACAAGGGGCGAACCGTCTCATCCCGCGCGGGTTGGATCGCCTTCGTATTTTTCGTCGTCCTCAGCTTTGCCGCGCTGATCCTGCCGGATCATCCGGGCGCGTTTTACGGCGCGGCTTTCCTGCGGTTTCAGCTGGAAGTCCCGATCATGGTGCTGGCGCTGCTGGTGCTGCCGCGACGGATCGCGACCGTGCTGGCTGTCCTGTTTGCGTTGGCCATCTTCACGCTGCTGTTCCTGAAGATCGCCGATATCGGCGTGCAATCCGCGTTCCAGCGGCGGTTCAACCCCTATCTCGACATGAAGATGCTGGCCGATGGCTGGAATGTGTTCTCTGGAACGCTTGGCGCATGGAAGGCGGGCCTCGCGCTTGCAGCGGTGCTTGCCGCGTTCGTCGGCCTTCTGACGCTTTACTTCGGCGCGGAGCGACGGCTTATAAGGTTGAGCGCCCGGCAAAAGCGCGGACCGGTGATCGCGGCGCTTGTTCTGCTCGCGATCGGCGCCGCGCTTCAGTTTGTCGAGACCCCGGTGCGGGCGGAGATGAAGGCCGTCGCCTATCTCGGTAACAGGCTGGCGCTGGTGCAGAAATCGGTCGCGGATATGCAGCGGTTCGAGCGCGATCTGGCCGCCGCGGATGAGGTCGCGTCCGGCAGCAACCTGTTTGGCGCGATCAGGGGCCGCGACGTCATCCTCATCTTCATCGAATCCTACGGGCGCAGCGCCGTGGAGGACCCGCTCTACAGTCCGGTGACGGTTCCGAGGCTTGAGAACGTGCAAAACGAACTCGCCGATGCTGGTTTTTCGGAAGCCTCCGGCTGGCTCGTTTCCCCCACCATGGGCGGGCTGAGCTGGCTTGCGCACGGCACGTTTCTTTCCGGCCTATGGACCGACAGCCAGGCCCGCTACGACCGGCTGATGATCAGCGACCGGCAGAGCCTGAACCGGCTTTTCCGGCAGGCCGGATGGCGCACGGCGGCAGTCATGCCGGCCATCACCATGGACTGGCCGGAGGCCTCTTATTACGGCTATGACGAGGTTTTCGCTTCGGGTGATCTGGGCTATCGCGGCAAACCCTTCAACTGGATCACCATGCCCGACCAGTACACATTATCCGCGTTCGATCGGCTGGCGCGCCAGCCGGCACATGCCGCGGGCACGCCGCTGATGGCGGAAATCGCGCTGATATCGAGCCATGCGCCATGGACGCCGGTGCCGAGCCTGATTGACTGGGATGATGTCGGCGACGGAACGGTGTTCGATAGCCAGGCGGAGAGCGGTGAAACGCCGCAACAGGTGTGGTCCAACCGCGACGATATCCGCGACCACTATATCCGCACCATCGACTATTCGCTGCAGACGGTCGGCGACTACATCGCCCGCTTCGGCGATGACGCCGTATTCATCGTTCTCGGCGACCATCAGCCGGCCCCGGTCGTCACCGGGCCCGATGCCTCGCGGGCGGTTCCGATACACGTCATCAGCAAGGATCAGGCGTTGATCGAACGCTTCGAGGCGGACGGCTTCACCCCCGGCATGATCCCTGCGCCGGACGCGCCCGAGAGAGGCATGGACACGATGCGGGGGCGGCTCATCGACATCTTTGGCGACGGCTCCGGGCCGGCGATGTAACGCCCGCCGGCCCGGCTCGACGCCTATGCCGATGCCGTGCCTTCAGGGCTCGCCGCCGCACTGTTCTTCCGGTCTCCCCGCAACACGACATAGATCGCGGGAATGACCAGCACGGTCAGCGCCGTCGAGGAGGCAAGGCCGAACAGCAGCGAGATCGCCAACCCCTGGAAGATCGGGTCGGTCAGGATCACGGCCGCCCCGATCATCGCGGCAAGCGCGGTGAGCAGGATAGGCTTGAAGCGGATCGCGCCGGCTTCCAGAAGCACGTCGATCAGCGGCCGGCCGGGCGTGCGCGCATGGCGGATGAAATCGACCAGCAGGATCGAGTTGCGCACGATGATGCCGGCAAGCGCTATGAAGCCGATCATCGATGTCGCGGTGAACGGCGCGCCGAACAGCCAGTGCCCGCAGAGAATGCCGATGAAGGTCAGCGGGATCGGCGTCAGGATGACGAGCGGCAGCTTGAACGAGCCGAACTGGGCAACGACCAGAATATAGATCCCGATGATCGCAACCATGAAGGCAGCGCCCATATCGCGGAAGGTCACCCAGGTCACCTCCCACTCGCCATCCCACAAAAGCGTCGGATGGGTCTCGTCGTCGGGCTGGCCATGGAGCACGATCTCCGGTTTGGGCAGATCTCCCCAATCCATGGCATTGATCGCATCCTGCACCGCCAGCATGCCGTAGATCGGCGCTTCATACGCCCCGGCAAGCTCGGCCATCACCATTTCGGCGGCGCGGCCATTGTGGCGGAACACCGGATAGGATGCCGGTTCCTGCGTGACGCTGACGACATCGCCGAGTTCGACCACGCCGCGCCCGCCCGGCAGCGCATTGGCCGGCACCGGGGTGGAGAGCGCGCGTTCGTCCAGCGTGTCGTGCGCCTTCGGCAGCGCAAGCCGGATCGGGATTGGCTGGCGTCCGTCGCCGCGATGCGAATAGCCGACCGTTGCCCCGCCATAGAGATAGCTGAGCGTGTCGTAGACATCGGACTGCTCGACCCGGTAATATTCGAGATTGTCCTGGTCGATGGCGATCCGCACCCGTTCCGGCCGGTTGTGATAGCTGTCGTCAAGATCGACGATGAACGGCACGCTCGCGAAAGCCTCGCGTACCTTGTCCGCGACCGCGCGCCGGGTCTCGGGGTCCGGGCCGTAGATTTCGGCCAAGAGCGTGCCCATCACCGGCGGACCGGGCGGCGGTTCCACCACCTTCACCACCGTGCCCTGCGGCAGATCGAGGCCATCGAGCCGTTCGCGCATATCGAGCGCGATGGCGTGGCTCGCCCGGTCGCGCTCGCCCTTCGGCAGAAGGTTGACGGCGACCTGCCCCTGCTCGGGATTGGCCCTCAGATAATAGTGACGCACCAGCCCGTTGAAATCGAAGGGCGCCGCGGTGCCGGCATAGGTCTGGAAGGAGACGATTTCCGGCATCTCCGCAAGCCTGTCGACAACCGATTGCAGCGCCCGGTCGGTATCCTCGACGGATGCCCCTTTCGGCAAGTCGACCACGACCTGAAGATCGGACTTGTTGTCGAACGGCAGCAGCTTGACGGTGACATCCTTGGTGTAGAACAGCGCAAGCGAGGCAAAGGTTGCCAGCGCCACCAGACCGATGAACGTCCAGGCCCGCGCCCGGCTTTTGAGAACGGGCCGGGCGACCGCGACGTAGAACCGGCCAAGACGGCCGCCGCCGGCAGCGCCATGAGCGGCCGCGGCGTCGCCATGTCCGTGGCCGGCTCCCTTGCCGCCGAACTTGATCATCAGCCACGGCGTCAGGATGACGGCAACGAAGAACGAGAACAGCATGGCCGCCGAGGCATTGGCCGGGATCGGGCTCATATAGGGGCCCATCATGCCCGAGACGAACATCATCGGCAGCAGCGCCGCGATCACCGTCAGCGTGGCAACGATGGTGGGATTGCCGACCTCGGCAACGGCGTCGATCGCCGACTGAACCCGCGAGCGATCATCCTGCATCGCCCAGTGGCGGGCAATGTTCTCGATCACGACGATGGCGTCGTCGACAAGGATGCCGATCGAGAAGATCAGCGCGAACAGCGACACGCGGTTGATCGTGTAGCCCATGATCCATGAGGCGAAGAAGGTCAGCAGAATGGTCGTCGGAATAACGACGGCAACCACCAGCGCCTCGCGCCAGCCGATGGCAATGCCCACCAGCACGACGATCGAGACGGTCGCAAGCGCCAGATGGAACAGCAGCTCGTTGGCCTTCTCATTGGCGGTCTCGCCGTAATTGCGGGTAACCGTCATTTCGACATCGGCGGGGAAGATCTGGCCGCGCACCTGCTCCAGCCTGTGCACGATTTCCTCGGCAATCACGACCGCATTGGTGCCGGGACGCTTGGCAATCGCCAGCGACACGGCGGCGGCGCGATCCAGCCCGGCATCCGTGCGGCGGATATCGGTGACGCGGTGTTCGGCCGGCGAAGTTGCCAGCACGACATCGGCGACGTCGCGGACATAGACCGGACGGCCGTCGCGGGCGGTCAGCAGAAGATTGCCGATCTCTGGCAAGGATTGCAGCGTCTGCCCGGCGATAACCGGAAGCTGCCCGCCATCCTCGCGGATCGTGCCGACCCGGAACGAGCGATTGGCGCCCTGGACCTTCGCGGCCAATTGCTGCAGCGTGATGCCGAACAGCGACAGCCGCTCGGGATCGGGCTCGACACGGAACTGTTCGGGCTGTTCGCCGACAATATAGGTGAGCCCGATATCCGGCAGCTTGGAGACTTCCACCTGCAGTTCGCGGGCCAGCCGGGTCAGGTCGTTTTCCGTCCAGCGCCCCGCAGCCTCTGCGGTCGGCCGCAAGGTGACGACGACGGCAGCGACATCGTCGATGCCGCGACCGACGATCAGCGGCTCCGGGACACCGACCGGGATGCGGTCCATATTGGCGCGGATCTTTTCATGCACCCGCAATATCGCGGTATCGGCGTCGGTGCCGACCTCGAAACGGGCGGTGACGAGCGCGCCGTCGTCATCCGTCTGCGAATAGACATGCTCGACGCCATCGATGCTCTTGACGATGGTTTCCAGCGGCTCGGTGACGAGCTTGACGGCGTCCTCGGCCTTCAGCCCGTTGGCGTTGATATGGATGTCGACCATCGGCACCGAGATCTGCGGCTCCTCCTCGCGCGGCAGCGAGACGAGCGCGATCAGGCCAAGCGCGATCGCGGCCAGGAGCAAGAGCGGCGTGAGCGGCGACGTGATGAAGGTGCGGGTGAGCCCGCCTGCAATTCCGAGCTTCATGGCAGTATAACCCGATCACCGGCGCGCAGGCCGGACAGGACCTCGATCCGTTCTGCGTCATTGTCGCGCACGATCTCGCCGAGGACGACCGCGACATCCATCCCGCCGTCATCGGTCGCAATCCGCACATAGTCGACGCCGTGCACTGTCTTGACGGCCTCGGGGGGCACGACGAGGGCTGCGCGCTTGCCGACCGGGATCGACACCAGCGTGCGCTCGTTGACGAAGTAGTCGCCGACGCTTTCGATCTCGACATCGGCGATCACGCGCCCGTCGGCGATTTCCGGATAGACCTTGCTGATGCGCCCGGTGCTGACGGCCGGAAGCGCGTCCGTGCCGGGCACAAGCCCGCGCTCGCCGACCTGCACCTCGGCGCCCTCGACGATCTCGGCGGCATGGCGCTCAGGCAGCGACAGGCGCAGGTAATACGGCCCCGGCGCGATGCGGGCGACATTCTCGCCCGCCATCACGACCGAACCGAGCGTGACCGGCACGGTCAGCACCCGGCCGGTTGCCGGGGCGAGAACCTCGCCCTCCTTGGCGCGCTGCTCGACGACCGCCTTTTCGGCAATGGCGGCGGCAACCTGATTGGTGGTGACGTCGAACTGCATCGTGGCCTGATCGAGGCGCGCCTGGGTGCCGGAGCCGGAGGTGCGCAACTGTTGGGCGCGATCGAGTTCGGTGCGCGCGTTCGCGAGCTGAGAGTTCAGGGCCTCGAGCCTTGCATCGGCGGCCTTCAGTTCCAGCGCGATCTTGTCGTCGACGATCACCGCGATGGTGTCGCCCTTGGCGACCGTATCGCCTTCGCCGATCCGGACGTCCTCGACAACGCCGCCGATCCTGGCGCGCGCCGGCACCACGATCCGGCTTTCCACCCGGCCGAAAACGGCCTTCATCTCGGTCACCGTCACGGGCTCGACGGTAAACTCGGCGGCAGCCGCGGCCGATACGACAAGCGGCGTCGTCACGGCAAGGGCGGCGGTCAATCGGAAAACGGCTTGTAGCATAGGACCAAAGCTCCTCCCGGCGGCAGAGTTTAACCTCTGCGCCCGGGATAAATGTGTGATAACGAGGCTGGCGCGTTTATTCGAACGCCGAACCCGACTTGACTCCGAGTTTCCGGAACACAATTGCTGCGGGACAGAAACCTGTCACCGATGCCTGGATCAGGTTGAGACCGACAAAGGCATTGAGCAGAAACCACCAGGGCGAGACATAAAAGCCGAGCGCCAGGGAGAGAAGAACCATGAAACCCGCGAACATCATCACGGCACGATCGAGCGTCATTTGACCATTCCTTCTGTTGGATCAATACGTTGCGCACAGGACGACGCGGTTGGAACTTCCCGGTTCAACGCCGTTCGCGCGACAACGTAAACGTTTGGCTTGCATATAACATTCAAAGATATTAAATTCAAGAACATGAATGTCACTGAGATGATCCCCGCCGCCGAAGCGGCCGCTGAACTCATGAGCAGCCTTTCCCATCCACAAAGGCTGCTGGTGCTTTGCGCCCTTGTCGATGGCGAGAAATCGGTCGCCGAATTGCGCCGGGAACTCGGCATCGAACAGGTGCCGATGTCGCAGCAACTCATGCGGCTCAGGGCCGACGGGCTTGTCGAATCCCGCCGGGAAGGCACCACGGTATACTACGCCATCACCCGTCCAGAGGTGTTGACCGTGATCAACGCGCTCCACGGCGCTTTTTGCAGGAAAGAATAGCGGCATGGCCGGACGCCCTTCCTGCGGCATTCCGTTGCCAGGCCGATTGGTGTAATGCGTTGCGGAGGCCGGCTGCATCAGTTCAATTCACTGATGACAGTGACACTACGGCCCGACGAGGAGAGCACGCGGTTCCGCATTTCCGGGAAAGCTGAGCCGTTCGGGGGGATTGGATCAACATGATCATGCGAGACTTCATGGCGCCGGGAAAATCCGTCGCGCTTGCCGAAAACGCGATGGCGGCGACATCGCATCCGCAGGCGACGCTGGCGGCGCTCGATATTCTGCGCGCCGGCGGCAATGCAGTTGACGCGGCGATTGCGGCGGTCGCGCTCCAGGGCGTTATCGACCCTCATATGACGGGAATAGGCGGCGATTGCTTCGCCATGTTCACACCCGCCGGCGGCAGGCCGGTCGCGCTCAACGGCTCCGGCCGCGCCCCCGCGGCGGCCCATCCGGAATTTTTCCGGGAACAGGGCATGACCGCAATCTCCGACCTCTCGGTGCATTCGGTCACCGTGCCAGGCGCCGTCGGCGCGTGGGATTATCTGAGCACGACATACGGGCGGATCGGGCTCGACGCGATCCTTCAGCCGGCGATCAGAGCCGCGCGCGACGGCTTTACCATTACGCCGCGCGTCGCGCTCGACTGGGCGCGCTATGCCGACCGGCTGCGCCGCCACGAACCCGCTGCGCGCCAGTTCCTGCCAGGGGGCAAGGCGCCGGTGACCGGCGACAGGCTCTTCAACCCCGCGCTTGCCGACACGCTGGAAAAGATCGCGCGCGAGGGGCGCAAGGGCTTCTACGAAGGCGCGGTGGCAGAGGATATCGTTGCCACCCTCAATGCGCTCGGCGGACTCCACACGCTCGCCGATTTTGAACGCGCCCGGCCGGACGTCGCCGAACCGATCGAAGCGGATTATCGCGGCTATCGACTGCTGGAATGCCCGCCAAACGGCCAGGGTCTCGCGGCGCTACTGATGGCGCGCATTCTCGACGGGTTCGATCTTGGCGAGGGCAAGGTCTCGCCGGCGGACCGCATCCACCTTCTGGCGGAGGCCGCGAAATCGGCCTATCGCCAGCGCGATCTCCATATCGCCGACCCGGCCCACATGGCCGTTTCGGTGGAAGAGCTTCTGGACGAGAACCGGATCGCGGCCATCCGCTCCGCCATCGCCCTTGACCGCGCTTCCCCGGCCGAGACGCTCGACATGCCGGTCCACAAGGACACCGTCTATGTCAGCGTCGTCGACCGCGACGGCAATGCCGTGTCGCTGATCAACTCGATCTTCGCCTCATTCGGCAGCGGCATCTATGCCGAAGGGTCAGGCGTGCTGTTGCAGAACAGGGGCAGCGGCTTTTCGCTGGCCGACGGCCATGCCAATTGCATCGGCCCCTCCAAACGCCCCTTCCACACAATCATTCCCGCCATGATGTTTGACGGCGACAAGCCCTTCCTCTCCTTCGGGGTCATGGGCGGGCAGTATCAGGCGAACGGCCACACCCATTTCATCTCGCAGGTCATCGATCGCGGCTTCGATATCCAGATGGCCTCGGACCAGCCGCGCAGCTTCTTCACCGAAGGCGCGATCAGCCTGGAACCGACGATTTCCGACGACATAAGACGCGATCTGGAACGGCGCGGCCACCTCACCCGGATCGCCGACGAGCCGCTCGGCGGCTGCCAGGCGATCATGATCGACCACAAGCGCGGCATATTATGGGGGGCCTCCGACCACCGCAAGGACGGCATAGCGCTCGGCTATTAGGTCATGGAGAGCAAGAGCTAAAAATTCAACCTCCGGCGACTATCGCCCAAAACCCGGCCCGAACAGCGAGCCGATCGCGACCGTGCCGTCTTCGATCACGAGATCGATGCGATCACCGCGCCGGCGGTACAGGTCGGCATGGGCGGCGAGGAGGCGGGCCTTTTCGAGATCGTCATAGCCCTGCAGGCCGCCGCCGAAATGATGGCCGTTGCGCTCGACATCGCGGCAGCCGAGCGTTGCCGCCACCAGCGTATCCTGCTGCCAGCAGAGGCCGGGCTGGCAGGTCAGGTCTTCCGCCGAGATGAACAGGCGTTTTCCGTGGGCGCGGCCATCGACCATGCGGGCATAGTTCAAAAGCGCGCGCAGCACGCCCTTGCAGCTCTTGATCGAGGTTCCCGACCAGCCATGGGCAATCGCGGTGGCGAAGGCGTCGTCATGGTCATCGCTCTCATCGATGATCAGCGGGAAAACGGAAAGCGCCGGCGTGATCTCCAGCGTCAGCGCCGTCTCGCGCGCGAAGGGCTGTTCGACGAATGCGATGGAAGCGCGCAGACGCGAAAGCCTGGGATCGCCCTGCAGGCTTTCGAGAAAGATTGCGAAACGGTCGGGCAGATATTGCTCGTTTGCGTCGAGCGTGACGCGGTAAGTGCCCATCTGGTCCACAAGGGTGGAAATATGCGCGAGCCGGTCGATATCGGCCGTGGGGTCGCCCTTGAGCTTGATCTTGAAAGCGCGGATGCCGGTGGCGCGGATGATGGCTTCGAGGCTTACCGGCAGCCCGTCATCGACCCTCCCCGGGTCCGCTTCGCTCTCGAAAACCGGCGCGTCGAAGCCGACGGTCTGGCGCGGCGCGATCGCCGGCAGCGGCGTGATGCCAGCAAGCGCGCCGGTGATCGCGGCAGGCGAAATATCGGGCGCGGCCAGCGTGCTGACGCCGAACAGGTCGGCCCTTGCGGCCTGCGGAAAATTGAGGTCATGCGCGCGACAGACCGCGTCGATCAACGCCATCTCGACAAGCGCCGGGCCGAAATGGGCGGCGAGCCTTGGCGTGCCCTCCGGCATGACCGCCTCGACCTCCCGACGCATGCGGGTCGTGGCTGCGGCAATGGTCTCGGAGGCAATGTCCTCAACCAACCGACAGGCAAGCGCGAGCGAGCGCTTCAGGTCGGCGACGGTGTCGTCGTTCGTCCGGCTGGCGCGCTTGTCGAACCAGCGCGGCACCATGAGCTGGGCCGCGTGGCCCTCCGCGACCCGACCATCGACTTCAACGGTCACCGAAACGAAGCCCTGATCGGTTTCCGTGACCACGGTATTGCCGAAATGGAACGGCAGGCGGAAGTTGACCGGGCGGGTGCGAAACGCGATCGCCTTCAGCGAAATCCGTGCGGCGCTCATGGCATCGCCCTCCCATGGGTTTGCAGATGGGCCCGCGTGGTGGCCGACGCGATGGCAAGCGTCACCTCCGCGCTGACGCGGGTGGTGAAAGGCTCGACCGAAAGATCGCCGCCGTATCCGCTGGCAATGATCGCGGCGATGATGGTCGAAAAATCGTCGGCTCCGGTGCCCGGCGCGCCGCGATTGCTGTCGTTGAGATGCACATGGGCAATTAGCCCGGACGGCATCCATTTTTCGATCAGCGTCGGAACGCTCTCCTCCTCAGCAAGGGCCGCCGAGGAACAGTCGAGCATGGTCTTGAACGCCGGCGAGCCGACCATCTCGACAAGCCGACGGGCATCCTCCAGCGTGTTGATGAACGGCGTCTGGTCGCGCGAAAGCGGTTCGATGCAATAGGTCAGGCCGGCGTCATGACAGGCGCGGGCGACGGGCGTAAACAGCTCCGTCGCATGGTCATAGGTCGCCCCATCCGCGATACCGGAAAGCGGGCGGCGCTGATGGGGCGAGCCATGGATGAGCACATGGCCGCCGAGCGCGGCGCAGATGTCAACGAGCCTCAGCAGGTAGTCCGTCGTCTCTTCGGCAGCAGCGGGGTCCGTAATCGAAAGTGTCGGGGCGGAGGAGAGCAGCCAGTGCAGGCCGGCAATCTCGATGCCCTCATCGGCCACCGTCTGCCGCATCGCCCTCACCTGCCCGTCCGTAAGCGCGCGCGGATCGGCGGGAAAGCTCTCGATCGCAAGCTCCAGCGCCTCATAGCCGACGGCCTTGGCGAAGCGGCATTGCGCGCGAAGATCGAGCCCCTGACGGCTCAGCAACTCGTTGCAGCAGACAAGGCGGGGCATCAGCTTGCGTCTTTCTGCTTGAGCCAGCCGACGACCGCCTCGGTGGCGCGGCGGGCGTGGGCGTTGAGGCCCTCCTCGCTCGCGTCGAAGCCGAAGACCTCGGCGAGCGTGAAGCGGTTGGAGACCGGAAAATAGCAGAGCGAGGCAATCATCAGATAGACATCCACCGGCTCGGCCTTCCGCAGGAAAACGCCGTCTTTCCAGCCTCTTTTGAGCACTTCCTCAAGCTTGATCAGAAGCTTCGACTGGATCTCGCGCCGGTCGCCTATCTTGCCGACGGAGGAGCCCTGCCGCAGGTTCTCGGTATTGAGCATGGTGATGAACCAGGGCCGCGTGCGGAAGTGGGTCATGGTGAACCTCACCAGCGCCCCGACCGCTTCCTCCGGCGACAGCGCCTCGAGCGCCAGTTTCTCCTCGCCGGCGCGGATCTGCACATAGGCCTCGCGCAGCGCCGCCTTGTAGAGCTCGTCCTTGTCGCCGAAATAGTCGTAGAGCAGCGGTTTCGACAGGCCGGCCTCGGCGGCGATGCGGTCGACGCGGGCGCCGTCATAGCCGACCGACGAGAACTCATCGAGCGCCGCCTGAAGGATCGCCGCACGCGAGGCCTCCGCATCGCGCGTTGCCCGTTTCGTCTTTACCGCTGTCCGCCTTGCCACGCCCGTTTCTCCCTATTTCGTCTTCGCGTCTTCCCCGTTAGCATCGCCGCGCCAGCGTTTGAAGCTTGCAAACCGGCGGAAGGCGGGAATCGAGAACAGGATGGTGAGCGCGATCAGCACCGCGAAACCGGCCGAGACGGGCCTTGTGAAGAAGGCGGTGATGTCGCCATTCGACAGGATCAGCCCGCGCCGGAGGCTCTTGTCCAGCAGCGCTCCGAGAATGATCCCGAGCACCAGCGGCGCCATCGGGTAGTTGAGACGGCGGAGAATATAGCCGCCGACACCGAAGGCGAACATTACCCAGATATCGAAGATGCGCTGGGACAGCGCATAGGGGCCGATGACGCAGAGCGTGAACACCATCGGCATCAGGATCGTCCGGGGAATCTGAAGCACCCTCACGAACAGCGGGGTCAGCGCCATGCCGAACACGCCCATGGCGATGGTGGCGAAGATCAGCATCACGGCGATGGTGTAGATCATGTCGGGCTGGTCGAACATGATCATCGGGCCGGGGCGCACGCCATGCAGGAACAAGGCCGCGATCAGCACGGCGGCCGATGCCGAGCCCGGCACGCCGAGCGTTAACGTCGGGATCAGCGAGCCGGGCACGACGGCGGAGTTACCGGTCTCGGCCGCGATCAGCCCTTCCTGGCTGCCCTTGCCGAACTCGTCGCGTTCCTTCGAGTGGCGCTTGGCGGCGGCATAGGAGCCCCAGGCGCCGATATCCTCGCCCACGCCCGGAATGATGCCGACCAGCGTGCCAATGACGCCGGATTCGAGCACGGTACGCTTGTAGCGCCAGACGCTCCCGAAAAGCTCCTTAAGCGGCGCGGGCACGGATTTGCTGCGGGCAAGCTCGGCCGCCGGCAGCGTCATCGCGAACAGCACTTCGGCAAAACCGAAGGCGCCGACCATGGCCGGGATCAGCTCGATCCCGCCATTCATCTGCTGGATGCCGAAATTGAAGCGGACATAGGAATGAATTCCTTCCGAGCCGATCATGGCGACCGAGAGGCCGATCAGCCCGGCCATATAGCCCTTCAGCGGTTCACCGGAATGGGTGAGCTGACCGGAAATGATGATGCCGAACAGCGCCAGCCAGAAGAACTCGTAGGAGCCGAAGCCGAAGGCGGCTTCCGCCAACGGCGGCGCGATCATCACCAGCATGGCGATGCCGACCAGCGTGCCGAGCATCGAGCCGAAGGTGGCGATCGCCATGGCGAGGCTGCCCTTGCCCTTGCGCACCAGCGGAAAGCCGTCGAGCGCGGTGGCCGCACTTGCCGGCGTTCCCGGAATATTGAGCAGGATGGCGCTGCGCGAACCACCGTAGATCGCCCCGACATACATGCAGATCAGCACCATGATGGCGGTGTTGCGGTCGAGCGAATAGGTGAGCGTGGTCAAGAGCGCCACGCCCATCGTCGCCGTCAGGCCGGGGAGCGCGCCCACGAAAATGCCGAGCAGGGTCGCCCAGACGACGTTGAAAAGCATCATCGGCGTGGTGAGTTCGGAAAAGGCGCTGGCGAGCGCATCGATCACAGGGGTCATGGCAGGCGCACCAGAAACAGATCTTCAAAAAGGTATGACACCGCGCCGCCGAAGACGATCGCAACCACCAGCGCGCGAGCGATGGTGATGATCATGGCGCGCCGCGGCATGCCGGGCGAGAACTCGAAAGCCAGGATGAAGGTGGCGACGAACAGGCTGCTCGCCACCCAGAAATGCACGCGTCCGACCAGCACGATCGCGTAGACCGCGCAAAGGGCAATGAGCCCGGAAAGCCGCACCAGTTCCTCGCGGGTCACCAGCCCGCCCGCCCGGCGCTCGTCGTCTCCATCGCGGCTGCGCAGGAGGCCGATAAGCTGAAGGCTGGCGACGATCGTCATGGCGATACCAAGCACGATCGGCAGCAGGCCCGGGAAGCTTGCCGGCGGAATGTGCCGCACTTCCAGCCGGTCCATGGTGTAGCCGCCAATGAGCTGGGCAATCCCGACGGCGAGCAGGATGGTCGAGACGGCAATGTCGACGGAGCGGATTTTCAGCATGAAGCCTCCGAGGAAACGGGATGAGGCGGCGGCTCCGCCGCCCCGGTTTGTTTTTATGGTCGGCGACCCCACCGCCAAGACGTTTCAGCGCATCAGGCGCTGGCATTGTCAGGGAGCCTCTCCGCCAACAATCTCCCCCCTTGAGGGGGAGATGTCGCGAAAGCGACAGAGAGGGGTAAAGGGCGAAAGCCCTAGAAACCGCAAGCTCCGAACCTATCGAGAGGGTTTACCCCTCTCTGCCCCTGTCGGGGCATCTCTCCCTCAAGGGGAGAGATTGGAGGAGGCAAAGGCCTCGCTCCCAAGCCACCCTTATTCCGGGCAGGTCAGGCCGACTTCGGACGGGTCCTTCACCGCCTCGCCGCGGGCCTTCATGGCGCAGGCCTCGTTGGTCGCCACCGGAATGGCGCGGGCGCGGGCCTCGTCGCCATAGCTCGGCGCAAAGCTCGCGCCGCGCTCATTGGCGTATTTCTTCAGCGCCTCGGAATTCATCACCTTGTCGGCCCAGACCTGATCGACCGTGTCATAGACCTCCTGCGGCGCGCCCTTCGGGATGAAGACGCCGAAATAGTCCGGAGCGACATCGATATCGAGCCATTCGGTGACCGGCGGAACCGGGTCGATGCCTTCGATCTCGAGCGGCGTATCGGAAAGCACGGCCAGCGGACGCAGGCGGCCGGCCTTGATCATTTCGGTCTGCTCCACGGCAAGCTGGGTGGTCATGTCGACTTCGCCGGAAGCCGCGGCGATCACCGCCGGGTTGCCGCCGTCATAGGCGACCATGCGGGCCGACAAGTTGCCGCCCATCGCATCCTGCAGCGTGGCAAAGGCCGTGCCGCCGGACGAGGTGACTCCAGCGGTCCCGACGGTCACATCGCCGGTCTTCATCGCTTCCATCAGTTCGGCGAAATCCTTGTAGGGCGCATCGGCGTTGACCGAGATCAGCGGCGCGTTGGCGACGTGGAGATAGATCCGGTAATCGTCGATGTTGGATTCTTCGAGCAAGCCGGAGACGGCATAGGTGGCGTTGTTGGCGATTGCGTTCGCCGTCCAGGTATAGCCGTCCCGCGGGGCATCCATCGCCGCCTTGGTGCCGATCGAGCCCGATGCGCCCGGCTGGTTGACCACGACGACTTCCGTTCCAAGCGCCTCGGACAGGATGGGCGCGACCACGCGGGTGACCTGGTCGGTGGAACCGCCCGCCGACCACGGCACGATGATGTTGATCGGCCGGTCGGGCTGCCAGGTTTGCGCCGAGGCGGAACCGGCGGCGAAAAGAGCGATTGCGGCTGCGGAAACAGCCAGTTTCGAAAGCATGGACATGATAGTCTCCTCCCTTGACTACTGGATAGTAGGTTACGGGCACCCGACCTCGTGTCAAGTGACCGGTGTCCGCAGTTTCCGGCCGATCCGCCGGGGAAGCGCTCCTCTTGCTCCTCCCACAGCCTTCCGGCCGCCTGCCTGCGCAAACAGGTAATTCAAGCTCAGCAGCAGCTGGCCGCGCGCTCGATGATGACCGCCATCACCTCGTCCGGATCGCGCGTCCACCAGTTCTCCGCCGAGAAAATCTCAACCTCGTTCAACCCCGAAAAGCCTTCCGCCTCGACAGCGGCGCGCAAGTCCGGAATATCGATGACGCCATCGCCCATCATGCCGCGGTCGTTCAGCATGTCGGTGGTCGGCACCAGCCAGTCGCAGAGGTGAAACGCCATCAGACGTTCCTTCCCCGCGCGGGCGATCTCGGCCTTTACCTGCGGGTCCCACCAGATGTGATAGACGTCGGCTGCAACGCCGATCCCGTCGCCGAGCCGTTCGCAGATGTCGAGCGCCTGCGCCATCGTGTTCACCGCTGCGCGGTCGGCCGCATACATCGGATGCAGCGGCTCGATGGCGATCTTCACGTTCACGGTGCGGGCGTATTCGAGCGTCTTTGCCAGACCTTCCTCGATCATGGCGCGGGCACCGGCGATATCGCGGCTTCCCTTGGGCATACCGCCGACCACCATGACCAGGCATTCGGCGCCGATGGTGGCGGCCTCGTCCACGGCAAGGCGATTGTCGGCCAGCACGGCCTCCGTCAGCGCGCCTTCGGCCGTATACCAGCCGCCGCGGCAAAGGCCCGAGACAGCAAGGCCGGCATCGCGGATCTGACGGGCCGCCTTTTCCGCACCAAGCGCCTGCAACTGGTCACGCCATGGCGACAGGCCGCCGAAGCCGTGACGGGCGCAGCCTTCGATCGCCTGACCGAGCGTCCACTGCGCGCGCGTTGTCGCGGTGTTCAGCGAAAGCCTTTCGGGGGTGATCACCGCCATGCCGTCAGACCCCAATGCCGTGGGTCGCCATCACCCGCGCGGTGCGGGCTGCGGCCATCTCGGTGTCGGCAATCAGCCCAGCCGCATCGGCAAGGCGAACGACATCGGCAAGATGCTGCGCCGAGCGGGCGCTCTGCTGGCCGCCGAGCATGGTGAAATGGTCCTGGTGACCCATCAGATAGGCAAGGAACACGACGCCGGTCTTGTAGTAGCGGGTCGGCGCCTTGAAGATATGGCGCGACAGCGGCACGGTCGGCTCCATCACCGCGCCCCAGCGCTGCATATCGCCCTTCGCAAGGGCCGCAAGCCCGGTGGCGGCAACCGGTGCGATCGGATCGAAAATGCCGAGCAGCGCATGGCTGTAGCCCTGGTCGTCGCCCGCGATCAGCTCCGGATAGTTGAAATCGTCTCCGGTATACATCTTCACGCCGTCCGGCAGGCGGCGGCGCATGGCGATTTCCTTTTCCGCCGAAAGCAGCGAGATCTTGATGCCATCGACCTTCGCGGCATTGTCCTCGATGATCTTGAGGCAGGTATCCATCGCCGCCATGTGGTCGGCGCTCGCCCAATAGCCTTCCAGCGCCGGATCGAACATTTCGCCGAGCCAGTGCAGCACGGCCGGCTGCTCCAGGCCGGAAAGAATGCGGCCATAGACGCGGGCATAGTCATCGGCGCTTTTTGCGACCTTGCAGAGCGCGCGCGAGGCCATCAGGATCACCTGACCGCCGGTCGCTTCCACGGCTTCACACTGCATTTCATAAGCCGCGATCACATCATCGATGGTCTTTGCGTCGGCCGGGTCCAGATGGTCGGTGCCCGCGCCGCAGGCGATCGAATGACCGCCCGCCTTTGCTTCGGCCACCGAGCGCTGGATCAGCTCCAGCGAGGTCGGCCAGTCCATGCCCATGCCGCGCTGGGCGGTGTCCATGGCCTCGGCCACGCCGAAGCCGAGCGACCAGAGATGGCGGCGAAACGCCATCGTCTTGTCCCAGTCGACATTGCAGTCCGACCATGGATTGTTGTCTGCAAGCGGATCGACCACCACATGAGCGGCGGCAAAGACCTTGCGGTTCCATTCGCCCCGATCGGGCGTCACGCTGGCGCCGGAAAAGGAGAAGGTCTCGATGCCGCCGGAGGCGGCCGGAAGCTTGATGGCAGTCATACTCAAATCCCCAAATCTTCGAGGTCAACCCAGCGGCGTTCACGGGCGCTTTTATATCCGGCTTCGGCGAGCTGCACGCCCTTTGCGCCCTCGGTCAGCGTATAGGCCCAGGGGCCGTCTTCCAGCACATGGCGCAGGAACTGCTCCCACTGCACCTTGAACCCGTTGTCGAACACGGTGTTGTCCGGCACTTCCTGCCAGTCCTCGAAGAAGTTCATCTTCTGCGGCTCGTCGGGGTTCCAGACCGGCTTCGGCGTGTTGGCGCGATGCTGGCTATAGCACTTGTGCAGACCGGCAACGGCGGAACCATGGGTGCCGTCAATCTGGAAGGTCACGAGATCGTCGCGGCGAACGCGGGTGCACCAGCTCGAATTGATGTGGGCGACGATATCGCCTTCGAGCTGGAAGGTGGCATAGGCGGCGTCATCGGCGGTCGCCTTGTATTCCTTGCCGTCTTCGGCGAAGCGGGTCGGAATATGGGTCGCGGTGGTGCAGGAAACCGATTTCACCGGAGCAATGACATTGTCGAGCACATAGCGCCAGTGGCACAGCATGTCGGAAACCATGCCGCCGCCATCCTCGGCGCGGTAGTTCCAGCTTGGGCGCTGGGCCGGCTGGTCCTCGCCGGTGAAAACCCAGTAGCCGAATTCGCCCTTCACGGAGAGGATCTTGCCGAAGAAGCCATTGTCGCGCAGACGCTTCAGCTTGACGAGGCCCGGCAGGTCGAGCTTGTCGTGGACGATGCCGTTCTTTACGCCCTTTTCCTTGGCATAGCGAGCGATCGCGACGGCCTCTTCCAGACCTTCGGAGACCGGCTTTTCGGAATAGACATGCTTGCCGGCATCGATCGCCTTCTTCAGCAACGTCGGGCGCAGCTTGGTTGAGGCGGCATCGAAGAATATCACGTTATAGGGATCGGCAAGCGCCGCATCAAGATCGGTGGTGACGCGTTCGACGCCGTGGCGCTTCGCCAGTTCCTCGATCTTGGCGGCGTTGCGGCCGACGATGATCGGATCCGGCATCACCAGCGAGCCGTCGCTCAAGCGCAGACCACCCTGATCGCGGATAGCGAGCACCGAGCGGATAAGATGCTGGTTCATTCCCATACGGCCGGTGACGCCGTGCATGATGATCCCGATACGATTGGTATCAGCCATAGAATTCCTCCCTGAACTTGTTTATTACCTACCAGTTAGTAATAAACGCGTCAACACGGCAAACTTCGAAAAATGAAAGGTGAAAGCGGCAACTGAAACAGCTGCTCTTTCGGTCGAAACCAGACACGACAAACCGTCCGCGATGGCATATCAGCGCAAAAGACTGGCAGATCGCCTTCCCAAATCAGGCCGCCTGACCATGCCGTTACAATGGTGTCGCAGCCGATTAATCCGCGCCGAACAGGTCACGGGTAAAGACCTTCTCCGCGACATCGCGAATCTCATCGGTCATTCGGTTGGCGACGATCAGGTCGGCCTCCTGCTTGAATGCCTCAAGGTCCCGAACCACCGGCGAATTGAAGAAGGCTTCTTCCTTCAGCGCCGGTTCGTAGACGGTGACCGGTATGCCCTTGGCCTTGATCCGCTTCATGATGCCCTGAACGGAGGACTGGCGGAAATTGTCCGAACCCGCTTTCATCACCAGACGGTAGATGCCGACCGACTTCGGTTGCAGCGCGATGATGCGTTCAGCGATGAAGTCCTTGCGGGTGGCATTGGCATCGACAATGGCGCGAATCAAGTTCTGCGGCACCTCGGAATAATTGGCCAGAAGCTGCCTGGTGTCCTTGGGAAGGCAGTAGCCGCCATAGCCGAAGGAGGGATTGTTGTAGTGGTCGCCGATGCGCGGATCGAGGCCGATGCCCTCGATGATTTGCCGCGAATCCATCCCGTGGGTCACGGCATAGCTGTCGAGTTCGTTGAAATAGGCGACGCGCATGGCAAGATAGGTGTTGGCGAACAGCTTGATTGCCTCGGCCTCCGACGCTCCGGTATAGAGCACCGGAACATCCTTCTTCAAAGCGCCTTCGACCAGAAGGCCGACAAAGATCTCCGCCCGGGCGGAACGCTCGCCGATGACGATGCGGGAGGGGTTGAGGTTGTCGTAAAGCGCCCGCCCCTCGCGCAGGAATTCCGGCGAGAAGATGATGCGGTCGCTCTGAAAGGCCAGCCGCGTGCGGTCGGTAAAGCCGACGGGCACGGTCGACTTGATGATGATCGTGGCGGCGCTGCCCGAGGCCAGCACATCACTGATAACCTTGGTCACCGACGAGGTGTCGAAGTGATTGGTCTCGGGATCGTAATTGGTCGGCGTCGCGACAATCACGAAATCGGCCTCGCGATAGGCAGGCGCCGCTTCGGTCGTCGCCTTAAGCCGCAGCGGCTTTTCCGCCAGATAGCGTTCGATCTCGGCGTCGACGATCGGGCTTCTGCCGGCATTCAGTGCATCCACCCGGTTGGGGTCAATATCAACGGCGACCACATCATGGTTCTGCGCCAGCAGCACCGCGTTCGAAAGCCCGACATAGCCGATACCGGCAACCGCGATTTTCATGTTTCACTCCAGCTGTTTCAGTGACCGGCACACCACGGCTGGGTTTATCGCTTGCGACACTTGAATTGGCAACCTCGCCGCTGCCGCTAGTCCTTCAGGAATTGCGATTCCGGCCCGGCAAACAGCCCTTGTTTTTTTAAGCAGAAATACGCCGAGCGTCTTGATCGGCGTAGAAAAAGCGCCTATCAGGGCCGGACCGGAGAGGTGGCCGAGTGGTCGAAGGCGCTCCCCTGCTAAGGGAGTATACCAGAGATGGTATCGAGGGTTCGAATCCCTTCCTCTCCGCCACTTCGGAACTGTACAGCCCGAGGACCTAGGTCACAGTTTGTACCTAGTTCGTTTCCACTGTTCTTCGAATCGCGAAAGCGACCTACTTTTTTGCGCGGTTCCGGAGATGAACCGGCCTCTACTTCACCTGGAATTGCTCCAGCGGCAGGGCCAGTTTCGGCGAACACGCAACGGCTTGCTCAACCTAGGGGTTGTGGCGCCGCGACCGATGGCAATGCAACCCCTCTCAGTGCTGATGCCCTTCGTCAGGCTCGGCTTTCGACGCCTCAGCGGTCGCATGCTTGGCCGCCTTTTTCTCCGCCCGGCGCTCTGCCTTGCGGCGGCGGCGTTCGCGGCGGGCGTGGTTGAAGGCGATCAGCCTTGCGCGCGAACCGGCGACTGCGTGGCCGACAAAGGCCCGGCCGCGCCCGACCTCGCGCAGTTCCTGGGCATAGGCCACGGCAAGCGCGTTGCGGTAGCTTTCCAGCCCCTCCGTCAGCGTTGCCTCCACGCGCCGCATGACAGAGACCCAGACCGGCGAGACCAGCAGCGTGATTGCCGTGACCGCGATCACGAGACGATAAAGATCGTCGCTGAGTGCCGCGGCGGCAAGCCCCGCGGCGGCAAGCACAAAGGAAAACTCGCCGACCTGCGCCATCGAAAGCCCGGCAATCAGCGCCGTCTGCGGCGACGAGCCGGTCCAGCGCAGGAACATGACGTTGAGCACCGACTTCGCCGCAACCACGCCGACGGCGGCCAGCAGGACGATCGCGAGATGGTCCCAGATGAAGGTCAGGTCGATCAACAGCCCGATGGACAGGAAGAAGATCACCAGCAACACGCTCTGGATCGGCTCCACCACCGGAATGACCCGGCTGCGCAGGGTGGAATTGCCGATGCAGATCCCGGCGAGAAACGCGCCATAGGCCGGCGAAAGCCCGGCGACGCCCGAAATCGCGGCGGCGGAAAAGCACAGCGCCAGCGCGCCGAGCGCCAAGAGTTCCACCTTGTCCTCGACCTTTTCGGCAAACGGCACCTTGAGCTTGCCGAAACGACCGAAATACCAGAGCAGCCCTGCCATGATGCCCACGGCGACCAGCACCCGGATCGCGGTCGCGGTGATATCGAAGCCCTCGCCCCCGAAGCTCGAGACGAAGATCAGCATCGGCACGACCGCGATGTCCTGCGCGATCAGCACGCCGACGGCGATCCGCCCGGCATCGCCGCGCAGCGCATCCATCTCGTCCAGCATCTTCATCGCCACCACGGTCGATGAAATCGCGATGACGAAGGACAGAATCACTATTTCGCGGGCGGTAACGTCCAGCAACATACCGATCAGCACCGCCAGCACGGCCGCGCTGACCAATTGCCCACCAACCACCAGAAGCGCCTGTCGCAGGGAAAGCACAAAGGCCTTGATCGACAGCTCCATGCCGATGAAGAACAGCAGCACGACAACGCCCATTTCGCCCAGAAAGGCCACACTGTCATTGTTCTCGATCAGCCCCAGACCGGTGGGCCCGAGCAGGATGCCGGCCAGGATGAACCCGACGAGCGGCGGCTGTCTGAGCCACAGAAAACCGAGACCTGCAAGCGCGGCAATGGCAATGACCAGCGCGACGGCCGCGAAATCGCCGCCATGGGACCCCGCCTGCGCAACGGCTTCGTGGACAACCTGCTCCATCGATTTCCTTTCGACTTGCTATGGATCAGAACATAGGCGGTAACGCCTCAAAAGCTCAAGCGTGCCGCGCGGTGGAAAAAAAGATATAAGCCTGAGCAATCACTATATAACCAAAAGGCATCGCACCTTAAGCCGTTGTTTGTAAACGGTTTAGGCGCTTCGGGCGAGCCTTAACGCGCGAAAAACGATCCGCTTTTTCGCCGCAGTTTGCGCACCGCAGCAACAAAATCACTTTGTCAGCGCAGAAAATAGTCATATATTCGTAACCATAAATGGAGGAGACGATATGAGCTTATCACGTTCCCTGCATACGATCCTGATCGGAGCCGCCTTCGTTTTCGTTGCGGCCATGCTGTTCATCTAAAGGATCGTCCCGCGCCGGATGGGCATGCAGCCCTTCAAGGAACCGGCGGCCCTGGTTTCGCGTTATACGACTGGACTTCGCGGCGTTGCTTTCGAGCGCACCGCGAAGCCCGTTTACCGCCGCAATTCAGTGCGACGGTCGCGCAAAACGCATGGGAGTACAGACATGTTCGAACAGAAGACTTCCGCAAGCGACATCATGGATCGCCTGCGCCTTTCCCAGAAAACACCCGTGGAACGCGCCAGCGCGATGGTGCGCGACGAGGTGGATGCGCTGGCCCGCACCGCCCGCAAACATCCGGCCGGCAGCGGCTCGGCGCTGGCCCTGGTCGGGCTTTTGGCGTTCGGGCTCGGCTTCCTCACCGCCCATGCCGGCCATGACGAATCCGTGCCCAAGAAGCGGCTGTTCCGTTCGCGTTCGCGCGTCGGAAAGCCGGTCTACCGCAAGCGCACGCCCTATTACGCCATGAAGAGCAAGCGCCGCGCATCGACCTGAGCGTTATTGCCAGTATTCGTCGATCCACGGCGTCGGCCGGGCATGTTTGTAGATCTTTTTCCAGGCCTGCTCGACCGGCCAGACGCCGATGGCCGCCTCGTCGGGGTCGGGCTTGCCTGTGAAGGCCACGATCCTGGTGCCGTCGGGAAGCTTTGGCGTTTTGAAGAAATTCAGCGGCCAGTACGGCACGAGCGTGTGCTTGAAGCTGACGCACCAGTCGCTGGGCCAGAATTCCATCCGATCGATGACCTTTGAAATATAGACCTGCTCGATCCCGTATTTGCGCCATGTGCCTTCGCCATCGGCCTCGAAATCGGTGAAAATATGGGTATTGCGGCCGACATTCCACCGGAAGACGGAGGTGTTGCCGATTCCCTTGCCGATCTGGGTCCAGTTCTCGCAGGCGCAGAAAACGCCCGGCTTGTAATCGAACATCGCATCGATATCGCCCGTGATGACGATATCGAGGTCGAGAAACAGGACATCGCCCGACAGATTCGCAAGCGGAGACTGCCACAGCGAGAGCTTGCGCCACGGCGTCCAGGCGATCGCGTCCGGAATGTGGATTTCGGGCAGCGGAAAGACCTCTACAGCCGGATCAACGCCGGTGGGGTCATCGGTAAAACACACCAGCCGCGTCGGGCGCACGGTGTTGCGCCTGATCATGGACCAGAGACGGTTCACATAGAGCGCAGGGTAGCGTGTTCCCCATTTCATGCATACAATGGTCTGCAAGTTCAAATCCTTGAAATTCCGGCGGGAACCCGACGCATCAGGACGAGGCCGGGATACTTGTCAGCCATGTAGGTAATATGGCACATCGAATGCAACCTTGGCAGTAATCGAGAACTGGGGAAAATTCGGATGGGTTGTGCGGCCCCCTGTTCTCCGGACACCTTTTTATCCCCAGTTTCAGACGGAGCAAGCCCGAATTTGGCGAAACACATCACGATATGCGGCGTTGGCCAGCATGGATAAGACACAACCCAGAATTCTGCAACTGCTGCCGGCGCTCGGCGATGGCGGCGTTGAGCGCGGCAGCGTTGAAATGGCGTCCTATCTTGCCCGCAGGCATATCGAAAACTGGGCCGCGAGCGCGGGCGGCCCGCTGTTGGAAGCTCTGAAGGCCACCGGCACGCATTACATTGCGCTGGAGGTCGGCCGCAAATCGCCATTCGCGATCCTCGTCAATGCCAGGAAGCTTGCCCGCATCATCGATGAAAACCGGATCGATATCGTGCACGCCCGCAGCCGCGCGCCGGCCTGGGCCGGCTGGCTCGCCTGTCGCCTGTCGCGCCGCAAGCCTCGGTTTCTGACCACGTTCCACGGCGTCTACAGCCACGGCAACGGGTTCAAGCGGGCCTATAACAGCGTGATGCTGAAGGCGCCGGTCGTGGTGGCCAACTCCGCCTTCATCCGCGACCACATCATCTCGGTCTACGGCTTTCCGGCCGAGCGCATCATCCTCTCCCCGCGCGGCGTCGACACGACGCTGTTCGACCCCGCCACTGTCAGCGATGAGCAGCGCTCGCAAGTCCGCAAGGAGCTTGGGGCGGAAGACGGCGCGCCGCTCGTCACCATTGTCGGTCGCCTCACCGACTGGAAAGGCCATCGCTACCTCGTCGAGGCGGCCGATCGCGCGGCGAACAAGACCTGGCATCTCGCCATCGTCGGATCGGGCAATGAAGGCATTATCGCCGACCTCAAGGCTCTGATCGCCGAGCGCGGCCTAGGCAGCCGCGTCACCATCGCCGGAAGCCGCCGCGATATCCCCGCCATCATGGCCGCCTCTGACCTCGTCGTCTCGACCTCCACCCGCCCGGAAGCCTTCGGCCGGGTGGCAATCGAGGCGGAAGTCATGGGAACGCCGGTGATCGCGACCGCCCATGGCGGCAGCCTCGAGACGATCATCGACGGCGAGACCGGCTTTCTGGTCCCGCCCGCAAACGCCGACGCCCTTGCCGAAGCCATCGACGCGGCGCTTGCCGACCCGGCGCGGCTGAAGGCGATGGGCGAGGCCGCGCGCGCCCATGTGCTCGCCAATTTCACGGTGGAGATGATGCTGGAAAAGGAATTTTCGGCCTATGAGGCGGTGATGAGCGCGTAGCTATCACCGGGGTCGGACTTCCGCCCTGTCTCACCGGCAGCGTCTCAGATCGCCACCAGACCTTCCTTCTTGATCTGGCGGATGGTGAGCATGGTGCGCACGGTATCGACATGGGGGTTGGCGGTCAGAACCTCGATGACGAAGTCCTGGAACTGCATCAGGTTTTCACACACGCAGTGCAGCAGGAAATCGGTCTCGCCCGAGGTCATCCAGGCCTGGCGCACGATCGGCCAGTCTTCGCTCGCGCGAGAAAACGCTTTGAGCTCCACCTCCGACTGATGCTTCAGACCGACCATGCAGAAGGCGACGAGATCGTAGCCGAGCTTCGGCCCGTTCAGCATCGCATTATAGCCCTCGATGATCCCCGCCTCCTCCAGCCGGCGCACCCGGCGCAGGCAGGGCGGAGCGGAAATGCCGACCCGCTCGGCGAGCTCGACATTGGTCATGCGGCCGTCCCGCTGGAGTTCGCGCAGGATTTTAAGATCGACAGAATCGAGATCGGCGCGCATCAAGGGCTCCTGCGGCGGGAAAAATCGGGCGTATACGCAATTTTATTACAACATACAGCCAGATTCTTTCAACTGGGAGAAATGGTCTGTTGGTAGCTTGCCGTCCGGCCTTGAAACAGACGGCCTTCCAGCCATAAATGGGGGCAGACTTGCAACTGTTGCGGCGTGCCCCTCTTTGTGGCGCGCCAAAAGGATTTTGAGATGGCAGACCACCACACCCAGGTGCTCATCATTGGTTCCGGTCCCGCCGGCTATACCGCCGCGATCTATGCGGCGCGCGCGATGATGAAGCCGGTGCTGATCGCGGGCCTCGAACAGGGCGGCCAGCTGACGATCACCACCGATGTCGAGAACTATCCGGGCTTTGCCGATCCGATCCAGGGCCCGTGGCTGATGGAGCAGATGCTCGCCCAGGCTGAAAACGTCGGCACCGAGATCGTCAACGATGTCGTGACCAAGCTCGACCTCTCCAGGCGGCCCTTCACCGCGACCACCGATTCCGGCGAGATCTGGACCGCCGATACCGTGATTCTCGCGACCGGTGCCAAGGCCAAATGGCTCGGCTTGGAGAGCGAGCAGACCTTCAATGGCGGCGGCGTTTCGGCTTGCGCAACCTGCGACGGCTTCTTCTATCGCGGCAAGGACGTGGTGGTCGTCGGCGGCGGCAATTCGGCGGTCGAGGAAGCGCTTTATCTTGCCAATATCGCCAAGTCCGTGACGGTCGTGCACCGGCGCGACACGTTCCGCGCCGAACGCATCCTTCAGGAAAGGCTGTTCGCGCTCGAAAACGTGAAGATCGTCTGGGATCACGCGGTGGAAGAAATCGTCGGCACCAGCGCCGTGCCGCCGCTTCCGCCTTCGGTGACCGGCGTTGCGGTGAAGAATGTCAAGACCGGCGAGAAGCAGACCATCCCCGCCGATGGCGTGTTCATCGCGATCGGGCACACGCCGCAGGTCGACCTGATCCGCGACCAGCTCCGCCTGAAGCCCAACGGCTATCTGTGGACCGAGCCGGGCACGACCAAGACCAGCATCGAGGGCGTCTACGGCGCCGGCGATGTCACGGACGACAATTACCGTCAGGCCGTGACGGCGGCCGGCATGGGCTGCATGGCCGCACTTGAGGCGGAACGCTTTCTGACAGGGCAAAAGACCGGCACGCTGGCTGCCGCGGAGTAAGGCAAATGAAAAGTACGAGCATGCCTCTGGACTGGGACAAGCTCAGGATCTTTCATGCCGCGGCGGAGGCAGGATCGTTCACGCATGCCGCCGACAAGCTCCATCTCTCGCAATCGGCGATCAGCCGGCAGGTCTCCGCGCTGGAACAGGATGTCGGCGTCAAGCTGTTTCACCGCCACGCCCGCGGCCTGATTCTCACCGAACAGGGCGAACTGCTTTATCGCACCGCCAACGACGTGCTGCTGAAGCTCGAAAGCGTGCGCTCGCGGCTGACCGAGACCAAGGAAAAGCCGTCAGGCAAGCTGAGGGTCACCACCACGGTCGGCCTCGGCCAGGGCTGGCTCACCGACAAGGTGCAGGAATTCCTCCAGCTTTACCCGGACATGCAGATCCAGCTCATCCTCGACAATGAGGAGCTGGACGTGAACATGCGCCATGCCGATTGCGCCATCCGTCTGCGCCAGCCGCAGCAACCGGACCTGATCCAGCGCAAGCTGTTCACCGTGCACATGCATGTTTACGCCTCGCCCTCCTATATCAACCGGCATGGCGAGCCGCAGTCGCTGGAAGACCTCGACAATCACCGAATCATCACCTTCGGCGAGCCGGCGCCCGCCTATCTGCTCGACGTGAACTGGCTGGAGATCGCCGGCCGATCTCCCGACAGCCCGCGCCCGGCGCACCTGCAGATCAATTCGCTGACCTCGATCAAGCGGGCGGCGCTCCTGGGAATCGGCATCGTCATGCTGCCGGATTATATCGTCGGCCGCGATCCCGGCCTGCTGCAGCTCGTCACCCATGCCGATGTACCGAGCTTCGACACATATTTCTGCTACCCGGACGAGCTGAAGAACTCCGCCAAGCTGAAAGTCTTCCGCGATTTCATCGTCGCCAAGGCCCGCAACTGGAGCTTCTGAGGCTCCCTCCCCCTTCGGCTGCGCGGCAATCCCTCGCTTGCAGCGGCATTATCACGAAAAACACGCGGTAAATCAGACTGCTGACAGAGCCGCGGCTTCAGAGTTTTCGATCGTTGATGCCCCACCCAGAGAGTCATGCTCGGGCTTGACCCGAGCATCCATACTGACCAACCAATTGAATTATAGGGTTGTTTTTTAACGCTGTACCAACCTGCCTGGATCCTCGGGTCAAGCCCGAGGATGACGCCGAGGGGGTGAAGAGGGCTGTCAATACTCCGGTAAATTTCGCCTATTTTTTAAGCTATATTGCCGTCCGTCCTAAATTTGAGCAAAAACTGCTGCATTTTTCATCTTTCGCATGGCAGCCATGCACAAAGATGCATTGTGAAATGCCTAATTCGGGGGCATATAGCGCGCAGCTGATGCAGGTGGTGCCCAACTTCTCCCTGGTGCACCGCAGCAGCTGTTCCCCTCTGGAGGTTTTGAGAGACCTTCTAACTCAAAGGGCCCCGGTTTTTCCGGTGGCCCTCTTTTTTTTGCCCGCAGGAATTTGTTGTTTTTTTCCGCAATCTGCGATGAAAACTATTGCAACGCGCACAAAAAAGAACCATATCGATTATAGCTGATGCGTTCGATACGGCATCCCAGCCGTATTGCAGCAGCTGTTCCCCTCTGGAGGTTTTACCTTCACACTTACAAGGGCCCCGTTTCGGAGGCCCTTTTTTTTGTGCATCGCCGGCGTCCTTCGAAACGCTGACCTTTGAGGTGCGTAAACGCTTTCTTTTGGTTTATACATTAGAGCGTAAGCCATGTAGAAAGACGGCAGGCAAGCTTGGGAAAGCTGCCGTCGCGACGGCAAGCCGGGACGGAGGCTGTAAATTGCGCCTGCGCCGGGCCTCCGCTACAAGTAGGCACCGGAAGGAATTTGATGGCTAACCTCTTTGACCCCATAACGATCGGCGATGTCACAATCGAGAACCGCATCATTATGGCGCCGCTGATGCGCAATCGCTCGCCTGAAGCCGTTCCGAACGAACTCAATGTCGATTATTACCGCCAGCGGGCAAGCGCGGGCCTGATCATTTCGGAAGCGACCGCGATCACCGAGCAGGGCCAGGGCTATTCCAACGCCCCGGGCCTCTACACCGATGCCGCGGTCGAGGGCTGGAAAAATGTCACCAGGGCGGTGCACGAGGCCGGCGGCAAGATATTCTGCCAGCTGATGCATGTCGGCCGGGTTTCGCACAAATCGCTCCAGCCCTTCGGCGACCCGCCGGTGGCGCCATCGGCCCTGCAGGCGCGCGCCAAGACCTTCGTGGTCTATTCCGATGCGACCAGCGACTTCATCGAGACCTCGATGCCGCGCGCGCTGAAGCCCTTCGAAATTTCGGGAATCATCGACGATTACCGTCGCGCCGCAGCCCGCGCGCTGGAGGCCGGCTTCGACGGCGTCGAGATCCACGGCGCCAACGGCTATCTCATCGATCAGTTCCTGCGCTCCGGCAGCAACCATCGCACCGATCTTTATGGCGGCCCGATCGAGAACCGGGCGCGTTTCATGTTCGACGTCGTCGGAACGATCTCGCGCGAGATCGGGCCAGGCCGCACGGCGATCCGGCTTTCGCCGGTGGCTCCCTCCAACGATGTTCATGACGACAATCCGCAGGTTCTGTTCAACTATCTGGCAAGCCAGCTCAGCGCCTACGACCTCGCTTATATCCATATCATAGAGGGCGCGACCGGCGGGGACCGCAATTACAGCCAGGGCCCGCGGCCTTTCGACTACGAGGAAATGCGCCAGACCTACTACCGCACGGATGGCTCCGGCGCGTGGATGCTCAACAACGGCTATGACCGCCAGCTCGCGATTGATGCGCTCGAAAACGAGCGGGCCGACCTCATCTCCTTCGGCCGCGCCTTCATCGCCAATCCGGATTTGGTGCGCCGGCTGCGGATCAATGCCCAGCTTAATGCGTTGGATCAGAGAACGCTTTTCGGCGGCGATGCCAAGGGATATGTCGACTACCCTCCCCTCGGCGGCTGATCACGTCAGGAGCGCTCAGGGATCAACGCGCCGCCATCGGCGCCATCATGGGGGCCTTGTCAATCTATGCTGACCTTTCTGCGCGGTGAAATCCTGCTGCTGCAGGCGCTTCCTGTGGGCGCGCTTGCCTGGTTCCTCGAACATGACGTTATGCATGCCGGGCAGATTTTTTCGCTTCTGGCCACGGCCCTGCTGGTCGTATCGATCGCCTGCGCCTCGATGCGGGTCGCCCACCACGCCGAAATCCTCGCCGCCAAGGCCGGCGACCCCTACGGCACCATGATCCTCACCCTTTCCGCCGTGCTGGTGGAGGTGATCATCCTCGTCATCATGATGCGCGAGAGCCAGCAGCCGACGCTGGTGCGCGACACCATCTATGCCGCCGTCATGCTGGACATCAACGGCATTCTCGGGCTGGCGGCGCTGCTTGGCGGGCTGAAGCACGGCGAGCAGCCCTATAACGATGATTCGGGAAAGACCTATTCGGTGATGATCATGACCGCCATGGGCATCTCCATGGTCGTGCCCGATTTCGTGCCGCAGGCAAGCTGGCATATCTATTCCGGCTTCACCATTGCCGCCATGATCGCGCTTTATGCGCTGTTCCTGAAGCTGCAGGTCGGCCAGCACAGCTATTTCTTCGCCTATCGCTATCCGCGCATGAAGAAGGCCACCGAAGGCGAGACCGGCCATGCAGCAGAGGAAGGCTCCACCACGACCTCCGTTATCACCCTCATCGTAGGCGTGGCCGTGATCGGGTTGCTTGCGGAGTTCATGTCCGCCTTTCTCAATGACGGGCTGGAAGGCACGGGCGCGCCGCTGGCGCTGACCGCCATTCTGGTGGCCGCGATCGCTGCCGGACCGGAAATCCTGACAGCGCTGCGAGCAGCGCTGCAAAACCGCATGCAGGCAGTCGTCAACATCGCGCTCGGCGCATCGCTTTCCACGGTGATCCTGACCGTTCCGGTGATCGAGGCGATCGCGCTTTTCACCGGCCAGCCCTTCACCATGGCGATGACCCCGGTTCAGATCACCATGACCGCCATCACGCTGGTCGTCGCCGCCATCAACATCAATGACGGCGAGACCAACGCGATCGAGGGGATGACGCATTTCGTGCTGTTTGCCACCTTCATCATGCTCTCGATACTGGGCCTTTGATGCGCAGCGGTTCCGGGGCGGAGGATCGCGGCGGGGTGACCCCGATATCCTCAAGCGCGTTGCGGATCGCGGTATCGAGCGGGATGCGCGGCTCGCGGCCCAGCACGGCAACCAGCTTTTCGTTGGTCATGTGCATCGGCTCCTTCCAGAGATAGCGCACCTCCAGCACCTCACGCATCAGGGTCATGAACGGCGCAAGCAGCGGCACCGCGAACCACGGAAAACGGCTGACTTTCAGCTTCGGATCGCCGGAGACCCGGCGGATCGCCTCCGCCATCTGCATGCCGTCGGCATCGTAAAAGCCCTCGAAATGGAAGTTGGCGAATTTCGACAACTGCCCTGCCCTGTCGTTAAGCTGCGCGAAGGTTTCGGCGAGATCGGGCAGATAGGCCCATTGATGGCCGACGCCGGGGGTTGCCGGATTGGTGATCCGGGTGAGCGGCGCATGCGGCTTGACCATCTGACCGAACCAGCTGTTGCCCGCGGCACCGCCGCCGAAGAAATCGCCCGCGCGCACCAGAATGACCTGGGTGCCCTCAAAGGCCGCTTCCCTGAGACGCTCTTCCACCGCAACCCGGATGCGTCCCTTGCGGGTGTGCGGGTTCTGCGGGCTATCCTCGTGCGGATAGGGAAACACATCGCGCCCGAAATTGTAGATCGTGGCCGGAAACAGGATGCGGGCATTGGCGAGGCGCGCCGCGCCGATGGTGTTTTCAAGCATCGGCAGAACCAGCTTGTCCCAGTCCTTGTAACCGGGCGGGTTGACCCCGTGGAATATCAGCTCCGCGCCCCGCGCCGCGTTCTCCACGTCCGCGCGGCGCATCGCGTCGCCCTTGATCCATTCATAATGCGCCAGACGTCCGTCCAATCTGGACGGGTCGCGATTGAGCGCGCGGATATGGTAGCCCCTATCATGCAGCGCCCGGGCCACCGCGCCGCCAACGCCGCCTGTGGCTCCAAGAACAAGCGCCACGGGTTGTCTGTTCATGTCCGACATTGCCGTCTCCTTCATTCGAGTGTGACTGCAATATCGGGGTAAATCTCATTAAACGGAATTGTATAAAATCGTGCTATTGATATACATATTTTTATGGATACGCAGAGTTGGGATTATTACCGCACCTTTCTTGCGGTGCTTGAAAGCGGCTCGCTTTCCGGCGCCGCGCGGCTTCTGGGTCTGACCCAGCCAACCGTTGGCCGCCATATCGAGGCGCTGGAGCGCGACGCCGGCCAGCAGCTTTTCACCCGCTCGCAGCGCGGACTGGAGCCGACCGACACTGCACGCGCGATGAGACCGCTCGCCGAGGCCATGGCCGCCTCCGCAAACGCCATGCGACGGGCCTCCTCCGAAACCCGCGACCAGATCTCCGGCAGCGTGCGCATCAGCGCTTCCGATGTCATTGCGGTCGAAGTCCTGCCGGAGATCCTCGCGCCGGTGATGGCCACCTATCCCAGGCTGGAGTTCGAGCTTTCCGTCTCCGACGCCGTGGAAGACCTGCTGAACCGCAAGGCCGATATCGCGCTGCGCATGGTCGAGCCGAGCCAGTCGGCGCTGGTGGTGCGCCATATCGGCAAAATCCCGATCGGCTGCTTTGCCCGCAACGACGTGATCGCCCGAGCCGGCACGCCGCGGACGATCGAAGACCTGAAGGGGCTGCCGACGATCGGCTTCGACCGGGAGCTCGCCTATGTGCGCGATGTGCTGGAGGCCTTTCCCGACCTTGCCCTGCCCGGCTTTACCTTCCGTTCCGACAGCAATCTCGCCCAGCTTGCCGCCATTCGCGCCGGCTGCGGGTTCGGCCTTTGCCAGCGGCCGCTCGGCGAACGCGATCCCGCGCTGACGGAGGTGCTGCACGGCCAGATCCCGTTCCAGCTCCCGCTGTGGATCGCCATGCATGAAGACCTGCGCCGCTCGCCCCGCTGCCGCGTCACCTTCGATGCGCTGGTAAAGGGCATGTCCGCCTATATCGGCAGGTCGGGCAAGGCCGCTAGCGCACGCCCGACGCCAGATAGCGCTCAAGGATGAGATGCCATTGCTGGGACTCGAGCGTCTGCAGGATCGCGATGTTGATCGCGTCGCGCTCCGGATCGTTCTGGGGAAGGATCAGGGCGTAGTTCTGCTGCATGAACTCCAGATTGCTCAGATAGAGGTCACGGTAGTTGTCGAGCGACCATTGCAGAATTGCGCGATCATAGATGAACGCGTCGATATCGTGGTTCTCGAGCGCATTGAGGCCGTCCGGGACGGTGTCGAAAGAGGTGAAGGAAAGGTTGAGCAGGCCGAGTTCGGCGGCGGCCGGCGAATCGGCGATCGTGCCGACCGTCAGCCCGGAGAGATCGTGGATGTTATCGACGAAATTGGTGTGCAGCGATGATGTCAGCCCGGCAGCAAGCTGCGCGGTGGTGATCGCGGCAAGGATCAAGGCCGTGAACATCCAGGCCATCGCCAGAAGTCTGCCGAAAAAGGTCACCGGCGCCTTGTCGCCATAGCCCACCGTGGTCATCGTCACGGTCGCCCACCAGAAGCCGGAAAACACGCCGCGCGCCGGGCGCGGCTCGAATTGCTCCGGATTGGCGCGCCGCTCCAGAAGCCAGATCAGCGCGCCGATGACGAAGACCGGCCCGGTCAGCAGGCCGAGCATATAGAGGAAGGCCGGCGAGGTCAGAAGCTGGAACATCATCGTCGGGCCGATCTTGTCGACCACGCGCAACGCGACGCCGAGATCGCCGCTGTAATAGGGCACCGAGAAATCGATCACCGCCTCGTCGGCCGCATTGATCGGCACCCCGCCCAGCGCCATGTCGAGCTTTCCGCCCGCCACATCCTGCACCATCGCATCGGGCATGGCTTGGACGAGGCGATATTCCCTGCCGAGCCGGCGGCTCATCACGTCCAGCATATCGATGCCGAGCCCGTACCAGCTGCCATCCTTGTTCTGCATGACATAGGGCGGCAGAGCATGCACGCCGACGGTCATGGGCTGATCGGCGGTTGTCTGCGGCGCTGGCGCATCCTGGGCAAAGACAGGAGTGACGGCAGCGACCAGCAGCAGACAGGCAGCCAGAAATCCCGCCGCAACAAGGCGGCGCAGCAAGACATTGTCGTGGAAAGTGTGGCGCATGATCTCCCGCACTCATTCGGTCCCCGCGCCGCCCGAAGCAAGTCCGGCAAACGCGGTGACAGTCTATAGCTGCATCACGCCGCGACCCGCAACGAAAAAGGGCGCGCCTTGCGGCACGCCGCGAGACGGCTCTCCCGCCTATCCATTCTACGGACGTCATCCTCGGGCTTGACCCGAGGATCTATCCACCGTTCCACACGAGCGGCGTTGGCGGGCCTGTAAACGGTTGTTGCAAATCTAGTTTTCGCCCGACACGCCTGTCGCGTCGATACGTGCTTAGACCCTCGGGACAAGCCCGAGGGTGACGAACGAGAGTGGGGCGAGGCTTGTCAACAAGCCGCAGCACGCCTCACTTGCAGGCGTTGCAGAAACGCTGGATGCGCATGCAGGATTCTTCCAGTTCGGCTTCCGAGGTCGCGTAGGAAATGCGGAAGTTGGGGCCGAGACCGAAGGCCGAGCCGTGAACGACGGCAATGCCTTCCGCTTCCAGAAGTTCGGTCACGAAATCCTCGTCGGTCTCCATCACCTTGCCGCCCGGCGAGGTCTTGCCCATCAGCCCGGCGCAGGACGGATAGACGTAGAACGCGCCTTCGGGCGTCGGGCACTCGATGCCGGGGGCCTGGTTGAGCATGGAAACCACCAGATCGCGACGCTTTTCGAAGGCCTTCTTGCTTTCGGCGATGAAATCCTGATTGCCGTTGAGCGCCTCGACCGCGGCCCACTGCGCGATCGAGCACGCGCCCGAGGTCTGCTGGCTCTGGATCGTGGTCATCGCGGTGATCAGCTCGGCAGGGCCGGCGGCATAGCCGATACGCCATCCGGTCATCGCATAGGCCTTGGACACGCCGTTCATCGTCAGCGTGCGGTTATAGAGGCCCGGCTCCACTTCCGCCGGCGTCACGAACTTGAAATCCCCGAAGGTCAGGTGCTCATACATGTCGTCGGTCAGGATCCAAACCTGCTCGTGCTTCATCAGCACATCGGTCAGCGCCTTCAGCTCGTCATGGGTATAGGCAGCGCCAGACGGGTTGGACGGCGAGTTGAAGATGAACCATTTGGTCTTCGGCGTGATCGCCTTTTCGAGGTCTTCGGCCTGAAGCTTGAAGCCATGCTCCTGTGTTGCCGAAACAAACACCGGCGTGCCGCCGCAAAGCGCCACCATTTCCGGATAGGAAACCCAGTACGGTGCGGGGATGATGACTTCATCGCCCGGGTTCAGCGTCGCCATGAAAGCGTTGAACAGGATCTGCTTGCCGCCCGTGCCGACAATCGTCTGCGCGGCCGTGTAGTCGAGATTGTTCTCGCGCTTGAACTTGGCGGCGATCGCCTCGCGCAGCGGCTGGATGCCGGCAACCGGCGTATACTTCGTCTCGCCGCGGTTGATCGCGTCGATCGCGGCGGCCTTGATGTTGTCGGGCGTATCGAAATCGGGCTCGCCCGCGCCAAGGCTGATGACATCGCGGCCTTTCGCTTTGAGTTCGCGCGCTTTCTGGGCCACGGCGATGGTGGCGGAAGGCTTCACACGAGAGAGAGCGTCAGCAAGAAGGGCCATTTTCAATGTCCTGATATCTAGATTGATCCTTGGAAAGCGCTGCAGCGAGCGACAACTTCCAAGCGTTTGGTCTAAACGCAATTCGCCTGCGGTTTCAAGCGCTATCGTCGCGGATTGACCGTTTCAGCGCACAACCGGAGATATTCCGCCGTCTCAACTTCAGTGGCGGCACAAATCCGCTCCCATGATTCCGCCTCAAAATGGTTCGTGTTCGACCATCATTCATCCAGAAGGCGACGTATTTACATGGCGTTATGACGATGCGCTGAAACATTGCCGAAGGAGAAGGCACATGAGGATGGTCAAACGGATGGCGAGAGGGATCGCCAGGCGCTCGATTTTCATCAAACGCGGGATTTTTGCTTTTGCGGCGCTGCCGGTTCTGACGGCGTTCGCGCCGGCCGTGGCTTCGGCCGACCAGGCATGGCAATCCGCCCCTCTGCCGGGAACGAATGGCGGGGCAATGCTGTTTGACGGCTACCTGCCCTTTTCCTCGCCGGGCGGCAGCGCGCTTCAGGGCCTTCTGTCCCACACCGCCGCGCGCGATCTGATGATCGCGGCGATGTTTGCGATCTGCCTCGCCATGGTCGTCGGCGCGTCCTACCTATGGCGCGAAAATGTGAGCCATCTGAAGGCCGACGCCGAGCGCAGGCAACGCAACGACCTCAAGGACTTCTGAACAGAAGCTTCGCGTTCCGTGTCGCGGTTCACGGGTTTGTGTAAGCCGCGCCACTTGAGCAGCGCGCGGAGCGCCATACGTCACCGGTAAAACGAGAGGAGACTTTTATGAAAGCCACCCCCGTCCTGGCCGGCATGATCGCGGCCCTTGCCTTTTCTCCGTTTCCATCCGCCGCGCAGGAGGCCACCCCGCCGCTTGAGGTCGAGCGTATCGCCCATGGTCTTGCCCACCCCTGGGCCGTCGAGGTTCTGCCCGATGGCGGCTATCTGGTTACCGAGCGGCCCGGCCGCCTCAACATCGTTTCAAAGGATGGCGCGACGCAACAGGTCAACGGTGTTCCCGAGGTCTATTCCGCCGGCCAGGGCGGCCTGCTCGATGTCGCGCTCGATCCCGGCTTCAGCGAAAACGGCCGCATCTATCTGACCGCCTCCGTTTCCGGCGACGGCGGCCAGGGAACGGCGGTCTTCCGCGCAACGCTCGACCGTCAGCAGGCGCTTCTTGAGAATGTCAGCCAGATTTTCGCGATGAACCGGTTTTCCGGCACCAATCGTCATTTCGGCTCGCGCATTGCGATCGACAGCGCCGGCAATCTGTTCTTCGGCATCGGCGATCGCGGCGAAAGCGAGCGGGCGCAGGACCCGGGCGATCACGCCGGCTCGATCCTCCACATCACGCCCGATGGCGGCATCCCGCAAAACAACCCCACGCCTGAGGGCTGGGAGCCGGAAATCTGGTCTATCGGCCACCGCAACCCGCAGGGCATCACCATCGATCCGGAGACCGGCACGCTTTACACCGTTGAACACGGCGCGCGCGGCGGCGATGAGATCAATATACCGCGCGCCGGCCAGAACTATGGCTGGCCGGAAATCTCCTACGGCGTGCATTATTCGGGCGCGAAGATCGGACAGGGCACCAAGGCGCCGGGGCTTGAACAGCCGCTCTACTACTGGGACCCGTCGATCGCGCCGGGGGCGATCGCGGTCTACCGGGGCGATATGTTTCCCGAATGGGATGGCGATTTCCTGGTCACCGCGTTGAAGGACCAGCTTCTGTCTCACATCGGCCTTGACGAGAGCGGCATGCCCGCCACCGAAAACCGGCTGTTTGCCGGCGAATTCGGCCGGCTGCGCGATGTGAAGGTCGCGCCCGACGGCGCTGTTCTGCTGGTGACGGACGAGCCCGATGGCGCGCTGTTGCGGGTCTACCGGGCCGAGTGAGCGTTACTGCTCCTGCCTCTCATCCGCCGTCATTTGCGGGCGCCAGATCTCCGGCCAGTTTTCCGGACCGATATCGACGCCGTCGCAGGCCGTCTTCGAGCGCTCCAGCGTGAGCGCCAGAGGATTGCCGGCGGCGGCCTCGTTGATCGTCCAGTAATGCGCCAACCCGCAATCGCCGAGCCCGCGACCGAGATAGACCGAAGACAACAGCTTTTCCTTCAGATCGAAATTGACGTTGTAGACGGTATCGAGAACGGTGATGCCGGCATCGCTGACATTGGGAAATTCCGCGCGGTGGAACTCGTCATCCTTGCCGACATAGAGCTGATAGGGCTGGTTATAGGCGCCGGAAGGCCCGCAGGGCAGAAGCATGATGGTGCTCTTGCCGGTGCTGAAGGCGAAGGCGTCCGCCTGATCGATATGGGATTGATCGGTATAGCACGCGCTTTCGGGATCGCTCAGATTGCGCAGAACCGAGGGCGGGAGCTGATCGTAGCTATCGATCGTCCAGATATCGACGCTTTCGGGCGGCATCTTTTCCCCGACATCGATCAGCGCATCGGTGCGACCGCCGCGGCCCTGCCAGTCGTCGATGAAGCGGGCGGCGTCGGAAAGCCCGGTCAACACGATCTCGGAGGAAAACGATCCGATCCCGCCCTCGTAGCGGATCGTCGCTCTGGCGCCGTCTGACATCTTGCGGAACAGCGCCACCAGAACCTCGGGTTCGTTGACGCCGAACATGCCAAGCGCATCCTCCCGCACGAGGCTCGCTATATCGGCGGAAAACCCCGTGACGCCATCGACCGCGATGGTGATCGCGCCGGAGGCATCGCCCCGCGGCAGGAAACCGGGCGGATAGGGAATGCTGAGGGTGAGCGGGGCCGATGGCGCGACCGAGCGCTGCCACTGGATGGCGGCAAGCGTAGCGCCGCCGCTCGCACCGGCGGCCGAGGTCAGGGATATGTTGCAGGTATAGGCGTTGTTGCAGCTGACCGCCCAGCCCTCGATCTGGCGATATTCGAAAGCGCGCGCGCCGACGGACGCGAAACAGCAGAGCACGACAACAGACGCAAGAAAGCGTATGAACATGTCACGACGCATGGCGGACCCCCGGTATTTGCCAGTCAAGTATTTGCGCACCGCCCGCGCGCTCGTCATGCTTGGCCGGTTACTCGCTCCTACACCAGCTTCGTCGGCAAAAGCTAGGCCTCCCTCCCTTAGGTCACAGGCTTTGTCGACACCGTTTCAACGGTAGCACAGCCAAAACCCGTTGACACAGTATAAAAGAAAATAGTTCCAGATAATCATTTGATTAGGGACTGGCCGTTACACGGATACCCTGCCCGTTAGCGGGCCTGAAGGTCCGATTCCAAAGTTTCGCTTGCCAAAAACCCCCAAACACCGCATTCTGTTCATGTTCGGGCATTTTGCGAGCACGGGAAGACCATATAATCTGATGCGCGCCGGAAACGCTAATTTTTCGGGCGGACCTTGATTTGGCCTGCTTTCGTTGTCCAGGCAAATCGGAACCCGCGGTAATAAAAGGCACCTTTCCTCCAAATTCGAGAAACGCCTGCGCTGCCCCTCAGGGCAAAACGAGCATCGAAATATCTGCCCCTCCCCTCCATCAGCAAGGGAATGGGCGAGAAAAGGACCTTGAAGCATGGCCGAAACTGGCATCGTAAAGTTTTTCAATACCGACAAGGGGTACGGTTTCATCAAGCCGGACAATGGCGGCGCGGACATCTTCGTCCATATTTCCGCCGTGCAGTCGTCCGGACTGACGGGCCTGACCGAAAATCAGAAGGTCAGCTACGACACCGAGCCGGACCGCCGCGGCAAGGGCCCCAAGGCCGTCAACCTGCAGGTCACGGAATAGGTTTCTGTTCCCTGCGCCACAACGCCTTGAACCGGCGCGCGGCAGGGCGCCGGTCCGTTACCGGCATGGCGGCAAACAGCGATATCGCGAAGCGGATCGGTGTATGAACTTGTCTTTCGGTCACCGGAGCGCGGCCAAGCTTCTGACGCAGCGTCGGGCACGAGAATTTCATTATCGCCGTAAATCGAGAACCCGATCTATCGGTCGCGTTTACCCTGTCGACAAACCCGCCACCCATACGAACGTCTTCCTCGGGCTTGTCCCGAGGATTTAACCACGCCTCGCTACGAGCGCAGTGAGTGACCGATAATGTTGTGTTTTCAAGTAGATTCCGTCCCGACACGCCTGTCGCGCTGAAACGTGCCTGGATGCTCGGGACAGGTCCGCACAAGACGGCGGCTCGTAAGGTTTGCTTTTTCAGGAGGCAAAAACCCAGCCTCTCAGCCGGGTTCAGACCGCGGGCAAACTCCTGAATCTGCAGTTTGACACCTTCCTGACCTTCCTCACAGGGGTCATGCTCGGACTTGAGCCGAGCATCAAGGCGACCTAAGTCATTGAATTTGTTACAATCTATTGCGAATCCTTGCCGCGCTGCCTGGATCCTCGGGTCAAGCCCGAGGATGACGCCGAATTTGAGGACAGGTTTGTCAATAAACTGAACCCGGCCTTTCAGCCGGGTTCTTGATCATCACGGTTTGGCTTTCGCCATCTCAGCTATCCAGGAAGCTCCGGAGCTTCCGCGAGCGGCTCGGGTGCTTCAGCTTGCGGAGCGCCTTGGCCTCGATCTGGCGGATACGTTCGCGGGTGACCGAGAACTGCTGGCCGACTTCTTCCAGCGTATGGTCGGTGTTCATGCCGATGCCGAAGCGCATGCGCAGCACGCGTTCCTCGCGCGGCGTCAGCGAGGCGAGAACGCGGGTCGTGGTCTCGCGGAGGTTCGCCTGGATCGCGGCATCGATCGGCAGCAGCGCGTTCTTGTCCTCGATGAAGTCACCGAGATGCGAATCTTCCTCGTCGCCCACCGGGGTTTCGAGCGAGATCGGCTCCTTGGCGATCTTCAGCACCTTGCGGACCTTTTCGAGCGGCATGTTGAGCTTTTCGGAAAGTTCCTCAGGCGTCGGCTCGCGGCCGATCTCGTGCAGCATCTGGCGCGATGTGCGGACGATCTTGTTGATCGTCTCGATCATGTGCACCGGAATACGGATCGTGCGGGCCTGGTCGGCGATCGAACGGGTGATTGCCTGCCGGATCCACCAGGTCGCATAGGTCGAGAACTTGTAGCCGCGGCGATACTCGAACTTGTCGACCGCCTTCATCAGGCCGATATTGCCTTCCTGAATGAGATCGAGGAACTGGAGGCCGCGATTGGTGTATTTCTTCGCGATCGAGATCACCAGACGGAGATTGGCTTCCACCATCTCTTTCTTTGCGATGCGCGCCTCGCGCTCACCCTTCTTGACCATGTGCACGATGCGGCGGAACTCGGCAATCGAGATGCCGGTTTCGGTCGCAAGGCTCTGAATCTCGCTTCTGATCACCTTGATATCGGCGCCATCCTGGCTGGCGAATTCCTTCCAGCCCTTGCCGGAAAGATTGCCGATCGATTTCATCCAGTTCGGGTCAAGTTCGGCGCCGTGATAATGCTCCAGGAAGTCGTCACGCTTGACGCCGCGATGGGTCGCCATGCGCAACAGCTTGCCTTCGTTTTCCACGAGCCGCTTGTTGATGTCATAGAGCTGCTCGACCAGAAGATCGATGCGGTTCTGGTTGAGCGACAGCGACTTCACAGCCGTGATCAGCCCTTCCTTGAGCTCCTTGTAGCGGCGCTCCTGGGCGTTGGTCAGCGTGCCAGTAGCGGCAAGCCGCGCCTCCACCTGCTGGTCCTGCAGCTTCCTGAGCTTCACATAGGTCTCGGCGATCAGGTCGAGCGTATCCATGACCTGCGGACGAAGTTCGGCCTCCATGGCGGCCAGCGACAGGTTGGATTCATCATCCTCCTCGTCGTCTTCCTCCGGCTGCACGCCCTCGCCGCCGACATCGGTGACGTCGTCGGAGCGCTTCTTGCGGGCCTGTTCCTTTTCCTCGGCCTTCTTGCGGTCGGCCTCGATCTTTTCAGGGCTCTGGAACTGCGGCGCAGCCTTGGCCTCGGGACCGGAATAGGTGGTCTCCAGATCGATGATCTCGCGCAGAAGAGTCGTGCCTTCGTTCAGCTCGTCGCGCCAGATGATCAGCGCCTGGAAGGTCAGCGGGCTTTCGCAAAGGCCGGCGATCATCGTCTCGCGGCCGCTCTCGATCCGCTTGGCGATCGCGATTTCGCCCTCGCGCGACAGAAGCTCGACCGAGCCCATCTCGCGCAGATACATGCGCACCGGATCGTCGGTGCGATCGGTGGGCTCTTTCTTCTTGGTTTGCGCTACAGCCGAACCGGTCGTGGTCGCGACTTCGGTGCTGTCGCTGTCATTATCGCTGTCGCTGTCGTCGGAGCTATCGTCGGAATTGTTGTCGTTATCGACTTCGTCCTCATCTTCGACGACATTGATGCCCATTTCGGAGAGCATGGACATGACGTCCTCGATCTGCTCGGAGGTTACCTCCGAGGACGGGAGAACGGAATTCAGCTCATCCATGGTGACATAGCCGCGCTTCTTGGCGGCCTTGATCATCTTCTTGACGGCGTCATCGGAAAGGTCCAGGAGAGGGCCGTCGGTACCGCCTTCGCGTTCGGTTTCGGCTTCTTCGTTTTCCTTGACTTTCGTAGCCATAAATATTGTTTCCCTGACGCTTTGTCGCTGTTGCCAAGCGGCATACCGGCAAATGATTAAGGACCTCTTTTGCGAGGTCTGCCGGATTCAAAAAACCACACATGAACAGGACAGACTTCAACGCGGCGGCTTTCATCACCCCCGGTGAATGCTGTCCAGATCATGAAAATGTGCTGCTCACTGCCATCCGCACTGGTGATTCCCAGATTTTCGCCATCCGTCAAGCGTCATTTCCATATTTGCGTGATTTCATATCGAAAATCCGCCCATGAGACGCTTCTGACGATGACAGGAACCGATGCAGCTCTCTGTCGGCCCTAGAAACGTTAATTTAGAATGCTTCGCCGCAAATACAAGTGGCGGGCGAAAGGAATCGGTTCGGGCGCATCCCGGAATTGCTTTCCCGCAGCGCTTTATCCGCCCGCTCCGGATTTTCCGCCGCGTCCGGACATCAGGCCGAAACCGTCGATTTCGGCCTCCTGATTGTCGATGCGGGCGATTTCGTTTTGAACGGAAACCAGAGCCGGCATCAGTTCGGAAAGCAGCTCCGCATTGCCCTCCTCCGTCGCCTCGGCGATCTCGCGTTCCAGCTCGCTCTTGTGGCGGGCGAGCGAGCGTGCGCGGTTATGAAGCGCCAGCGCCTGGTGATAGACCTCGCGGACGTCCTCCAGCGCGGCGTCGGGTCCAGCGATCCAGTTGACATTGCGCCCGACATGGGCGGAAATCTGGTCGACGAGCCCTGCAAAGCCCGCTTCCTCCAGCCGCTGCCGCAGCTTTTCCCGTCCCATGTCGGGGCGCGAGGCTTCGGCGAGAAACGCCGGCCAGAACGCCCGCATCTCGGCCGCCTCGAAGGAGAGCGTCGAGATGCTGTCGAAATCCTCGCGCACCAGTTCGGGATGCGAGATCAGGCAGAACACGAGCTGGCATTCGCGAAAGGTGAGATTGGCGGTCGCCGGACGCAGGCTTGCGAGCGGGGACCGCGACAGGCGCTCGGACGCCGACAGAAGACCATTGCCGCGCGGCGCGTTGTACCGCCCGCCCGCTCTGGCGGCACCGGAAAAATTGCCCCGGCCGCCGACGAAATTCCCGCCGCCGCGCGAGCTTCCCCGGAACCGCTGGTAGAGCCGGTTGCGGAAGTCCTGCTGGTAATGCCGGCGCACGCTTTCGTCCGCAATCGTCGCCACCAGCGCGTTGACCCGCGCCTCGATCGCCGCGCGCCGCTCCGGCGTTTCGCCGGCTTCCGGCTGGCCGGCCTCGCGCTCGAACACGGTGTCGGCCAGCGGGCGGGCCTGGGCGATCACGGCGTCAAACGCCTGCCGGCCGCCCTCGCGCACCAGATCGTCCGGATCCTTGCCGCCGGGCAAGAGCGCGAATTTCAGCGAGTGGCCGGGTTTGAGCATTGGCAGCGCCAGACCGGCGGCGCGCTCGGCAGCGCGGATGCCCGCACCATCGCCGTCAAAGCAGAGCACCGGCTCGCTGGTCATGCGCCAGATCAGTTGCAACTGGTTTTCGGTCAGGGCCGTGCCAAGCGGCGCGACGGCGTTTTCGATGCCGGCCTGATGGAGCGCGATCACATCCATATAGCCTTCGACCGCAATGATCGTCTTCGCGCCTTCCGCGCCGGAAAGCGACCGGCGAGCGCGGGCGAAGTTGAAGAGCACATTGCCCTTGTGAAACAGCTCGGTTTCGTTGGAATTGAGATATTTCGCCGGCGCGTCCGGCCGCATCGCCCGGCCGCCAAAGGCGATCACCTGTTCGCGTGACGACAGGATCGGAAACATGATCCGGTCGCGGAAACGGTCATAGGAGACCGCGATATCCGGCCCGTGGACCACAAGCCCGCAGGCCTCGATCTCCTGCTTCTCGACGCCCTTGGAGGCAAGAAACTCCTTCAGCGCATTGCGGCTTTCCGGCGCGTAGCCGAGCCGGAACGTGTCGATCGTGCGCGCCGAAAGGCCGCGTTCGCGCAAGTAAGCCCGCGCCTTCGCCCCTGCCCCGGTCTGAAGCTGGTCCTGAAAGAAGCTCGCGGCAAGCTCCATGACGTCGATGAGCGTGCGGCGCTTTTCCTCGCGGCGTTCGGCCTGCGGGTCGCGCTCCGGCATCGCGACGCCCGCCATGTCGGCGACGCGCTGCACGGCTTCGGGAAAGCTCATGCCATCGAGATCGGTGAGGAAGCGGAAATGATCGCCGGAAACACCGCAGCCGAAACAGTGGTAGCGGCCCTTGCGGTCCTCGCAGTGGAAGCTCGGGGATTTTTCGCCGTGAAACGGGCAGCAGGCCCAGTAATCGCCGCGCCCGACATTGGTCTTCTTGCGATCCCACGTGACCCGCTGGCCGATCAATGCCGAGATCGGCACACGGTCGCGGATTTCATCGAGAAAGGATGGCGGAAAACGCATAAGGTCCTCGGGTGTGCCGGCAGGCCTGACAGCCTACAGGCCCCGCAACGGTTTAGCGGGCGCGGGGCGGTTTATCCCACATATCCACTGCGGATATCCACAGCAGTCAGACAAGACAAACCTATTTCAGCATGTCCTTGACCACGCCGGAGGCCTTGGAGAAGTCCATCTGGCCGGAATAGCGGTCCTTCAGCGTTTCGATGCACCTGCCCATGTCGCGCAGGCCCTGCGCGCCGGTCTCCTCGACCACGGAGGCGCAGACTTCGCGGATTTTATCCTCGGGCAACTGGGCGGGGAGGAATTCGCGGATGACCGCCATTTCCTGACGCTCCTGAGCGGCAAGGTCGGGCCGGCCCTTCTCTTCGTAGAGGCGGGAGGATTCCTTGCGCTGTTTCAGCATCTGGAACAGAATCCCGGCGATGTCGTCATCGCTGACGGGGTCCTTGCCATTGGCACGATGAGCCAGGTCGCGGTCCTTGATGGCCGCGTGAACCAGTCTCAATGTGCAGAAGCGTACCGGATCTTCCTCTTTCGAAGCGTCTTTTTGTGCAAGTGCGAGTTTATCGCGCAACATTCATTCACTCCTGGCAACGCCATCTTCAAGGTACCGCATCGACACATGCCGAATGGCGGCGGCGTTTACCGAATACCGGGGCTGCGATCAAATCAAATCTTCGGGCGCGTCATTTATTTTGAGCAGATGCCACAACTTTGCCGCAAGAGCAATTGACCCGCAAGCGCGGTTTCACTATTTTCCCGCAACCGCATCAAAAAGTGGCCTACCCGAACGCAGCTTGCCCGCGAACCCTTTGGCTCGGGCTCTAATATAGGATCGGGACAGGGCCCGTTCAATCGGCCCCGGCCGGCGACGAGCAAGGAATGATCATGACTGCCCCATGGACACAGGAAACGCCGACGGCCGCGCTGGTTCTGGCCGACGGTACGGTAATCTACGGCAAGGGCGTGGGCGCCACAGGCAGCGTCGAGGCGGAAGTCTGCTTCAACACCGCGCTGACCGGCTATCAGGAAATCCTGACCGACCCGTCCTATCTCGGACAGATCGTCACCTTCACCTTCCCCCATATCGGCAATATCGGCGCCAATGGCGAGGATATCGAAGACCTGGTGCCCGCCGCCCGCCGCGGCGCCGTCGGCGCGATCTTCAGGGCCGATATCACCGCGCCCTCCAACTACCGCTCGAGCGAAGACCTCGACGCCTGGCTGAAGAAGCGTGGCATTATCGGCCTTTCCGGCATCGACACCCGCGCGCTGACCGCCTGGATCCGCGAGCATGGTGCGCCCAATGCCGTGATCGCCCACGAGCCGTCCGGCAAGTTCGATCTCGACGCGCTGAAGGCAAAGGCCAAGGCCTGGGGCGGGCTTGAAGGGCTCGACCTCGCCATCGAGGCCACCTCCGGCCAGTCGTCGAAATGGGACGAAAAGCCGTGGGTGTGGAACGAAGGCTACGACACGCTCGCCGAAGCCGACGCCCGCTATCACATCGTCTGCATCGATTACGGCGTGAAGCGCAACATCCTGCGGCTGTTTGCCGGACTTGACTGCAAGGTCACGGTCGTGCCGGCCAAGACCTCGGCGGAACAGATCCTGGCGCTTTCGCCCGATGGCGTGTTCCTGTCGAATGGCCCCGGCGATCCGGCCGCGACAGGGGAATATGCCGTGCCGGTGATTCGCGAACTGATCGACAGCGGCCTGCCGATCTTCGGCATCTGCCTCGGTCACCAGATCCTCGCGATCGCGCTTGGCGGCAAGACGGTGAAGATGCATCAGGGCCATCACGGCGCCAATCATCCGGTGAAGGACTACACCACCGGCAAGGTCGAGATCGTGTCGATGAACCACGGCTTCGCGGTCGATTCGGCCTCGCTGCCGGAGGGCGTCGCGGAAACCCATGTGTCGCTGTTCGACGGCTCCAATTGCGGCATCGCACTCGCCGGCAAGCCGGTATTCTCCGTCCAGCACCACCCGGAAGCCTCCCCCGGCCCGCAGGACAGCCACTACCTCTTCCGCCGCTTCATCAATCTTGTGCGCGAGAAGAAGGGCGAGGCGCTCTTGGAAGAGCGCGCCTGAGGAACGCCGGCGCGCCGTTGCCGCTCAATTGGCCCCGTCAATTTACTGACAATCCTATCCTTTTTACGGACGTCATCCTCGGCCCTGTGCCGAGGATCTAACCACGGCTCCACACGAGCGGAGTTGGCGGAAAACCGTATCATCCGAGACGCTTCTCGCGTTGATATGTGCTTGGATACTCAGGACAGGCCCGAGCATGACGGCGGAGAGTGGGACGGGCTTTGGCAATACGCCGGGGCCCTCAACCGCCCCCGCCTTCACCGGCGGCGGAGGCAATCTCCTCGCCCTTGCGGCTGCCATAGCGCAGGCTCCAGGAGATCATCAGCGCGAACACCACGATCCACATCGCCTCCGAGACCACCAGGAAGATGTCGACCGGCAGCAGCGGGATGAGCAGCGCGCGCACCGTCGCCTCGCAGATCAGCACGACCGCCCAGGCGATCGTCATCCGGCGCATCAGCGCCCGGTAGGGCGGCGAGACTTCCCAGAGCCGGTTGCCGCTCGCGCGCTCCTCCCCGCCCTTTTCAGTCGCGAAGTAGAACACCAGCGGCCGCGGCATAAGCAGCGAGGCGGCGAACACCAGGCCGACGAAGCCGGTAATCAGCGAATTCTTCAAAAGCGCCAGATAGGCGCTGTTGAAATAGAGGCTGCCGACAAGCGAGGCGAGCGTCGCAGCCAGCGTGATCACGCTGATCGGAGCGAGCCTGCGGTTTCTGACATAGGTGATCAGGATCACCGCGATCGGGAAGATCGAGCCGATCGCCAGCGCATGGACGGTCGACAGGCCGAAGTGACGGGCGACCAGAAATGCCGCATAGGGCAGCACCGCGCCGAAGATGATGTCGTTTCGCATGCCCGCTCCTCAGTTGCCCCGCAGAGTTTAGAAATCGCCGTCGAAGATCAAGATAACGTAGGCGAAGAACACCGCCAGATGTACCACGCCCTGAAGCGAATTGGTGCGGGTGCCGACGAAGGTGACGATGCTGATCGCGAGCGACAGCGTCAACACCACGACACCCGCCGGCGACAGGCCAAGCTCGATCGGCAGGCCGACGAAATGCGCGGCGATCAGCACCGCCGGCACCGTCAAGCCGATCGTGGCGAGCGCCGAACCAAGGCAGATATTGACGGCGCGTTGAAGCTGGTTCTTGCGGGCGGCTTCCAGCGCTGCCAGCGCCTCCGGCGTCAGGATCATGATCGCCACGATGAAGCCGCCGAGCGCCACCGGCGCGCCGACCTGGGCAATGCCGAAATCGACATAGACGGCGAGCTTCTTCGACATCAGCACCAGCGGCAGCAGGGCCAGAAGCAGGCCCGCGGCATGAAAGCCGGCGCTCTTCGGCTGGAGATGGTGGTGATGGTCATCCGGAGCCTCGTCGCCATGGCGCGGCTGCTGGAAGCTCACCGGGTTCTGCACCGTCTGGAACAGCAGGAAAATGCCGTAGAGCACCAGCGAAATCACGATCTGGAACACGGTCTGCAGCGTCGACAACCCTCCGCCCGGCGCTGACGAGGTGAAGCTCGGAAGTATCAGGCTGGTGATCGCCACCGGCAAAAGCACGATCAGATAGGCATTGGCGCCGGAAAGGTTGAATACCTGCAACCCGTGCCGCAGCCCGCCGATGAGGAGGCTCAGCCCCACAAGCCCGTTCAGCACGATCATCAGCACCGAAAACATGGTGTCGCGCGCAAGCGTCGGCGCGTTGTCGCCGGTCAGCATCACCGCCGTGATCAGCGCCACCTCGATGCCGATCACCGAAAGCGTCAGGATCAGCGTGCCAAGCGGCTCCCCGAAGATCGCCGCCAGGCATTCGGCGTGGTGCACCACGCGAAACACCGCCATCAGCATGACCGCGAAGATCACGGCAAGCACCGCGAACGAGGCCATCGTGCCGAGATAGTCAGGCTTCAATGAAGCGCCCGCGAAGGTAAACAGCGCAAACGCGCACCAGATCAGCACAATCGGCCATTCGCGCCAGAGTGCATTCTTGTCTGATGTCACGGAAGCCTCGCAGGTGATGGATTGCGCCGGAAACGCGGCGCAATCAATTCACCATGTTAGGCCCGTACGCGCAAGGGCGTACACCTGCGATACAATCAAGGCTGAAGCTTTTCCCGGAAGCCTGTCTTGGTATATCCAAACAATTGACCGATCATCCTACCGGTCAATGCGCCGCGGCCTCGCGCGCCCGTGCCAGTTCGGCAAGATCGGCGGCCTTGAGTTCAACCGATTCGCCGCAACCGCAGGCCGAGGTTTCGTTGGGATTGCGGAACACGAAGCCGGTTCTGAGCTTGGTGACCTCGAAATCCATCTCGGTGCCCAGCAGATAGAGCGAGGCAGCGGGATCGACCCAGACCTTGGCGCCGGCATGTTCGACGGTGTCGTCGCCGGCCTTGGTATTGTCGCGCGTGACAAGGTCAACCGCATATTCGAAGCCGGCGCAGCCGCCCTTCTTGATCGATATGCGGATACCGAGCGCATCCGGTCCGGCATTGCCGGTGATTTCGTTGATGCGTGTCGCTGCCGCATCGGTGAGGGTGATGACCTGAAAGCCCATTTCATTCTCCATCAACATCCGGGTTCAAGGCCCGGCGTTCGAAGTGCATTGCATCAGCGCGCGAAGGCGGCGTCAATAGGCGCTCTGCGTGTCTAATCGAGCTGCCTGCCGAAGCCTTTCCTTCCATTCTGCGTCATCCTCGGGCTTGACCCGAGGATCTAATCCCGTCTCAATACGAGCGGAGTGCTGGGTCGCATTCTGCCTTGCCAGTCCACGCTCGAACAAACCCGCGCCTCATTCCCGGCCAGGTGGTTGGATCCTCGGGTCAAGCCCGAGGATGACGGCTGTGGGGTGGGACTGACGCGAGGGACAAAGTGCAACTGAGCAGGCGATGACCGCCTGCCCTCTTGTCGCGTCAATACCAGCCGACCGCCACCTTGGCCTCTTCCGACATCCGGTCCGGCGTCCATGGCGGATCAAATGTCATTTCAACCTCGACGCCGGAGACGCCTTCGACCGTGCCCACGGCATTTTCGACCCAGCCGGGCATTTCGCCGGCAACCGGGCAGCCGGGCGCGGTCAGCGTCATGTCGATCTTCACCACCCGGTCGTCATCGACATCGATCCTGTAGATCAGGCCTAGCTCGAAGATATCGGCCGGGATTTCCGGGTCGTAAACCGTCTTCAGCGCGGAGATGATGTCGTCGCTCAGCCGCGCCAGTTCTTCCGGGGGAATGGAAGAGGCAGTCGCGCCGGCCGTCTGGTCTTCAGTCTTTTCTTCGACACTCATGGCAATCCTCTTATCGGACCTTTCCGGCCCCTATCAGGCAAAGAATGTGCGCGCGTAATCCAGCGCTTCCACCAGCGCGTCCACTTCCGCGCGGGTATTGTACAGGCCGAACGAGGCCCTGCAGGTCGACGTGACCCCGAAACGCGCCAGAAGCGGCTGGGCGCAGTGGGTGCCGGCGCGAACGGCGACGCCGCGCCGGTCGATGATCGTCGAGATGTCATGGGCATGCACGCCTTCGATCGCGAAGGAGAAGATGCTGCCCTTCTTCGCGGCGTTGCCGATGACCCGCAGCGCATTGACATGGCCAAGCTGTTCACGCGCGTAAGCCGTCAGGTCCGCCTCGTGGGCTGCAATCGCCGCGCGCCCCACCCCTTGCATATAGTCAAGGGCAGCGCCCAGTCCAATAGCCTGGACGATCGGCGGCGTGCCGGCCTCGAAGCGATGCGGCGGTTCGGCATAGGTGACGCGGTCCTCGAACACATCGGCAATCATCTCGCCGCCGCCCTGGAACGGCCGCATCTCGGCGAGCCGGTCATATTTGCCGTAGAGCACCCCGATTCCGGACGGGCCGTAAAGCTTGTGGCCGGTCATCGCGTACCAGTCGCAATCGATATCGCGGACGTCGACCGGCAGGTGAACCGCGCCCTGTGAGCCATCGACCAGCACCGGAATATCGCGCTCATGGGCGATGCGGCAAACTTCCTTCACATCCACGATGGTGCCGAGCGCATTCGACATCTGCGTGATGGCGACGAGCTTGGTGCGCTCGGTCAGGCAGTTCTCGAAGTCCTCGATGTGGAATTCGCCGTCATCATCCACCGGAACCCAGACCAGCTTGACGCCCATGCGCTCGCGTAGGAAATGCCAGGGCACGATGTTGGAATGGTGCTCCATGATCGAGAGCACGATCTCGTCGCCCGCCTTCAGGTGCTCCATCGCCCAGCCATAGGCAACCGTATTGATCGCCTCGGTGGTGTTGCGGGTAAACACGATCTCGTTCACCGAACCGGCATTCAGGAAGGCGCGCACCTTCTCGCGCGCGGCCTCATAAGCATCGGTCGCGGCGTTGGAGAGGAAATGCAGGCCGCGATGCACATTGGCGTATTTATGGCCATAGGCATTCGCGATCGTGTTGATCACCACCTGCGGCTTCTGGGCGGAGGCGCCGTTGTCGAGATAGATCAGCGGCTTGTCGCCATGCACGGTGCGCGACAGGATCGGAAAATCCTGCCGGATCTTTTCGACGTCGTAGGTGGAAACCTTAGTGTCCATAATTGATGAACTCCATCAATGAACCGTCCGGAGCGCGGAGCCGTCACTCATGGCGATCGAGCCAATCCGCGATAATCGCCTCCACGGCTTCAGACAGCGCCTCGTGCTCCAGTTCCTCCACCACTTCGGCAACGAAGGCGTGGATGAGCAGCCCTTCGGCCACCTTGCGCGGAATGCCGCGCGCCATCAGGTAATAGAGGTGGTTCGGGTCGATATCCGTCACCGTCGCGCCATGGCCGCACTGCACGTCATCGGCGAAGATTTCCAGCTCCGGCTTGGCGTTGAACGAGCCGAAATCACTCATCAGCAGCGTGTTGCACGACATCTTGGCGTCGGTTTTCTGGGCATCGGGGGCGACCCGGATCAGGCCCTGGAACACGCCCTTGGCCTTGTCGAACACCACATTGCGGATGATCTCGGTCGAAGTGGTGTTGGGCACGTTATGGCCAAGGTCGAAGGTGATGTCGGTATGGGTGTCGCCGCCAAGCAGGTTGACGCCGCGCAGCATCAGGTCGGCGCCCTCGCCCACAACCGCGCAGTCGATCTCGTGGCGCACCAGCTTGCCGCCGGCATTCACGATCAGCAGCTTCAGCTTGGCGTTTTCGCCGAGTTCGATCTTCAGCTTGCCGAGATGGGTGTCGTCCGCGCCCTGGCTCTGCATCACCACATAGGTGATCTCGGCGTCCTTGCCGAGCGTCAGCGCCGAAAGATTGCTGACGAGCGCCGCAGCGCCTGCCGGCGCGACATGGCGTTCGATCACCATCCCGGTCACGCCCTCGGCAAAGTTCAGGCGGTTGCGGGTATGCACCTGCCCGCCGCCATGGACGGCCTGTAGCTCCAGCGGCGCATCGAAGGATTCGGCGATGTCGAGCACGTAGCCGTCGCTCACCAGCGCGCCGTTGATGCGGCCGATCGCGTCATCGGCATGGGACAGCGCGAAACGCACCGTCTTGTCGCCGCCTGAAAGCGCGTCGGAAACCTTGCTTCGCGCGACCCCATCGATAGCGGGTCCATCACCGGCGCGGCCCTGCACCAGCGGCAGAACGTCGCTGCCTTGCAACAGGGCCGGCAACGGGTTTACCGCCTCGCCGGCATCCTCGGGCACGGCGCGCAGCAGGTTGCGCAGGTCGGTATAGTGCCAGGCCTCGATCCGCCGGGTCGGCAGGCCGGATTTGCGCAGGTCGGCCGCCAGCCGGTCGCGCTCCATCGTGACATCGGCATTGCCGGGCAGCGAGCCGGACAGCCGACCGAAGGCGGCGACCAGCGCCTCCTCGGCGGCCGTCAGCGTTATTTTGTTTTGCACATTCATCACAACGCTCCCGCCTCAGGCCGCTTCGCCGATGATATCGGCATAGCCATTGGCTTCGAGTTCGTGCGCCAGTTCCTTGCCGCCGGTGCGGATGATCTGGCCCTTGTAGAGCACGTGAACCGTATCCGGCACGATGTAATCGAGCAGGCGCTGGTAGTGGGTGATGACCATGACCGAGCGATCCGGCGCGCGCAGCGCATTGACGCCATCGGCGACGATCTTCAGCGCGTCGATATCGAGGCCCGAATCGGTCTCGTCCATCACGCAGAGCTTCGGCTCCAGGAGCGCCATCTGCAGGATCTCCGCGCGCTTCTTCTCGCCGCCGGAAAAGCCGACATTCAGCGGTCGCTTCAGCATCTCGTAATCGATCTTCAGCTCGGCGGAGGCCTCGCGCACCTTGCGGATGAAGTCCGGCGTCGAAAGCTCTTCCTCGCCGCGCGCCTTGCGCTGCTCGTTGATCGCGACCTTCAGGAACTGCATGGTGGCGACGCCCGGGATTTCGACCGGATACTGGAACGCCAGGAACAGCCCCTTGGCGGCGCGCTCGGCGGCATCGAGCTCCAGAATGTTTTCGCCATTATAGAGCACCTCGCCCTCGGTGACCTCATAGTCTTCGCGGCCCGCGAGAATATAGGAGAGCGTCGACTTGCCCGACCCGTTCGGTCCCATGATCGCCGCCACTTCGCCGTCCTGGATTGTCAGGTTCAGCCCGCGAATGATCTCGGTGCCATCCTCGGCAATGCGTGCGTGCAGGTTCTTGATCTCAAGCATTTTTCGTTTCCTTCAGTCAGCGGCCGGCCGCGGTGTCTCTCGGGCCCTGTTATTTTCTCTGCGTCATCCTCGGGCTTGTCCCGAGGATCTAATCACATTTCCATACGAGCGGCGTGTCGGGTCGCATTCTGCCTTGCCAGTCCTCGCTCGAACAAACCCACGTCTCATTCCCGGCCCGGTGGTTGGATCCTCGGGACAAGCCCGAGGATGACGCCTTTGGGTGTGGCTGGTTTTGTCAAAGCCGACAGTGTCAGCTCAGCGACATCGCTCATTCAATTGTAGTCTCCATACTTCCGCATTCCCGGATGCGGCTTATATACATTCTCGATTTCATCGATCCGTTCGAACAAATCCAGCCAGTTCGGGTTCAGTTCCTCTACAAGCCTGATCTTCCATTCTCTCCGATAGCGCTTCAGGGATTTCTCCCTCTGGATTGCCAGAACGATGTTCGGGTGCAGCTCAAACCAGACCAGATTTTTCGCCCTGTACTTCGATGTAAACCCTTCGTTCCATTCGTTCCTGTGTTCCCAGACACGCCCATGGAGGTCGCTCGTAACGCCGGTATAGAGAACGCCGCGCGGCTTGTCCGACATCAGGTAAACATAGCCTGACATTGCGCACCCCCACCCTCTCGGTTCCGTCATCCTCGGGCTTGACCCGAGGATCTAATCACGTCTCCATACGAGCGGAGTGTCGGGCCATGCTCTATTTTGCCAGTTCTCGCTCGCACAAACCCACGCCCCAGTCGCTGCCCGGTGGTTGGATCCTCGGGTCATGCCCGAGGATGACGCCTGAGAGTGTGGCTAGCCGACGGAGCCTTCCAGCGAAATCCCGATCAGCTTCTGCGCCTCGACCGCAAACTCCATCGGCAATTCCTGGATCACCTCGCGCACGAAGCCGTTGACGATCAGCGCGATGGCCTCTTCCTCGGGAATGCCGCGCTGCATGCAGTAGAACAGCTGGTCCTCGGAAATCTTCGAGGTGGTGGCCTCGTGCTCGAAGCGGGCTGATGCATTGCCGGCCTCGATATAGGGCACGGTGTGGGCGCCGCACTTGTCGCCGATCAGCAGACTGTCGCACTGGGTGAAGTTGCGCGCGTTTTCCGCCTTGCGGTGGGCCGAGACCTGGCCGCGATAGGTGTTGTTGGAAACGCCCGCCGAAATGCCCTTGGAGATGATGCGGCTCGACGTGTTCTTGCCGAGATGGATCATCTTGGTGCCCGAATCGATCTGCTGATGACCGTTGGAGACCGCGATCGAATAGAACTCGCCGCGCGAATTGTCGCCGCGCAGCAGGCAGGACGGATATTTCCAGGTGATCGCCGAGCCGGTTTCGACCTGGGTCCACGAAATCTTGGAATTGTCGCCCCGGCAATCGCCGCGCTTGGTGACGAAGTTGTAGATGCCGCCCTTACCTTCCTTGTCGCCCGGAAACCAGTTCTGGACGGTGGAATACTTGATCTCGGCATCATCCAGCGCGATCAGCTCGACGACGGCCGCGTGAAGCTGGTTCTCGTCGCGCTGCGGCGCGGTGCAGCCCTCGAGATAGGAAACATACGAGCCTTCCTCGGCGATGATCAGCGTGCGCTCGAACTGGCCGGTGTTCTTCTCGTTGATGCGGAAATAAGTCGACAGTTCCATCGGGCAGCGAACGCCCTTCGGCACATAGACGAACGAGCCATCGGTAAAGACCGCGGCGTTCAAAGCGGCATAGTAGTTGTCGCCGCGCGGCACGACCGAGAACAGATATTTCTGAACCAGTTCCGGATATTCGCGGATCGCTTCCGAAATCGACATGAAGATCACGCCGGCCTTCGCAAGCTCCTTCTTGAAGGTCGTGACAACGGAAACCGAATCGAACACGGCATCAACGGCGACGCGGTTTTTCGGCTGGTGCTGCTTGTCCTCAACGCCCGCGAGGATTTCCTGCTCCTGCAGCGGAATGCCGAGCTTCTCATAGGTCTTGAGCAGCTCCGGATCGACCTCGTCCAGGGTCTTCGGACCGGTGAAGGATTTCGGCGCGGCGTAGTAGTAGATGTCGTTGAAATCGATCTTCGGGTAGCTGACGCGCGCCCAGCTCGGCTCTTCCATGGTGAGCCAGCGGCGATAGGCCTCCAGACGCCATTCCAGCATCCAGTCGGGCTCGTTCTTCTTGTGCGAGATGAAACGGATGATGTCCTCGGACAGGCCCTTGGGCGCCTTGTCCACCTCGATCATCGTCTCAAAACCGTATTTATACTGATCGACGTCGATCTCAGCGACCTGATCGACGGTCTCTTTTACGGCAACCATATTGTCACTCCACTCATAACCGGGTTCAAGGTCCGGCGGTTCGCATTCCCAAGCGGGTTCACCGCTCTATTTAATCAGACTGCGCGGCAATTACACCCCGCGCGGCCTGCGATTCGTCAATTTTTCAGGCCGCCTGTCCGGCCGCCCTGCGTCTTCCGGCGATTTTTCCGAAAGCCGAAATCGCCGCGTCGATATCCTGATCCGTGGTCGCCCAACCGAGCGAGATACGCAGGCCGCCGAGGCGCGGATCGCGCCTCATCGCCTTCAGCACCTGGCTTTCGCCAACCTTGCCGGAGGAGCAGGCCGAGCCGGCCGACAGTGCTATGCCCTCCAGATCGAAGGCGATCTGGCCGGTTTCCGCCTTCAGCCCCGGCAGGGTGAAGAACGCGGTGTTGGCAACCCGCGGCAAATCGGCCCCGTAAATCTCGACATCGCCAGCCGCCGCCCGCATGCCATCCTCCAGCCGGTCGCGCAGCGCCGCGATCCGCTGGTTCCGGGCCTCGATATCCTGCGCCGCATAAGCTGCGGCAGCGGCGAAGCCCAGAATGCCCGGAACGTTTTCCGTACCGGAATGATGACCCTTTTCCTGCCCGCCGCCGCGCACCAGCGGAGCCGGCATCAACGTCTCGCCGCGCGAAACCAGCGCGCCCACGCCCTTCGGCCCGCCAAGCTTGTGCGACGACAGAATCAGAAAATCGGCGTCCAGCGCCTCGATCGATACCGGGATTCGACCTGCTGCCTGCACCGCATCCACCACCAGAAGCCCGCCATGCTGATGCACGATCTTGGCTGCGGCTTCGACCGGCTGGATCATGCCGGTCTCGTTATTAACCAGCATGACCGCCGCCATCGGCAGGCCGAGGCTCTTGTCATGGGCGGAAAGCATGGCATCGAGCGCGTCGAGATCGACCACGCCGGAGGGCAGAACCGGGATTTCATGACGCCGCTCGGCGGAGAACCGTCCGCCTTCGAACACGGCCGGATGCTCGATCGCCGAGACATAAAGCGCGCCGAGCGTCACAGCCCTGCGCCCCATGCGGAAATCGGGCGTCAGCACCAGATTCGCCGCTTCGGTGGCGCCGGCGAGGAACGTGGCATGCGCGGGGTCCGCCCCCACAAGCGCCGCCACCTGACGCCGCGCCGCCTCGACGCGCGCCCTGACGGTCCGCCCCTCGCGGTGCACGGAGGAGGCGTTGCCGCAAAGATCAAGACCGTCCAGCACCGCTTCACGCACTTCGGGCAGAAGCGGCGCGGTGGCATTCCAGTCGAGATAGATCCGGTTGGTGCTCATGTTCTTTCTTTTGGCGGCCCTGTTTACACGGGCAAAACAGCCCGGCAACGCATTTTCCTTGAAATTGACTGCCCGCTTGCCCTATTTGGACCGCAGAACAGAAGACCTCTTTCTTTCGAACAATTCTAAACTGGTTTTAGAAAAGATGACCCTATTAGTCAAGTCAAACGGGTCGCTGCAAGCCGGTTGGAGTGTTTGAGCCGAAATTTCCGGAGAACAAATGCCCGAAGTGATTTTCAACGGTCCGGCCGGTCGCCTTGAAGGCCGTTACCAGCCGTCCAAGGAAAAGAATGCACCGATCGCGATCGTACTGCATCCCCACCCCCGCTTCGGCGGCACGATGAACAATCCGATCGTCTACGAACTGTTCTACATGTTCCAGAAGCGCGGCTTCACGACGCTCAGGTTCAATTTCCGCGGCATCGGCCGCAGCCAGGGCGAGTTCGATCACGGCTCGGGCGAATTGTCGGATGCGGCGGCCGCACTCGACTGGGTGCAGGGCCTGCATCCCGATTCGAAGACCTGCTGGGTCGCCGGATATTCCTTCGGCTCCTGGATCGGTATGCAGCTTCTGATGCGCCGGCCGGAGATCGAGGGCTTCATGTCGATCGCGCCGCAGCCCAACATCTACGATTTCTCGTTCCTCGCCCCCTGCCCCTCCTCCGGCCTGATCATCCACGGCGACGCCGACAAGGTGGCTCCGCAGCGCGACGTCAACGGGCTGGTGGAAAAGCTGAAGACCCAGAAAGGCATCCTGATCACTCAGAAGACGGTGGCCGGCGCCAACCACTTCTTCTCCGGCAAGAATGACGAGTTGCTCGCCGAATGCGAGGACTACCTCGACCGCCGCCTCGACGGCGAACTGGTGCCGGAGCCGGCGCCGAAGCGGATCAGGTAGTTACCACTTACAGCGAAAATACAAGCAGATAGCCATGTCGAAGTACAAGTCTGAATTCCTGCACACGCTTTTTGAGCGCGGTTTCATTCATCAGATTTCCGATGAGACCGGGCTTGATGACCTTCTTTCGAAGGAGCGGGTGACGGCCTATATCGGCTTTGATCCGACGGCGCCTTCACTGCATGCCGGCTCGCTGATCCAGATCATGATGCTGCACTGGTTGCAGAAGACCGGCCACCGGCCGATCTCGCTGATGGGCGGCGGCACCGGTATGGTCGGCGACCCCTCGTTCAAGGACGAGGCCCGCAAGCTGATGACCCTCGACATGATCGAGGACAATATCAACTCGATCCAGCGCGTCTTTGCCAATTACATGGATTACGACGCCGGCGAGAAATCCGCGCTGATGATCAACAATGGCGAATGGCTGCGCGGGCTCAACTATCTCGAATTCCTCCGCGATGTCGGCCGCCATTTCTCGGTCAACCGGATGCTGTCCTTCGAGAGCGTCAAGATGCGCATCGACCGCGAGCAATCGCTGTCCTTCCTCGAATTCAACTACATGATCCTCCAGGCCTATGATTTCGTCGAGCTTTGCAAGCGCTATGACTGCCGGCTGCAGATGGGCGGATCGGACCAGTGGGGCAATATCGTCAACGGCATCGATCTCGGCCACCGCATGGATTGCCCGCAGCTCTACGCGCTGACCTCGCCGCTCCTGACGACGGCATCGGGCGCCAAGATGGGCAAGTCGGCCAATGGCGCGATCTGGCTGAACCCGGACATGCTCTCTGCTTATGATTTCTGGCAGTACTGGCGCAACACCGAGGATGCCGATGTTGGCCGTTTCCTGAAGCTCTACACCACGCTGCCGATGGATGAGGTTACTCGCCTTGCAGCGCTTGGCGGTTCGGAGATCAACGAGGTCAAGAAGATCCTCGCGACCGAAGTGACCGCCATGTTGCATGGCCGCGCTGCCGCCGAGGAAGCCGCCGAGACCGCCCGCAAGACCTTCGAGGAAGGCGCGCTCGCCGAAAACCTGCCGACGGTCGAGGTGGCGAAGGCCGAACTCGACAATGGCATCGGCATTCTGACCCTTATGGTCCAGGCCGGTCTCGCCGGCTCCAACGGCGAGGCCCGCCGCCATATCAAGGGCGGCGCGGTGAAGCTGAACGACAAGGCCGTCTCCGACGAACGTCTCTCGGTCGGCGCCGATGCGCTGTCGCAGGAAGGCGTGGCCAAGCTATCGGTGGGCAAGAAGAAGCACATTCTGGTGCGGCCGGTGTGACAAAGGGCTGCGGTGTCGGCGTCCTGCGGTCGCCCTACTCGCCTCTTGCTCTAAGGCCGGGTGTCGGACACAGCCCTGCAGCTTGCTCCCAATACTCTCTCCCGCTGGCGGGAGAGATGCCCCGAAAGGGGCAGTGAGGGTGGTGCAGCATATCAACTCGTGAGGGCGTTCGCGGTGATAGTCTCCCCCCTCACTGTCGCTTTCGCGACATCTCTCCCCTCCGGGGCGAGAAGACTGGGGGGCTATGCGGATACTCCCCTGAACGTGATCATCACGACAAGCCGCGAAGCCTCACATCACTGAAACTCGAAGATCTTGCGGAACACGCCGGGCGCGATGGCGGAGAGCGGGTTGACGATCAGCTCCGGCTTTTCGGTCTTGCCGGTGAGACGGAAGGTGATGCCGAACAGGCCCTTGTCGTTGCCATTGCCGAGCAGCGGGCCGAAGATCGGGATTTCCGCGAAGATCCGGTTGAGGCCGTAGGCGGGCATGAAGGTGCCGGTCATGTCGATATTGCCGGCGGCATCGCGCACCACGCCCTTGATGGTCGCGCCCACCTGGTCGCCGCGCACGAAGGCGTCTGACACCCGCAGCACGCCGTTGGAGATATCGATCACCGCCTGGGCGCGCTGGAAGCGCTGGTCGGTCTCGTTGATCTGGTTCTTGTAGGCGGCGTTCAGGCTCTTGCCATTGGCGGCGACCGGGTCCGACAGGATTTTCTTGAGCTGCTCGTCCTTGATCAGACGGAAATCCGTCAGCGTTGCCATTCCCTGCCAGCCGGCATCGGTCTCGATCATGTCGAGATTGAGCGAACCGCCGGTCATCTTCTGATAGATGCCGAGAAAACGCAGCAGCGCGCCGGCGCCGCTGGTCTTGAGCGACACCGACTGCCGGTCGCCGTCTGGCGCCACGGTCAGCGCCATCGGCTGTGACGAGGCGGTGGTCGCCTTCAGCGTGGCATCCGCCATCTTGCCCGCGCGAACCTTGATGTCGCCATTGACGCCGGAAAGCTGACGGTCGTTTTCTCCGGAAACCCGGGCGATATCGAAATGCACATCGACATTGCCGCCGCCGCTTCCCCCGCCGCCGATCGAACCGCCATTGCCGCTTTTGACGAGCTGGTCGAGCAACGGCTTGGCTGAGAAGGACCGGCCGGTCAGCGTCACGTCGAGCCCGCTCGCGCCGCGCTGCATGCCGATATTGACGCTGTCGCCGGGCGAGATCGCCACATCGGTCAGCGTCGCGGCCAGAAGGCCCTCCTTGTCGAGCGTGACCCGCCCCCTGGCGCCAAGCCCGCTACCCGTCAGGTGCAGATCGTTGAGCGTCGTCACGCCGTTTTCGCCGGGCGTGAGCGTGAAGGACAGCGTGGCGGGCACGCCCGCCGGCTTCTGCCAGCCGATGAAGGGCAAAGACAGGGTCGTCTGCTGCAGGTCGACCGCGATGATATTGCCCTCATCGCCGCCTTCGACCGTGACGGAAACCGGGCCGCTGACATAGTCGTCAAGGCCGGGCGCAAGCTGGTTGCGCTGGGCATCGCTCAGATTGCCGGCGAGCCACAGCACCGACTGAGCATCCTCGCCATCCGCGCCCGGCTTGCCGAGCGGCATGCTCCATTGCACGTCAAGCGGTATGCCGTCAGCACTGCCCTTGCCTTCGTAGGAAATCCGGCTGGGCACGATCTCGACCAGTCCGTTGAGGCCGCTGACCTGACGGCCGCTGATCGGCGTGGCGATCGCGCCATCCGTGATATCGGCCACGACATGCCAGTCCGGATCAAAGGCGACGTCACGATCGAGGGGGAAGCTCGCCCTGAGATTGACCTCGGTGTTTCCGGAAAACTGGTCGGAGGTGAAATCCGTCGATTTCAGCGCGTTGATCGGCGGCGCCTCGGCGAGCTTCACCAGATCGCGCACTTCGCCGGCGAGCATGATGTCGACAGCCCCGGTCAGCGGCTTGGAATAGGTGTCGGCGATCGCGAAGGTTCCCTCCTTCAGCTTCACCGTGCGGGATTTGGCAACGCTGAGCGAGCCGTCCCTGATCTCGACATCGACCCGGCCGCCATTGATCGCGACGCGGGCGTCGCTGCGCTCGACATCGGGCATCTGGTCGCTGAGCGTGATCCTTGTGTCATCGATATCGAAGGCGACCTTCATCTCGGTCTCGTCGAGCTGAACCGGAATGCCCGGTCCCTCGATCCGCCCGGCAGAGAGATAGATGGCGATATCGCCATTGGTGACCACACCGCCATGGAGATTGCGGCTGACCCATTCGCGCGGCTTCCGAGCGATCCAGAACGGCCAAAGCTGCTTGACCGCCTCGGTATCCATCCGCTCGATCCGCGCGCCGAAGCTCAGTTCCGGGCTGGCGTCGCCGAACACCGCCTTGAACGAGGCCGCCATCATGCCCTGCGGAGAACTGATCGAAATATCGTCGAGCAGCAGACGCGGGATCGAGGCGCGGTATTCCCCGGTGAACTTGGCATCGAAGATCAGCGGCGGCAGGCCCGGCTCGCGCGACTTAAACCGGCCCCCGCGCACCAGCACGTCCAGCGCATAGCCATCCGTGGCATCGGGCTGATAGCGGTCGAGATCGATGATCCCGGCGGTGAAGGGAAACTGACTGCCGTCGAACTCGAACGAGGAATCGCTGATTTCGATCGATTTCTTGGTGGTATCGTAGATCAGGTTCAGATTGGCGTCATTGAAGGGCCGCGCGATCGAATCCGCGATGAAGCGGCCGGCGCCGACATCGATCTGCGCGGCGACCGCCGGCTCGCCGTCAACGCGCGCCCGCTCGAGCGAAAGCACGAGGTCGGCTGTCCCCTCAAGGCCCAGCATCGGTTCGCCGTCTTCCTTCGTCCTCAGCAGGAACGGCGTCAGAACCAGGTTGGAAACCTCGGCCTGCAGGCTTTGTGTGCGGCCGTCCTGCTCCACCGATTCGGCAGAAAACGCGGCCGCCGTTCCGTCCAGCAGCACCTCGCCATCGACCCGGAGTATGCCGTCGGCCAGAAGGTTGAGATTGATCTCGCGGATATCGACATTGACGGATTTTCCGGGCGAGGCGCTGCCGACCGGGAACACGATATCGCTCAGATAGATCGAGCGAGTATCGGCGGCGGTGAGAATGCCGCGGGCGAAATCGGTATGGGTGAACATCTGCTCCACCAGAACCGGCAGGCTGTCGACCCGGTGCTCGGTGAGGCGGAAGGTCCCGGTGGAAGGCAGCGCCGCGGAATCAACCGCGATGTCATCGACGGACACGGAGTTGACGGTCACCTGGCCGCCGGCGAGCTTGATCGGGTCCACGGCGAAATCCATGGTTCCGATCGACGCGATCTGCTTTTCGCCCGGGCCGAGCAGCGTGACGCCGCGCACGCTGAGCTTCAGGTCAAGATCGCCGCCGAGCCTCAACCGCGCGGTCTCGATGCGGGCGTGATAGCCGTCCGGCATCGCCGCAGCGATCTGCTCATTGGCCTTGGCGGCCAGGAACCGGTCCAGCGATCCGCTTTCGATAACATAATAGACGATGAGGAGAAGACCGCCGGCGAACAGTCCGAAAAACGCCAGGAAACGAAAGCAGTGACGGGTGAAGCTGCGATGCTTCGACGCGCGCACGATCATCGGCTCATGCGCCTGGGCGGACGGCAGCTTGTGGAGCGAAACATTTTCGCCGCGGCCGAAACGGGTGCGTTCGCCTCTGATCAGGGAATCTTTTTGCTTGCTGTCGTCCAAAGCCGCTCCGTAAGCGTATAAACTGCGCTGAAACAGGTCTGCCCGGCGCGAATCTCTGAAGGCATATTCACGACGAAGCGCATCGCTGGCAAGCGCGCAACCCTCCATCCGGTCGCCATTTATGCCGACCTGTGCTTGAACGCTAAATGAACAAAGGAGTGAGAATTTGACCGAACTGAAAGAAGGCGACAAAGCCCCCGATTTTTCCCTTCCCGTTTCCGAGGAAGAGACGTTCGCGCTGGCGGACGCCAAGGGCAAGAACCTGGTGCTTTACTTCTATCCCAAGGACGACACCAAGGGCTGCACCGTCGAAGCAATTGCGTTCACCGCCCTTGCGGAAGCCTTTGAAAAGGCAAACACAATTGTTCTGGGCGTTTCGCCCGACGGGCTCAAGAGCCACGCGAAGTTCGCCAAGAAACACGACCTTTCCGTTCTGCTCGGCGCTGACGAGGACCACGCGGTGGCCGAGGCCTATGGCGTGTGGAAGGAAAAGAGCATGTATGGCAAGACCTATATGGGGATTGAGCGCTCGACCTTCCTGATTGCGCCGGACGGCACGCTCAAGCGCATCTGGCGCAAGGTGAAGGCGGACGGCCATGCCGAAGCGGTGCTTGAGGCCGTCAACGGCGGGTAACCGACGAAAAAGGGCATTTCATTGCGCTGAAATGCCCTTGATCGCCCGGTTTTCTTGACTCTCGGGCCGTTTGCGACTATCCCGCCCCTCGTACGCATGACGATGGTGAAAGCGCCGTCGAATTTGTCACGAAAACACGGAACCCGTTTTCCTTTGACCTCATTTTCCGATCTTGGGCTCAGTCCCAAAGTACTCTCCGCTGTAACCGAGGCCGGCTACAGCGAACCCACGCCCATCCAGGCGGGCGCCATTCCGCATGCTCTGGAGCGCCGCGATGTTTGCGGTATCGCCCAGACCGGCACCGGGAAGACCGCTTCCTTCGTGCTGCCGATGCTGACGCTTCTGGAGCGCGGCCGGGCGCGGGCGCGCATGCCGCGCACGCTGATTCTCGAGCCGACCCGCGAACTCGCGGCCCAGGTCGCCGAGAATTTCGATAAATACGGCAAGAACCACAAGCTCAATGTCGCGCTGCTGATTGGCGGCGTTTCCTTCGAGGAGCAGAACCGCAAGCTTGAACGCGGCGCCGATGTGCTGATCTGCACGCCCGGCCGCCTGCTCGACCACACCGAGCGCGGCAAGCTCCTGATGACCGGCGTCGAAATCCTCGTCATCGACGAGGCCGACCGCATGCTCGACATGGGCTTCATTCCCGATATCGAGCGGATCGCCAAGCTTATTCCGTTCACGCGCCAGACTCTGTTCTTCTCGGCGACGATGCCGCCGGAGATCCAGAAGCTCGCCGACCGGTTCCTGCAGAATCCGGCCCGCGTCGAAGTCGCGCCGCCCTCCTCCACCGCGGCCACCGTCGAGCAGAAGCTCGTCGCCACCGGCGGCAAGGACTATGAGAAGCGCGCGTCGCTACGCGCCATCATCGACAAGCAGGACGATCTGAAGAACGCGATCATCTTCTGCAACCGCAAGAAGTCGGTCGCCGATCTTTTACGCTCGCTGCAGCGCCACGAATATCCCTGCGGCGCGCTCCATGGCGACATGGACCAACATTCGCGCACGACGATCCTGCAGAATTTCCGTGACGGCAAATTGCCGCTGCTGGTGGCCTCCGATGTCGCCGCCCGCGGCCTCGACATTCCCGATGTCAGCCACGTCTTCAATTACGACGTGCCGATCCATGCCGAGGACTATGTCCACCGCATCGGCCGCACCGGTCGCGCCGGGCGCAAGGGCGCGGCCTTCACGCTGGTTGCTCCCAAGGACGCCAAGTTCGTCGATGCCATCGAAAAGCTGATCGATCGCAAGATCGAGTATCTCGACGGCGATCTCGGCACGGTCGCGGCTGAAGACGAGGGCGAAAAGCCCGCCGCGCGCACCCGCAAGGGCAAGTCGCGCAAGCAGGACAACAAGCCCGCCGAGGAAAAGGCAGAGGCTGCACGTCCCCCCGAGGCGGCGAAACCTGCGCCGGTCGAAAAGCCGGCCCCGTCGAAGAAGCCCGCCAATGACGATCGCCGGCGCTCGCGCCGCCGCGACCGCGACGACGACCAGACGCCTGTCGGCTTCGGTGACGAAATCCCGGCCTTCATGCTGGTCGCCGCCAAGGCCTGACGTCGGAACTATTCCTTGAATATGATGAGAGCCGCATCTCCTTCAGGAGGTGCGGCTCTCATCATATGCCTGATATGCCGTCAAAAAACCGTCAGTAAGCTTGCCTTTACAGAAATACATACAGATAAAAATCTCTCAATATTCATTTGGTATACGCATTATATACTACAAATGCGCATTATCGGTCAATTATATTTTCGAGAAGCTCGCACTTCACGACAAGTAGTGGTAACCGCGCCTGTAGTATAGCAAGGCTTCGCCGGGCGCGCTCATCTTCACGCCGACGACCTCGCCGATCAGGATCCAGTGCGTCGTCATCGCCTTCGCTTCCACAAGTTTGCAATCGAAGCTGGCCAGCGCATCGGCCAGAACCGGCGCGCCGCTTGCCTCGACCTCCCACTCGGCCATGGCGAACCGTTCCTCGGCCGAAAGCCCGGTGAAGCCGGCGAAGGCATCGGCGAGCGGGCGATGATGGGCGGCAAGCGTATTGAGCGCGAAATTGCCGCTTTCCTCGAATATCGCATTGTGCTCGTTCAGGCGATTGACGCAGGCGAGCACCGTCGGCGGCGCGTCGGATACCGAGCAGGCGGCGGTCGCCGTCACGCCGCGCATCACACCGCCATGGGCGGTGGTCACGATCTGAACATGGCCGGCATAATGGGCCATTGCGTCGCGGTAGTGTTTGGAAAACTGCGGATCATCATGCATGGGAAATGCCGCGCTTATGCGTGGAAAAGACTGTCAAGGAACCATCCCTCTAATACTCAGTTGCGGTACTTACGGCGTTGCCCCTGCATCTGGCAAGGGTTATGACAGGGTTCATTGCGGCAAGTTTTGAGAAGAGGACGCGCGATCATGAGATCCATTCACGCCTGTCTCCTTGGCCTCGCCATCACCGGGCTCGCCGCCGCTCCTTCCCTTGCGGCCGAGAGCCTGAAGATCGGCGTTGTCGCGCCGGTGAGCGGAGACTACGCCATTCTCGGCGAGCAGACGCTTGATGGCGCGAACCTTGCCGCCAGAAACCAGGACATAGAGCTCACTCCGGTCGATGAAAGCTGCGAGGATGGCAGCGGCGCGGATATCGGCCGCACGCTTGCCGATGCCGGCGTCGATATCGCCATCGGCTTTTTCTGCTCCGAGACCGTGCGCGGGGCCATGCCGATGCTCAGGGATTCCGGCATTCCGGCGATCACCCTTTCCGCCCGTTCGATGCCGCTGATGGCGACCGCGCTGAAGGAAGGCTGGCCGCTGTTCCGCATGGCGCCCAATGATCAGGACGAGACCGACGCGATCGTCGATTTCATCATGGGCGAATGGATCGACCAGCCGGTCGCCCTGCTCGATGACGGAACCATCTATTTCCGCGAGATGGTCAATGCCGTGCGCAACGCGCTGGAGGAGCGCGGGCTGCAGCCCGTTCTCGTCGATACGTTCCGCCCGGCGCAGGAACAGCAATTGTCGCTGGTGCGCCGCCTCTCCCAGGCCGGCGCAACCCATGTTTTCATCGGCGGCACGCGCGGCGATGTCGCCATCGTGGCGCGCGATGCGCTGAAGCAGGGCGTCGATCTCACCATCCTCGGCACGGAGGCGCTCAGCGCAAGGGAAACCGATGTGCCGCTCGAACCCGGCGTTCTGGCGATCGGAATTCCCGAATATGGCGAACTCCCCCCTGCCGCCGAGCTCGTGGATCTTGCCGCAAGTGAGGGCATCATCCCGGAAGGCTATGTCGTGCCCGCCGCAAGCGCGGTCGATGTTGCCGCCCAGGCAATGGCGGCGGCGGATGGCGATGCCGCCCGGCTCGCCGCTATGCTTGCCACCGGTGAATTCGACACCGCGCTCGGCCCGGTTTCCTTCACCGATCGCCACGAACTGGCAGACAATCCGTATTTTCTTTTGCGCTGGCAGGGTAATCAGTTCGTGCCGGTTTTCGATTCGGCCCGCCAGTAATACCAAGAAGGATACATGCAGTGAAACGTCCCCTGCGCATCGCCCCCTCGATACTTTCCGCCGACTTTTCCAGACTGGGAGAGGATGTGAAGGCCGTCGTTGATGACGGCGCCGACTGGGTGCATCTCGATGTCATGGACGGCCACTTCGTGCCGAACATCACGTTTGGCCCGCCGATCATCTCCAAGCTGCGCGGCCACACGGATGCCGTCTTCGACTGCCATTTGATGATCGCGCCCGCCGATCCCTATCTCGAGGCCTTTGCCAAGGCCGGATCGGACAGGATCACGGTGCACCAGGAGGCCGGTCCGCACCTGCACCGCTCGCTGCAGACCATCCGCAACCTGGGCAAGAAGGCGGGCGTGGCGCTGAACCCGGCAACCCCGGTTTCGACGATCGAAAACGTGATCGACGATCTCGACCTCATTCTGGTGATGACCGTCAATCCCGGTTTCGGCGGCCAGGCCTTCATCCCCGCCATGCTTGAGAAGATCAAGCAGGTCGATGCGCTGATCGGCGACCGCCCGATCGAGCTTCAGGTCGATGGCGGCATCGCGCCGGACACAGTGGAAGCGGTCACCAGGGCCGGCGCCAATGTGCTGGTCGCGGGCTCGGCCATCTTCGGCAAGGCCGAAGGCGGCAGTTACCGACCGGCCATGGATGCGATGCGGTCGGCCGCAGTTTAGCGTAAAGCGTTTCAGGCGTATTCTGGAAATGGGTCAACGGCCGGGAGCGATGTCACGCGCCCGGCCCGATGAGGTTTGCCGATATGCCGGCACCGCGCCGGCCAACAATAAGGAGCTGCAATGCCAGGTCTTACACGCCTTCTCGGCGCAACGGTGCTTTCCGGCCTCGCCGCCGCGACCGCGAGCGCCGGCGATTTCGCCGCCTTCACCCCACTCGGTTTTTCGGAAGACGGCAAGGTCTTTGCTTTCGAGGAATACGGCCAGGAAGACGGTTCCGGCTTCGCCTATTCCAACATCTTCTTCATCGACACGCAAAACGACGCCTTTCTGGACGGCACGCCGTTCCGCCTTCGCACCGAAACCGACAATGCCTCGATCAGCGCGGCCCGCGCGCTCGCCGTGCGCGAGGCTCTGCAGATGATCCAGGATTACAACCTGCTAGACCACCCCGGCTGGCTTGCCGCCTTCAACCCAGTGACGGAGAACAATGGCGATAACGGATCAATCAGGTATCGCGCCCACCCGAACCTGTCGCCCGTCAGCGAGATGGTCCTCGAAACCTTTCCGCTCGCGCCGAACCCCGCCTGCACCGACATCACACCCGATGCCCGCGGCTTTCGCCTGACCTATCGCAGCCCTGAGGGCGAAGAGCGGGAAATTCACGCCGACACGCGCCTGCCGGAAAGCCGCAACTGCCCGCTGGATTACCGCCTTGGCGGCATGATGACCTATGGCGGCGGCGGGCCGGATGCCGTGCATGTCGCGTTGGTGATCGTGCTGTCGCAAGGCTTCGAGGGACCGAACGGGCGCTGGATCGCCGTGCCGTTCCGCCCGTAAAACACAGGGACACGGAGCATTGTGCGGGCGCAAAGATTTCATTTGCGCCGGAAATGGTCTATGCGCTTTGCCAGATGAAAATGTGAAGGACGAAGCCTCGATGATACCGCGTTATTCCCGCCCCGAGATGACGGAAATCTGGTCGCCGGAAACGAAATTCCGGATCTGGTTCGAAATCGAGGCCCATGCCTGCAACGCGCTCGCCGAAATCGGCGTAATTCCCGAAAGTGCCGCCAAGACCATCTGGGAAAAGGGCAGCGCCGCAACCTTCGATGTCGCCCGCATCGATGAGATCGAGGCCGTCACCAAGCATGACGTCATCGCCTTCCTCACCCACCTTGCCGAAATCGTCGGCCCCGATGCCCGGTTCGTCCATCAGGGCATGACGTCGTCCGACGTGCTCGACACCTGTTTCAACGTCCAGCTCACCCGCGCCAGCGACCTGCTGCTGGCCGATCTCGACAAGCTGCTTGCCGCCCTGAAGCGCCGCGCCTTCGAGCACAAGGACACGGTCACGATCGGCCGTTCGCATGGCATCCATGCCGAGCCGACCACGTTCGGCATCAAGCTCGCCCAGGCCTATGCCGAATTCGACCGCTGCCGCGACCGGCTTGTCGCCGCGCGCGCGGAAATCGCCACCTGCGCCATCTCCGGCGCCGTCGGCACCTTCGCCAATATCGATCCGCGCGTTGAAGAGCATGTCGCTGAAGCCATGGGCCTGAAGCCGGAGCCGGTCTCGACCCAGGTGATCCCGCGCGACCGGCATGCGATGTTCTTCGCCACGCTCGGCGTGATCGCCTCGTCAGTGGAGCGGCTTGCCACGGAAATCCGCCACCTGCAGCGCACCGAGGTGCTGGAAGCGGAGGAGTATTTCTCGCCGGGTCAGAAGGGTTCGTCGGCCATGCCGCACAAGCGCAACCCGGTGCTAACCGAAAACCTGACGGGTCTCGCCCGCATGGTGCGCAGCTTCGCGATGCCGGCGATGGAGAATGTGGCGCTGTGGCATGAGCGCGACATTTCGCACTCCTCGGTCGAACGCATGATCGGCCCCGACGCGACCGTGACGCTCGACTTCGCGCTCGCGCGGCTCACCGGCGTTGTCGACAAGCTGCTCGTCTACCCCGAGACGATGATGAACAATCTCAACAAGTTCCGCGGGCTGGTTCATTCCCAGCGCGTGCTGCTGGCGCTGACGCAGGCCGGCGTGTCGCGCGAGGACGCCTATCGCCTCGTCCAGCGCAATGCCATGCGGGTTTGGGAGGAAGGCAAGGACTTCCTGGAAGAACTGCTCGCCGACGAGGAAGTGCGCGCCGCCCTTTCCGAAGAGACGATCCGCGAGAAATTCGACCTCGGCTATCATACCAAGCATGCCGATACCATTTTCAAGCGGGTTTTCGGCGAAGCCTGACGCCCGCTCCCTATCAAAGACGACGATCCGCATGAAAGCCTCCGAAGCAGATATCATTCTCATCCCCGGCTACAAGAATGCCGGGCCGGGTCACTGGCAGAGCCGCTGGGAGCAGAAGCTCTCGACGGCCCGGCGGGTGGAGCAGGCTGAATGGAACAAGCCGGTTGTCGAAGACTGGGTCGACAAGCTTGTGGAAGCGGTCAACGCCTCGACGCGCCCGGCCGTGCTGGTCGCCCATTCGCTCGGCATTCCCACCGCTATCCTCGCGCTGCCCAAATTCGAGAAACCGGTGGCCGGCGGCTTCTTCGTCGCGCCGCCGGAAGTCGACAATCCGAAGATCCGGCCGAAGCATCTCCAGACCTTTGGCCCCTATCCGCGCGACCCGCTGCCGTTTCCTAGCATCGTGATCGCCAGCCGCAATGATTCCTTCGGCTCATTCGACCATGCCGGCGACATCGCCAATGCGTGGGGGTCGGCTTTCTTCGATGTCGGCGAGGCCGGGCACATCAACGAGGAAGACGGCTTCGGCCCCTGGCCCGAGGGCATATTGATGTTCGGGCGTTTTCTGTCGCATCTGTGAGGGCAGGATAAAGCTGTAGGACGCGTGGAATTCGCGATATCGCAAACGCCGCTTCAGCGAACTGAAATCATTGCGGCTTTCAAATCAGAATTGACTTTCTCCATTCATGGACCACACTTGTACTGTTGGTCCACGATGACTTTGCATCCGGATCGGCCAAATATAGAAAATTGAGGGGAGCGCGCGAACCGGGCTGATGCGGCCTTGCAGCCGAGCAAAGCAAGTTCAGCATCTGTCAAAACCGCCTCCAGCAAGAGGGCAAACGTTGACGGAGGACAGGAGTGAGTTTTGGAGCAAATCCGGAATAGCGGCCGCCGCAATTGAAGGCTCGGCAGTCGCGATGGCGGCGCTTGACGTCTTCAGTTTCAAGATCCGGGCCGTCAATGAAAGCTTCAAGGCGATCGCTCAGGGAAGCGATCTTGTCGGCGCGAATATTCTCGATTGGGTTCACAGTGACGACCGCCCGGTGCTGCAGTCCCTGCTGTCCACAGCGGACAAGAAGGGCAAGCCGCTTACCCGGGAAATACGTTTCGGCCCGCGTCCCGATGGCCCCTGGCGCTGGATGCTCTGCTCCAACAGGCCCCTGCCGCCCGAACACGACGGACGCAAAACGCTTTCCCTGCTGAGCTGCACGGATATCAACGCACAAAAGCTGCGCGAACTGGAAGCCAATGAGCGCGCCCATCGCTGGGATTATGCGCTCGTCAGTTCGGGGCTCGGCGTCTGGGACCATGATTACCGGCGCGGCCAGTTCTTCTATTCGCAAACCTGGCTGACGATGCGCGGCTATCCCGGCGGCGGCCCGCAGCCCTTCGGCTCGACCGAGGAATGGCTGCAACTGGTCCACCCCGACGATCGCGATTTCGTTGCCAACGCGATCGAACGCCAGAAGACCGGCGATCCCCAGTACATGAACTTCGAATACCGCGAGCGCCATGCGGACGGACACTGGATCTGGATCGAGTGTCGGGGCGATGCGGTATCGAGCTTCTCCGACCACAAACCGGCCCGTATCGTCGGCACCGATCGCGACATCACCGATCGCAAGAACGCGGAAATGCTGCTTTCGCGGACCCGGCAACGGCTCGAACTGGCCCTGAGCACCTCCCGCATCGGCGTGTTCGAATACAATCCGGAAACGGGCATGGTGATTGCCGACAAGCGTATCTGTGAGATTTATGGTTTTGGGGAAGAGGCAGAAACCTACAACGCCAGCCGTCTTGGCGCGATCACCGCCCCGGAAGACCTGAATCGCATCAGGGCCGCATTGCAAACACTGAAGCCAGGCGACCCTCCGATATCCGATGAGTTCCGGATCAACCGCGAGGACGATGGCGCAGTGCGTCATGTTCGCGCTCTGATGACCATGCGGATCGACGATGAAGGGCAGCAGAACATCCTGGGGATCAACTGGGACGTCACCGAAGAGGTGCGGCTGCGTCAGGATCTGATCACCGCCAAGCAGCTTGCCGAAGCCCGCAATTTCGAGCTCGACCGCGCCAAATCCGATATCGAACAGGCAGCCCTGCACGACTATCTGACCAGCCTGCCCAACCGGCGCTTTCTTGACGATGAATTGTCGCGCCGCGTCGAGATGGCGCCGACAACGGCCGGCAAGCTTGCGCTGATGCAGATCGATATCGATGATTTCAAGGCCGTCAACGACAGCTATGGACATGGCGCCGGCGATGCGGTGCTGCGCCATGCCGCCCAGGTCCTGCTGAGCGTCAGCCGCCACAATGATTTCGTCGCGCGCGTCGGCGGCGACGAATTCGCCTTCATCTGCAGCTATGGCAATGGCGCGACCAGTCTTGAGCAGGTCGCAAAGCGGATGCTTCTGGAACTATCCAAACCGGTCGAACTGGGCGAGCATCGCATCCGCATCGGCGCCTGCGTCGGTATCGTCACCGCGGATGCCTGCGAGGACCTGTCCGCCGGCAGCCTCATGAAGAACAGCGACCTTGCCCTCAAGCTGGCAAAACAGCAGGGCAAGAACCGCATCGCCTTCTACTCGCCCGATCTCAAAAGCGCGGTTGCCGCCAACCGGACGCCCACCGACCGGCTGATGCAGGCGGTGGAGCAATGCGACTTCATCCCGTTCTACCAGCCGCAGTTTGACGCGAGAACGCTGCGGCTGACCGGCGTCGAGACGCTGGCGCGCTGGCGCCACGCAGATGGCAGTTTCGGCCAGCCATCGGAATTCATGCCGCTGGCGGAAACGCTGAACCTGATGAACATGATCGATACCAGCATCCTCGCCCAGGCGACCAGCGACTTCCGGCGCTGGAGCGATCTCGGGCTCGACCCGCCGGGCATATCGCTCAACCTGTCGCCGCGCCGCCTGAGCGATCCGGCGCTGGTTTCCGCGCTGGAGGAATTCGAACTGCCTGCGGGCAAGCTGACCTTCGAACTGCTGGAATCGATCTTCCTAGACGAGCCCGACGATATCAGCGCCTACAATCTGAAACAGCTCAGAAGGCTCGGCATCGGGATCGACGTGGACGATTTCGGCACGGGATATACATCGATCAGCGGCCTGCTGAAGGTCGCGCCCAACGGCCTCAAGATCGCCCGCGAACTGGTCTTGCCGCTGCCGCACTCGCCCGATCAGCGCGCGATCGTCAAATCGATCATCGACATCGCCAAAACGCTGAAGATCAAGGTGATCGCCGAGGGCGTGGAAACCAGACGACACGCCGAGATCGTGACCAAGCTCGGCTGCGACGTTCTTCAGGGCTATTGGCTGGGCCGGCCGATGCCGGCCGGCGAGTTCGAGAAAGTGCTGCGCAAGCAGACTGAACTGGTGTAGCGGCCGCAGCCGTTTCCGATGACAGGCTATACCAGCCGGCTCTGCTCCAGCGCGGCTTCGATGAAGCTTGCAAACAGCGGATGCGGCTCCAGCGGCCGGCTCTTCAATTCCGGATGGTACTGCACGCCGATGAACCACGGGTGGTCGGCATACTCGATCGTCTCCGGCAACACGCCATCCGGCGAGGTGCCGGAAAACACCAGCCCGCAGGCCTCCAGCTTGTCGCGATAGCGGAAGTTCACCTCGTAGCGGTGGCGGTGGCGTTCCGAGATTTCGGTCGTGCCGTAAATCTCGGCAATCTTGGTATCCGCGCCAAGGTGCGCCTTGTACGCGCCAAGCCGCATCGTGCCGCCCAGATCATCGGTATCGGACCGCTTCTCCAGCGTATTGCCCTTCACCCACTCGGTCATCAGACCGACGATCGGCTCGGCGGCATTGCGGTCGAACTCCGTCGATGAGGCGTCCTTGATGCCCGCCAGATTGCGCGCCGCCTCGATCACGGCCATCTGCATGCCGAAGCAGATTCCGAAATACGGCACCTTGTGGGTGCGGGCGAAGCGGGCCGCCTGGATCTTGCCTTCCGAACCGCGCTCGCCGAAGCCGCCCGGTACCAGAATGCCATGGACCTTTTCGAGATAGGGCGACGGGTCTTCCTTCTCGAAAATCTCCGACTCGATCCATTCGAGATTGACCTTGACGCGATTGGCGACGCCGCCGTGGTGCAGCGCCTCGATCAGCGATTTATAGGCGTCTTTCAGCCCGGTATATTTGCCGACGATGGCGATCGTCACCTCCCCTTCCGGGGTGCGAATGCGCTCGCTGACCTTTTTCCACGCATCCATGCGCGGCACCGGAGCGGGATCGATACCGAAGGCGTGCAGCACTTCGTCATCCAGCCCTTCGTGGTGATAGGCGAGCGGCACGTCGTAGATGTTCGCGACATCGAGCGCCTGGATGACGGCGGATTCGCGGACATTGCAGAACAGCGAAAGCTTGCGGCGCTCGGCCTCGGGAATTTCCCGGTCGGCGCGCACCAGCAGGATATCGGGATGAATGCCGAGCGCCTGCAATTCCTTGACGGAATGCTGGGTCGGCTTGGTCTTCAATTCGCCCGCCGCCGGGATATAGGGCATCAGAGTCAGGTGAACATAGACGGCGTTGCCGCGCGGCAGATCATTGCCGAGCTGGCGGATCGCCTCCATGAACGGCATCGCCTCGATATCGCCGACCGTGCCGCCGATCTCGCAAAGCACGAAATCGAAATCTTCGTTGCCCTCGAGCACGAAGTCCTTGATCTCGTTGGTAACGTGCGGAATGACCTGCACCGTCGCGCCGAGATAGTCGCCGCGCCGTTCCTTGTCGAGAATGTTCTTGTAGATGCGGCCGGTAGTGATGTTGTCGGTCTTGGTCGCCGAGCGGCCGGTAAAGCGCTCGTAATGGCCAAGATCGAGGTCGGTCTCCGCGCCGTCGTCGGTGACGAACACCTCGCCGTGCTGGGTCGGGCTCATCGTGCCCGGATCGACGTTGAGATAGGGATCGAGCTTCCTGAGCCGGACCCGATAGCCCCGTGACTGCAGCAATGCACCGAGTGCTGCTGCGGCAATGCCTTTTCCGAGGGAGGAAACCACGCCGCCTGTGATGAAAATATATCGCGCCATGGGCTTATTCCGATACCGTTTTCAAACCGATTCTGCCAGAGCCTTCGCGTAAAAAAGCCCGTCCATTCCCGGCCAATTGTCACAATAATGCCGCATCGCCGACGCTTGCGCGGGACGAGCGGCCCAAAGAAATGCCGGCGGGAGGCCCGCCGGCTGATGTCTTTACATATGTCGGCGATCAGTCGCCGGTAGGAACGCCGGTGGCGTTCGAATCCTGCGCCGGGGTGCTGACGGCAGGCGCCGAAGAACCTTCGCTGCCGCTCGGAACGCCGCTTTCGTCAGACGCGGCCGGCGTCGTCGTGGTCACGGACCCGCCGAGCTGGTTCAGGATGCCCTGCCCGTCCGTTTCGGCGTTCTGTTCGATCCGGTCGAGAATATCCGACGGATTGCCCTGGTAGCGGGCGAGAATGCCGAGACCGAGCGAGGTCACGAAAAACAGCGTTGCGAGAATGGCCGTGGTGCGCGTCAGCGCATTGGCCGTGCCGCGCGCGGTCATGAAACCGGAACCACCGCCGATGCCGAGCCCGCCGCCCTCTGACCTCTGGATGAGGATCACACCGGCCAGCGCAACGACGATTATCAGGTGAATTACGATCAATACCGTCTGCATGAATGTCCAATCCGGCCCCGCCTTGAAGGTCCGGGCCCGCTAGAATAACTGGCGTCTCTCTACATGAGGCCGGCGCGCAATCCAACCCCTTTTTCTGGCCGTTTTCGGCCCGATCCGCCGTCGATTCCTACTTTGTCGAGGACAGGATATCCTCATAGGCCTGATAGATGGCGAGGAAATCGGCCGCTTTCAAGCTGGCGCCGCCAATCAGAGCGCCGTTGACATTGGGCACACTCAGCAGTTCGCGCGCATTGGCGGGCTTCACCGAGCCGCCATAGAGAAGCCGGATCTTTTCGCCCGCCTCGCCGAAACGCTCGACCAGATCCGCGCGCATGGCGGCGTGGACCTCGGCCACCTGTTCCGGGCCCGGCGTCTGGCCGGTCCCGATCGCCCAGATCGGCTCATAGGCAATGATCGTGTTTTCGGCGGCGGCATCATCGGGCATGGATTCAAAAAGCTGGGTCTTCAGCACTTCCATGGTGCGGCCGGCGGCGTGTTCCTCGCGGGTCTCGCCAATGCACACGATCGCAGTCAGGCCCTGGTCGTAGGCCGCGCGCGCCTTTGTGGAAACTGTGCGGTTGCTTTCGTGGTGCTCGGCGCGCCGTTCCGAATGGCCGACGATGACATGGGTGGCGAGGCAATCCTTGATCATCTCCGCCGAGATATCGCCTGTATGCGCCCCCGACCGCGCCTTTTCGTGGCAGTCCTGGCCGCCGATCATCAGCTTTGTGTCTTCCGTCAGCGTGGTCGCGACGTAAAGCAGCGTGGCCGGCGGGCAGATCAGCGCGTCGACCTTGTCGGCGAGCCCGCCGCTCACGCCTTCGGCGATGGCCCGGATCTGAGCCAGCGAGTCGCGGGTGCCGTTCATCTTCCAGTTACCGGCGACCATGGGGCGTATTGCGGCAGTCATCTTCGTCATTCTCCCGTTCATTGCTTTTGTGGCCGGCGCGACCGGCAAAGGTTTTCCCTTGTCGTCCGTTTTGCGCGCGCCGTCAAAGGGCGTTTTGCCGCTCTCGGTTTGACAGCAGGCCCAATCACGGCTTTAAACGGCGCATCAGACTATCCACACCCTTATAGCGAGAATCTGGCGCGGCATCGCTTCGCGACCAAAACTTTGCCAGAATAGCGGGGTGATTCGCCGCAAAGCGCCGGCACCAGCGCAAACCGATCTTTACAGGCTGCCCGACCCTATGGACAACAGCAAAGACCTCTTCGCCGATCTTGGCGGCAGCAAGGCCGAAACCGATACCACGCAGCCCGAGCGCAAGAGCGCGGCGAAGCCGAGAGCCTCCGCACCCGCCTCCGTGGAAAACGCTGACTATGGCGCATCCTCGATCCGCGTGCTCGAGGGGCTGGAGCCGGTGCGCATGCGGCCGGGCATGTATATCGGCGGCACCGACGAGAAGGCGCTGCACCATCTGTTTGCGGAAGTTATCGACAACTCCATGGACGAGGCTGTCGCCGGGCATGCCGATTTCATCGAAGTCCATCTCGATGCCGAGGGCTTCCTGACGGTCACGGACAATGGCCGCGGCATTCCGGTGGAAAACCATCCGCAGGTGCCCGGCAAGTCGACGCTGGAAGTCATCATGACCAAGCTGCATGCCGGCGGCAAGTTCGACGGCAAGGCCTATGAGACCTCCGGCGGTCTGCACGGCGTCGGCGTCTCGGTCGTCAATGCGCTTTCCGATGTGCTGGAGGTCGAGATCGCCCGTGACCGACGTCTTTACCGGCTTTCCTTCTCGCGCGGCGTGCCGCAGGGCGAGCTTGAAGATTGCGGCCCGACGCAGAACCGGCGCGGCACCAAGATCCGTTTCCATCCCGATGCCGAAATCTTCGGGCCGCGCGCGAAGTTCGATCCCGCCCGCCTCTTCCGGATGGCGCGTTCCAAGGCCTATCTGTTCGGCGGCGTGAAAATCCGCTGGTCCTGCGATCCCGCGCTCGTGGAAGGCAAGGAGGACCTGCCGGAAAAGGCGGAGTTCCATTTCCCCGGCGGACTGAAGGATTATCTCGCCGCCACCATCGGCAAGGACTTCACCGTCACCCGCGAAATCTTCGCCGGCAAGACCGAAAAGGCCGGCGGCCACGGCGCGGTGGAATGGGCGGTGGCCTGGTATGGCGGCGACCCGAACGTCCATTCCTACTGCAACACCATCCCGACGCCCGAAGGCGGCACGCACGAGGCGGGCCTGCGCCAGGCGCTCATGCGCGGGCTGAAGAACTATGCCGAAATGATCGGCAACAAGCGCGGCGCGCAGATCACCACCGACGACGTGATGATTTCGGCCGTCGGCATGCTCTCCGTATTCATCCGCGAGCCGGAATTCGTGGGCCAGACCAAGGACAGGCTGGCCACCGTCGAGGCGCAGAGGATTGTCGAGAACGCGCTGCGCGACCCCTTCGACCTTTATCTTTCGGCCAATCCCGCCGAAGCCGAAAAACTGCTCGACTGGGTGATCGAACGCTCCGAGGAGCGGCTGCGCCGCCGCAAGGAGCGCGAGGTCAACCGCAAGACCGCAGTCAAGAAGCTGCGCCTTCCCGGCAAGCTTGCCGACTGTTCGCAGAACACCGCCGCCGGCGCCGAACTGTTTCTGGTCGAGGGCGACTCTGCCGGCGGTTCGGCCAAGCAGGCGCGCAACCGCGCCAACCAGGCGATCCTGCCGCTGCGAGGCAAGATCCTGAACGTGGCGAGCGCCGGGCGCGACAAGTTTTCGTCCAACCAGTTGCTGGCCGACCTGATCCAGGCGCTCGGCTGCGGCACGCGGACGAAGTATCGCGAGGAAGACCTGCGCTACGAACGCATCGTGATCATGACCGATGCCGACGTCGACGGCGCCCATATCGCCTCGCTGCTGATCACCTTCTTCTATACCGAGATGCCCGAGCTGATCCGCCAGGGCCACCTCTATCTGGCGGTCCCCCCGCTCTACAAGCTCACCCAGGGCGGCAAGACGGCTTACGCCCGCGACGACGCCCACCGCGAGGAGCTGATAAAGTCGGTGTTCACCGGGCGCGGCAAGGTCGAGATCAGCCGCTTCAAGGGCCTTGGCGAAATGCTGCCGGCTCAGCTCAAGGAAACCACGATGGACCCGAAGAAGCGCACGCTTCTGCGCGTCGACATCGACGACGTCGATTTCGAAGGCACCAAGGCCGCAGTGGAAGACCTGATGGGCACCAAGGCCGAAGCCCGCTTCCGCTTCATCCAGGAAAACGCGGCATTCGCGGAAAACCTGGATATCTGACGGCGAGCGCCGGCCCGGAGACGTTCTCACCCGGCCGGTGTCATACGCCTGATAACGAGCGAGGGCACTACCTCAGTGACGGTCAACTCCCGCCGTCTCACACGAGGTGCTGCCATGAAATCCCTGCTTTCCGCCACTGCCCTTTTCGCCGCGCTCGCCGCCGGCGCCCATGCCGCCGAGATCGGCAAGACAATTGCCGTCGATTGCCCGCTCAACGACTGCGACAGCCCGATTGGCCTGACATTCGCCGGTGAATTCGCCATCGATACCGGCACCATGGTCGACGGCGTAGAGTTCGGCGGCATTTCCGGGATCGATTACGATGCCGCAACCGGCCGCTACATCGCGATCTCCGACGACCGTTCACAAAAGGCCCCTGCCCGGTTCTACGAACTCGACATCAAATCCGGCGCCGACGGCATCGACGATGTCTCGGTCGTGAAGACCGTGACGCTGAAGGACGAGAACGGATCGCCCTTTGCGGAAAAGACTGTCGATCCCGAGCAGATCCGCCTGTTCGGCGAAAATCTGATCTGGTCCAGCGAGGGCGACGGCAAGGCGATGATCGCGCCGTTCGTGCGCGTCACGTCAACCGATGGCGATTTCGTGCGCGAATTCGCCCTGCCCGACGGCTTTGCGCCGAGCGAGGACCATGCCACCGGCATCCGCAACAATAACGCTTTCGAGAGCATCGCACTGATGCCGGCCGGTGACGTGCTGGTGGCCAATGAAGCAGCCCTCTATCAGGACGGCCCCGCCTCGACGCTCACCACCGCAAGCCCCGCCCGGATCGTGCGTTACGATGCCGAAAGCGGCGAACCGACGGCGCAGTACATCTACATGATCGACCCTATTCCCCATGCGCCTGTCGACGGCGGCGCGTGGAACGACAACGGCCTGTCCGACATGATGCCGCTCGACGATACCCGCCTTCTGGTTTCCGAACGCAGCTTCGCCGAAAACCGCGGCTTCACCATCCGGATCTTCATGATCGACCTCGACGGCGCGACCGATGTTTCGGCGATCGCCTCGCTTGCCGAAAGCGACGAGACCATCGTGCCGGTCGCCAAGACCCAGATTCTCGATCTCGGCGCCATCGGCATCGACCCCGACAATATCGAGGCAATGACGATCGGCCGCGCCGAAGACGGCACGCCGCTCCTGCTGCTGGCCTCCGACAATAATTTCAATGCAGAACAGAAGACCCAGTTCCTGGCCTTCCGGATCGGCCACCTGCCCGGCGTCAGCCGCTGAAGACGCGCTGGCCAAATCGACGGGCGGGCCCGCATCTCCGTGAAGCGCGGGGCCCGCACGTGATGGTGAAAGGCTGGCGTTAAGGTTAATTATATCTTTAATAAACATGGCGTTACGAAGGAAACTCAAACCATGGTACCAACGACTTAAACCAGTTTCTCCGCAAACGCCAAAATTGAGCCGGTTTCCGCGCTTGTCGGGCATGGATACGCTCTCTATAGTCTGTGCCTGACAAAAAAGAAAAGCTCTGTGAAACAATGACTTCGCGCCGAAACTTCATCATCGCCTCTGCTGCCGGTCTGGCCGGCGCGACCGGTCTTGCCAGGGCCGAAAGCCGACCGGGAACGATCACCCGCAATCTGCCCGGCGTCGCGCTGGAGGCTGAGTCCGTCGGCCGCGATGGTTTCGCGCTGGCGCTCGGCGGCGGCGCGGCCAAGGCCTTTGCCCATATCCCCTACCTCCAGAGCCTTGATGAACTCGGCATCAAGCCGAAACAGATGACCGGCACGTCGATGGGCTCGATCATCGGCGCGCTCTACGCCAGCGGCATGACCGGCACCGAAATCCGCGAATATGGCGTTGAACTTCTGACCCAGCGCCAGTCGCTGCTGAAACGCCTGCTGATCGATACCGGCGAGACCTGGGGCTCGCTGTTCAACCTGTTCCGCCCGGCGGTGATCGAGCCGGAGGTGCTGTTCGCGGCGCTGCTGCCTGCGGACCTGCCCGCCGATTTCGCCGGGCTGGAGATACCGCTCGCGATCGTCGCGACCGATTTCTACGAACAGAACGAATATGTGATGCGCGAGGGGCCGCTGCTGTCGGCGATCGCCGCGTCCTCCGCCCTGCCCGTTCTGCTGACGCCGGTCAGTCGCGACGGCCGGGTGCTGATTGATGGCGGCTTCGTGAACCCGACGCCCTTCGACCTTCTCGACGCCGACCGCTACATCACCATCGGCATCGACGTGACCGGCTCGACGATCGAGAATGACGGCAGCATTCCGGGGTCGTTCGAGACCTGGGCCGGTTCATTCTCCATCACCGAACACTCGATCGTGGTGGAAAAACTCAAAAACGCGGCGCCGGACCTTTTCGTGGCGCCGAATGTCGGGCGTTATCAGCCTCTGGATTTCTTCAACATCGAGACCATCCTCTCGACCGTTGACAAGGACCAGGATGCCTTCAAGCGGCAGATGGAAGAGCTCGCAGAGCAGAACAGATAAGGACGGGTCAGCCGCCATGCAGACGGAAACGCCGACAACCGCGCGCTGGTTCTCAATCAGCCTTTTTTCGCTCGCGCTCGGATTGGCATTCTTCGCCGCCTCGCTCACGCCGTCGCTGATCCCGCGGGCATGGCCGCTGCAGGCCGTGCTGGCCGGCCTTGTGATGGCGCTTGGCTATATGATCGGGCGGTTCTTCGTGGCGCTGTGGCGCGGATTGCAGATCCCGGAGCCGCGCGGTCGCTGGCGCGCGATCAGCCTCGCGGTGTTGAACGCCGCGGCGCTGATCCTTCTCGTCTATTGCCTGTCGATGATGACCGAATGGCAGAATTCGGTGCGCTCACGGGTCAATATGGAACTGCTGGAAGGCGGCACGGTGCTCGGCATCCTCGCCGTCGGGCTTGCCGTCTTCATCGTGCTGTTCCTGATCGGCGCCCTGTTTCAGAAGGCGTTCGATATCGTCCGGCTGCGGCTTTACCGGGTGATGTCGCCGCGCGCGGCCAATCTGGCCGGCGTCGTGATCGTGTTGCTGGTCGTGGTCGTGGCCAGCCGCGACTGGGTGGTGCCCGCGATCTTCGATTTCCTCGACGAAAGCTACGAGACCGCGCAGGACTTGTTCGAAACCGCCCCGCCGCCGCCCACTGATTCCTTCATCGCCGGCGGCCCCGGCTCGCTGGCGAGCTGGGAGGCGATGGGCCAGCCCGGACGCAATTTCGTCACCAGCGCGCCGTCCGCCGAGGATATCGAAACCTTCACCGGCCGCCCGGCCGAACGCCCGATCCGCGTCTATGTCGGCCGGTCCCAGGCCGACGAGCCGCAGGAGCGCGCTAGGATCGCGCTTGAGGAGATGCAGCGCCTCGGCGCGTTCGACCGCGCCTATCTGATGATTGCAAGCCCCACCGGCACCGGCTGGCTCGATCCCGGCGCGCACGACACCTTCGAATATATGCATAATGGCGATGTCGCGACGGTCGCGGTTCAGTACTCCTTCCTGCAATCGCCGCTGGCGCTGATCTTCGAGACCGATACCGGCCTCAAGCAGGCCACCGCGACCATGGAAGAAGTCTATCGCTACTGGCGCACCCTGCCGGAAGACAGCCGTCCGGAACTCTATATGCATGGAATCAGTCTCGGCGCATGGTCGTCGATGTATTCCTTCAACGTGTTCCAGATGCTGGATGAACCGGTTGCCGGAGCGGTCTGGGCAGGCCCGCCCTTCCCGTCCTATCTCTGGCGTCACACCGTTTCCGCCCGCAATGCCGGCACGCCCTATGTACTGCCCGTAATCGACAACAGCGCCGTCGTCCGCTTTTCCTCACAGTTCAGAAAACCGCAGGCGGAAGGCGATGACTGGGGCAGAGTGCGCATCAACTTCCTGCAATATGCCTCTGATCCAATTGTGTTTTTCGAGCCGAATGCGAGCTTCATAGAACCGGAGTGGATGCGCGAGCCGCCCGCGCCCGATGTTTCGCCCTATCTGCGGTTCGTGCCGGTCGTCACCCAGTTCCAGCTCGCGCTCGACATGGCGTTGTCGAAGGCGCTGCCGGCCGGCTTCGGCCACAACTATCTCGCACGCGATTATATCGACGCCTGGGTCGCCGTTTCCCGTCCGCAGGACTGGTCGCCGGCACGCACGACAGCACTGAAAGAAATCTGCAATATGGGCAAGGATACCGGCTGCGCGGTGCAATAAGCCGCGCGGCGGCGGCCGTTCTTCACAGAAATGCGTGTTTTCCGCCACACTCATCACTCCAAGTGCAGCGATCCCGTGATTGTGATCACGCGCCGCTATGAAGCGGCAATCCGGTCGGATAAAAGCCGTAATCGATTTACATCTCACCAATACAAGAGGCTTGAATGCTCGTTGATAAAACGATGTCGCGCCGGATTTTTCTTCTCGGCGCCGTTTCGACCACCGCTGTGCTTGCAGGCTGCGTCAGCCAGCGCGATATCACCCCGGTCGCCCCGCCCTCCCCGCGCGTCCAGGACACCCCCTACACGGTCGCCGAGCTCGATGCCATGTATGGCCCGGTTGAGGACAATGGCTATCTGATCCCGGCCGTGCCCTACCAGCAGATCGATCCGATGTATTATCGCCAGCGCGTGAAGGATCCGACCGGCGAAGCGCCCGGCACCGTTGTGGTCGATACGCCCAATCGCTTCCTCTATCTGGTGGAAGAAAACGGCACCGCCATGCGCTATGGCGTCGGCATCGGCCGCGCCGGCTTCTCCTGGGGCGGCAATGGCGTGATCAAGTGGAAGCAGGAATGGCCGAAATGGTTCCCGCCGGCCGAAATGATCGAGCGCGACCCCAAGCTCAAGGAATATTCCGAAGCCAATGGCGGCATGCCGGCCGGGCTGATGAACCCGCTCGGCGCGCGCGCCCTCTATATCTTCGAAAACGGCAAGGACACGCTCTACCGCGTCCACGGCAATCCGGACTGGACGTCTATCGGCAAGGCGGTCTCCTCCGGCTGCATCCGCATGCTGAACCAGGATGTGATCGACCTTTACAACCGGGTCGACAACCTGCCGACGCCGATCGTCGTCTATCAGTGAGTCACTGAGCCTCCGGCTTGCCGGGGGCTAATCTCAGGCGCGCTATTTGCTGTCGTAGGCAGCGCGCGCCTGCTCTATGCTGCCAATATTGTCCCGCGCCCAGTCGCCAAGCCGAAGCACCGGCTCGCTGAGTGACAGGCCGAGTTCGGTGAGAGCATATTCCACCTGCGGCGGGCTGGTCGGATAGGTAGTCCGGCTGATCAGCCCGTCCCGCTCCAGCGCCTTCAGCACCCGCGTCAGCATCTGCTGGGAAATCCCGTCGATCTTGCGCTTCAGGACGCTGAACCGGCACGGCCCGTCAATCAGCACGATGATGATCAGCATCGACCATTTGTCGCCGACGCGCTGCAGAATGGGCGCGACATTTCGACACCGTTCCAGAACATGCCTAGTCTCGGGCCTTGCATCTGGCCTTGTTTCGGGCTTTGACCCCGTATTAGTCATCTCGATGTGACCTGGTTGCAAAAAATTGCGTTCTTGCATCAGGGTATTCGGTCATTTATTTTTAGCAAGTCATTTTTTGTGACCGTTATGGTCGCGTTCCTCCCCGGAAATGACACCCATCAAGGGTTTTGAATTTGAAGACCGCCGCGCCTGCGGCGGCAAGGAGAATGATTGTGAAACTGAACATCATCATCGGCAGCACCCGTCCCGGCCGCGTCAGCCCCAAGATTGCAAAATGGGTGGAAGCTGCGGCTCGCGAACATGGCAAGTTCGAGGTCGAACTGGTCGATCTCGTCGATTTCAACCTGCCACTGCTCGATGAAGCGGCGCATCCCCGGATGCAGAAATACGAACATGAACACAGCAAGAAATGGAGCGCCAGCGTTCAGGCAGCCGATGCCTTCGTGTTCGTTACGCCGGAATACGATTATTTTCCGCCGGCAGCATTGGTCAACGCCATCCAGGCGCTTTCGCTGGAATGGGGCTACAAGCCGGCCGGCGTCGTCAGCTTTGGCGGCATTTCCGGCGGCCTGCGCTCCGCTCAGGAGCTTCGCACGCTGCTCGGCAATCTCAATGCCCATGCCATTCCGCAGGTCGTTCCGGTTCCGCTGTTTCCCAAATTCATCAGCGAAGACGGCGTGTTCACGCCCAACGACGAAATGGACGCGGGCGCCAAGGGCATGCTCGACGAGCTGTTCAAATGGGCCGGCCCGCTGGCGACGATCCGCAACGCCGACTGATTCGGCTTCGGCATGATTGCGGTCCGTATCCCCACCGACCGTGAATGCGAAAATCGCAAAAATTTCACGAAGCCGCAGCATATTAGTCATAAATGACGTGGATACCCGCGCCCGCCGCTTGAAACCGGCGGGCGTTTTGGCATTCTGCAGCCCGACGGAGACCCGGTTGGAGGAATGACGCATGGACATTCGCCGCATGAAAGTCTGGTTACTTGGCTCCGATGAGCCCCTGCCGTTCGATCCCCGAGAGACCCAGCCCGACTGCCTTTGTCTTCCCGTTGCCGGCGAGAGAAACCTTGCCGGCCGCGTCGCGACGTTCCGCAACCTGCTGCCGTCGCTGCCGATCTTCCTGATCTGCGAACCGATCTCCAAGGCCTACAATATCGCCGACTTCTCCGAGGCCGCGAAATGCGCGCCGGACGGCATCATCCTGCGCGGCGTCGAAAGCGCGGCCCGGATCCAGATGGCCGAAACCCTGCTCAGGGTCGTCGAGGCCCGGGAGGGCCTGACCGAGAACGCCATCGCCCTGATCGCGATGATCGGTGACAATGGCGGCGGCCTGCTGAACGCCCGCCACTTCATCCACAAGCTCGACCGGCTGATCGCGCTCGGCTACGATGCCGAGCCCCTGCAGAACGAATCCGGCAGCAGTGACATCGCCCGCCAGGGCGCAGTGGCAACCATGCTGGCGGCGCGCAACCTCGGCATACCGGCGATCGATTTTTCCGGCGCCGGAAGCGCCACTGCCGCCTTCAAAACCGCCTGCCACCAGTCCGCCCGCACCGGCTTCACCGGCAAGCTGACCGGCAATCCCGACCATATCGGCATCATCAAACACGCCTTCGGCGCCGCCTGATCCCGATCTGCGGGAAAAACGAGGCCGCGGTGCGGAACAAGTCCGCCCGACAGCAATTGAACGGATATGAGCGCAACAATAAACGCTGTCCGTCATGTCCGAAATCTACCACGTCGTCGCCCTCTGTTCCCTTGTCGTTATCATTCTCGGCGCGCTCTCCGCCTATGTTCAGGGCACGCTCGCGTCGCTGCCTCTGCTTGCCGTCGTAACCGGCATTGTCGCCGGGCCAGCCCTAACCGGCTGGATCGACCCTTCCGACTGGCAAAGCAAGGAAATCATCGTCCGCGAGGTCGCCCGCTTCACGATCGCGATCAGCGTGGTGGGTATCGCCATCCGCACGCCGCCGGAAACCTGGAAACGTCTCGTCCGTCCCGTCACGGTGATGTTGACGCTCGGCATGGCCGGGATGTGGGCAATGTCCACGCTGGTTTCCTGGGTCACGCTCGGCCCCGCATTCTCGCTGAGTTTTGCGACCGCGGTGCTGACCGCCGCCTGCCTGACGCCGACGGACCCGGTGGCGGCCAGCGCGATCGTCTCCGGTCCTATCGCGGAAAACATGTTGCCCGCCAATCTGCGTGGCCTGCTTTCGCTGGAATCGGGCGCGAATGACGGGCTCGGCTATCTGTTCGTCATGCTGCCGATGCTGGCAATCGCGCGCGGCGAGGCCGGCGGCGAACTGGTTCGGCACTGGCTTGTCGATATCCTGATCCTCGACGTGCTGCTGGCGGCCGGCGTCGGCATCGTTCTCGACTGGCTGGTCGCCCGTCTGCAAAGGCTCTCGGACCGCTATCATCTGGCGGAGTTCCACTCCTACCATGCTATATCGATCGCGCTCGCCTTTGGCGCGCTCGGGCTCGGACGGATGCTGGGCGCGGATGGCATACTCACGGCCTTTGCCGCCGGCGGCGCATTCTGCCTGACGGTGGGACGGCACGACGCCATGGAAGAGGAGAATGTGCACGAAACCATCAGCAAATTGATGGACCTGCCGGCCTTTGTGATCTTCGGCCTCGTCATTCCATGGCACGGCTGGGCAACCCTCGGCGTGTGGGCGGTGCTGTTTCCGCTGGCGATCCTTCTGTTGCGCCGGCCGCCGCTGATGCTCGCGCTGGCACCGCTGCTGTCGAGCCGTTTCAGCGGCCGCGATATCGCCTTTGCGGGCTGGTTCGGACCGATCGGAATCGCGGCGATCTTCTACGCTATGGAAAGCGTGGAGCGGACCGGCGATCAGTTCGTCTGGTACGCGGTCAGCGCCGCCGTCGCGGGCTCGATCCTGGTCCACGGCGTCACCGCCACGCCCGGCATGCGTCTTTATGCCTCGCGGTGGAAAGCGGAGGCCGACGATGCGGAAAGCTGAGAAAGCCTTGCCTCAGCCGCGGCGTGGACGTTTCATCTGGAACGGCGTGCCGCACTCGGCATAGTCCAGATAGCCCATGCGACCGACAGGGCGGATCCTGGCCATATCGAGAAGGCCATTCTCGCCGATTGCATCTTCGCGAATGTGGATGCCGACCACCTGACCGAACACCAGCCTGCTCTCGGTAGCGAATCCCTCAAGCGTGGGAGCCGCCATCATCCGGGTCACGCGGCACTCAAGCGCCGCATAGGCTTCGCCCACGAAGGCGGCGTCCACCAATTGCCCGTTCACGGCGGTCAGGCCGGCCGCCTCGAACTCGCTCTCGCCCCGAGCGAAAGGTGCCGAGGTGGTGTTCATCTGTTCGGCAAGGTCGCGGCTCACGAGACTGGCGGTGAACACGCCGGTCTCCTCGATATAGGTAAAGCTGTCCTTGACCGTGTCGGAGGAAAACATCACCACCGGCGGCGCGGACGAGACCGCGTTGAAGAATGAATAGGGCGCCAGATTGTCCTTGCCGTCCCGGCTGCGCGAGCCGATCCACCCGATCGGCCGCGGCGCGACGATCGCCTTGAAAGGATCGTGCGGCATGCCATGCGCATTGGTGTCGGTGGTGTAAAACATGATCAGGCCTCGCCGCGCCAGGTGACGATATCTTCGAGCGCCGGCCGCACGCGCTCAAACGGCGCTTCCGTGCGGGTGCCGATGTGGATGAAGCCGGCGATCTTCTCGTCCGCTTCCACGCCCAGCGCCGGCTTGGCGCGCTCATCGAAGGCGTACCATTCGGTAAGCCAGGTCGCGCCGTAGCCGAATGCATTGGCCGCAACCACGAGATTGTAGCAGACCGCGCCCGCCGACATCACCTGCTCCCATTCGGGGATCTTGGGATGAACCGCCGCCCGGCTGACGACGGCGATCACCAGCGGCGCGCGCGAAAGCCGCTCGCGCTCCAGCTTCAGCCGCTCCGCCGAGGCTTCCGGATCGTCCGCCTTGACGATACCGGCGAGCTTTTCGCCCGCCTCCTCGCGCGCCGCGCCGGCAAAGACGATGAAGCGCCAGGGCGCGAGCTTGCCGTGATCGGGAACGCGCGAGGCGATGGTCAGCATTTCCTCGATCTCGCCGCGGCTCGGACCGGGGGCCGCAAGCTGCAACACCGGCGTCGAGCGGCGGGTTTTCAGGAAATCGATGAGGGTGTCATTCTTGGCATTCACGGCGGGCCTCACTCGGTCAAAAAATCACGCGACGCTCTTGAAAACGCCACGATATTCGGGTCACTACGCAATCGGACATTGAAGTGAACACTTGCGTCAGGCAAGTCAACCGGCGAGCAGCATGTTTCCGCACAGAACGCCCAGACATCAGACCCTTCGGCCCGTCGCCGCTGTCATGGCCGGGCTTTTGCTGGCCGCGCCGGCGGCAGCGCTGGCCCAGAGCACGCCATCGGTTCACTCCGACGACCCCTTCTCCCTGATGCGGGGCACGCAGCAGCCCGGCGAAAAACGACCGGTGAAGCTGGAAGCGCGGCTGGCCGAGGATGGCCATGTGATGCGCGACGGCCTGTTCTGGCGGGTGTTCACCACCATTCCCGATACCAGCGGCCGATTGCGGCTGGTCGCATCGGCCGAAGGCGGCAGCAAGACCATCGAGCTTTCCCCCGGCGACTATTTCATCAACTGCGCCTTCGGCCGGGCATCGGCAACGCGCAAGGTGCGCATCGCCCACGAGGCCGGCCAGGCGGAGCAGATTTCCTTCGTGCTGAACGCCGGCGGGCTGATGCTCAATGCCCGGCTCGGCGATGGCAAGCCCGCCAGCGCCAGCGAGCTTCGCTTCTCGGTCTATGAAGATCGCGACGAGCGCCGCGAACTGGTGGCCGAGGATATCGCGCCCGGCAGCATTCTGCGCCTGCGCGCTGGAACCTATGACGTGGTATCCTCCTATGGCTCGCTGAATGCAGAAACCCATGCCAGGCTGAAGGTCAAGGCCGGCGAGATCACCGACGCCAAGCTGAAGATCAAGGCCGCCGAGGTGACCCTGAAGCTTGCCGGCGAGGCCGGTGGCGAAGCGCTCGCCGACACGGCCTGGACGGTGCTCGGCGCATCCGGCGACGTGCTGACCGAAAGCAGCAGCGCGATGCCGACGATGATCCTCGCCGAGGGCAGCTACACCGCCGTTGCCCGCAACCAGGACAGCCTCTTTGAGAAGACCTTCACGGTCTCCTCCGCCGGCACGGAGGATGTCGAGCTGCTGCTGTCGGAAAACAAGGCGAACACCGATGGCGATGGGTTCGATTAGTCGCCCTGCCCTACCAAACGTTTTTTTGCTGCTTTATTAGATTGCATTCTTTTATTATCACAACTACCGAGATATCATAGGGACAAATCGCGGGGGCTGAGTTTTGCTGGTATATGCAATCAATCTTGAAGAACATGCCGACAGAAGAAATCACTTCGCTGGCGCCTGCGGTGCTGCAAATATAAATGTCGTATGGTTCGATGCGGTCGATGGCCGCGCGGTTTCGAGCGACGAGATCGCAAGTCGAGAGAGCTACCCCGAAGCCGGAAGTTACCCGATCACGCCCACCCAGTACGGCTGCTATCTCAGCCATGTCAGATGCTGGCAGGCTTTCCTGGAAACAGAGGCTCCGCTCGTCGCGATCTTCGAGGATGATGTCCATCTTGCCGACGACATCGGCCCGTTTCTGCAACAGGCGGAAGACTGCTTTCCAGCGGGCGGCGATATCGTCAAGCTGGAGACGTGCCTTCAGCCTGTCAGACTCGAAAGCCGCCCCGAAAACACTGTTTTGGGGCGTGACCTCTATCGGTTGCAAGGCAAGCACTTGGGCTCGGCCGCCTATATTCTCAGTCGAAAGGGCGCCCGCAAACTACTGGAAAACAGCGAGAAATTCGCCATGGGCGTCGATGCGGTCATGTTCAATCCGCGTGCCCGGCTGAAGCACAGCATGGTCAACTACCAGGTCGATCCGGCCATCTGCATTCAAGACGACATCGGCCATCGCTGCGGCCTGCCAAGTCTCGGCTTTTTCTCGGTCAATCCCGTCCGCGAGAGCCGGAAGTCGCGCGGCGCCAATCCGGTCGAATACGGAGACTATCTGATCCGCGACTGCCTGCGTCGAACGAAGCTGCAACTGGGTTATCTGATCAGCGGCTGCCGGAAGCGAACCGTGGATTTTCGCCAAAGGGCTACCTGATCTTGCCAGAACGCAAAGCCGAGCTATAAAGCTGCATTGTAGTTCGGGAGCTTTTCTGCGAATCGCCGAAACACTCCGTTTCATTGTTCCAGAGGCGATCCGCCAGCGCGAAGGGGCTCCGTGCTCACACTCGTCATCAATCTCGACCGCGATACGGAAAGGCTGAAACGTATCGAAGCCCTGCTTGCCGAACGGGATGTTGCCTTCACCCGGATCCCGGCGGTTGATGGACGGTTGCTTTCTCCAGATGAGATCGCGGCGGCCTGCGCCTATCCGACGCCGGTCAGCATAAGGCTGCAACCCGGTGAGATCGCCTGCTATCTCAGCCATATCAAGGCCTGGCGCCTGTTGCTCGACAGCGACGAGGATTGCGCCGCGATTTTCGAGGACGATATCGACCTCAGCCGAGACGCAGCCGAGGTTCTGTCCGCGATCGCAGCTTGGATGCCGGAAGACGCCGATATCGTCAAACTGGAAACCAGCCTGAAGCCGATAGAGCTCGGGCGGACGCCCGAAACCATCGTCCACACGCGCGAGATTCGGCGCCTCGCCGGCTGCCATATCGGCACGGCCGGTTATGTGATCACGCGCAAAGGCGCGGCCCGCATGCTGGCGGAAAGCAAAAAGCTTCGCATGGCGGTGGACACCACGCTGTTCGACCCGCGCGGCGGCGTTGCCGAAACGCTGTCGCTCTACCAGCTCTCGCCCGCGCTCTGCATCCAGACGCGCTTGCAGACCGGCGGCGCGCCTGCCGACAAAAGCAATATTTCCGATAGGGCCAGCCACAAATCATATGGCGCGACGCCGGGCGAAAGACTGGCGAACAGGATCAGGGATAGACTGGCCTATGCCTGCCGCAGGATCCGCAACTTCGCGAGCGGAGCGCGCGCGCAGGTAATCGATTTCAAGCCATAATGTATAAGGGGCGGAGCAAAGGCCCCGCCCCCAGTGAGCTGACAAACCTATCCTATTTACGGACGTCATCCTCGGGCTTGTCCCGAGGATCTAACCACCGTTCAGCACGAGCGGTGCTGGCGGTCCTTAATAGACTGTTTTCGTCCGATACGCTTGTCGCATTCATACGTGCTTAGACCCTCGGGACAAGCCCGAGGGTGACGAAGGAGAGTGGGGCGGGCCTTGCCAACATTCTGAGGGTGGTGCCAAAAGCCACCGCCCCTTCTTGGTTCCTACGCCCGCTTGCGCTTCAGGTCCGGCGGGGTTGCCTCGTCGATCAGCAGGGCCAGCGCGTCATCGAGCGACATCGACTGCTGGTCGCGCGAGCCGAGGCGGCGGATGTTGACCGTTTCCTCTTCCGCCTCGCGCATGCCGCAGACAAGAATAACGGGCACCTTGGCCACCGAGTGCTCACGGACCTTGTAGTTGATCTTCTCGTTACGGAAATCGGTCTCCACGGAGAGCCCCGCATCGCGCAGCTTCTGAGCAACCTTTTCGCCGTAACCATCCGCCTCGGTCGTGATCGTGGCGACCACCACCTGCAGCGGCGCGAACCACAGCGGCATGTGGCCGGAATGGTTTTCGATCAGGATGCCGAGGAAGCGTTCCAGCGAGCCGCAGATCGCGCGGTGAACCATGACCGGCTGCTTCTTTTCCGAGGTCGAGTCGATATAGAAGGCGCCGAAGCGCTCCGGCAGGTTGAAGTCGACCTGGGTGGTGCCGCACTGCCACTCGCGGCCGATCGCGTCCTTCAGCGTATATTCGAACTTCGGCCCGTAGAACGCGCCCTCGCCCGGCAGAATGCCGGTCTTGATGCGGCCGCCCGACTGTTCCTCGATGGTCTTGAGCACCTCGGTCATGATCGCCTCGGCATGATCCCAGCTCTCATCCGATCCGACGCGCTTTTCCGGGCGGGTCGAGAGCTTGACGACGATCTCGTCGAAGCCGAAATCCTCATAGACCGACAGGATCAGATCGTTGATCTTCAGGCACTCTTCGGCAAGCTGCTCCTCGGTGCAGAACACATGGGCATCATCCTGGGTGAAGCCGCGTACGCGCATCAGCCCGTGCATCGCGCCGGAGGGCTCGTAGCGGTGCACCACGCCGAATTCCGCATAGCGGATCGGCAGTTCGCGGTAGGACTTCAGACCGTGCTTGAAGAGCTGAACGTGCCCGGGGCAGTTCATCGGCTTCAGCGCGAAGACGCGCTTGTCTTCCGCTTCCTCATCGGCGCAGGCGACCGCGAACATGTTTTCGCGGTACCATTCCCAATGGCCGGAGGTCTTCCAAAGCGAGGTGTCGAGCACCTGCGGCGCGTTGACCTCCTCGTACTCACCGGCGAGCCGGCGGCGCATATAGGCGGTCAGCGACTGGAACATGCGCCAGCCCTTGGAGTGCCAGAACACGACGCCCGGCCCCTCTTCCTGGAAATGGAACAGGTCCATCTCGCGGCCGAGGCGGCGATGGTCGCGCTTCTCGGCCTCCTCCAGGAAGGTCAGGTAGGCGTCGAGGTCCTTCTGGTCGGCCCAGGCCGTGCCATAGATGCGGGTCAGCATCGGATTGTTGCTGTCGCCGCGCCAATAGGCGCCGGCCACCTTCATCAGCTTGAAGGCGTTGCCGATCTGGCCGGTCGAGGTCATGTGCGGACCGCGGCAGAGGTCGAACCAGTCGCCCTGGCTGTAAATCTTGAGGTCCTGGCCTTCCGGAATCGCGTCGACAAGCTCGACCTTGTAGGCCTCGCCCTTTTCGGCAAACACCTTCTTCGCCTTCTCGCGCGACCAGATTTCCTTGGTGAAGGGCGCGTTGCGGGCGATGATCTCCTTCATCTTCTTTTCGATCTTCGGCAGGTCTTCCGGGGTAAACGGAACCTCGCGGGCGAAGTCGTAGTAGAAGCCGTTTTCGATCACCGGGCCGATGGTCACCTGGGTGCCGGGCCAGAGCTCCTGCACGGCCTCGGCCATCACATGGGCGGCGTCGTGGCGGATCAGCTCCAGCGCGCGGTCATCGGTGCGGGTGACGATCTCGATGCGGCCATCGGTCACCGGATCGGTAAGGTCGCGCAACTCGCCATCAAGGGCGATCGCGACGGCCTTCTTGGCCAGCGACTTGGAGATGGATTCGGCGACATCGCGGCCGGTCGTGCCGGCGGCGTAATCGCGCTTCGAGCCATCGGGAAAGATGAGGGAAATCTGGTCAGACATGTCATTCTCCTTGAAACCAGTCCCGCCAACGAATGCGGGTGGACAATCTGCCGTATCGCACGGCGTCTTAAACGAGGCAGGTCAATAAAGAAAAAACAGCCCTGCGTAAAGCCGCAAGGCCGGTTCCTGTCCGTCTCAAAAGAAGGCGGGATCAGAATTTCACGCCGAGACCGGCCATCACCGCATGGGTATGCATCTTGAACTTGGCCGTTGCGCCGGCGGCGGAGGCCAGATCGTCGACGACCTTCTGATCCGGATAGCCGGTATAGCGATATTCCAGCCGCGTGAAGATGCTGTCGGTGACGGCGTAGTCGAGGCCGGCGCCGACCGTATAGCCGTAAATCGTATCGCTCAGACTCACGTTCAACGCGCGAATATAGGCGTTTGCGACCGCCGCACCGCCGGTGACATAGACCAGAGCATTGCCGAAGGAATACCCCAACCGGCCACGCAGGGTGCCGCTCCAGTCGAAGCCGCCCTCAACGTCAAATCCGAGCCCGGTCGCGAATTTCTGCTTGCCCCAGCTGTAATCGGCATCGCCCTCAATGCCCACGACGATATTGTTGCCGAGCTGCTTGTTGTACCCGGCGAACAGATTGGCAATCGCGCCGTTATAGTCCAGGCGGTCGGCGCCTCCCCCGCTGATCGTGCCGCGCGCGCCTGTCCAGCCATAGCCGCCGCCAAGCCCCGCATAGGGCCCGTCCCACAGCGGCTCTTCCTCCACATAGACTTCCTGATAGGCCACCGGCTGAATTGGCGGGCGCAGCGCCAGATCGGCGGCAAATGCCGGAAAGCATGACGCGCCGTAAATGGCGAGAAGTGACGCTGACAGTTTTCTCATGGAAGGCTCCGTAGGTGATGACTTATCGAAGCCATAGCGCACGAAGCGTTAAAAAAGCGTCAGCTTATGGTTTACATACCCTTAATTCGCACAACCGCAGGAGTATGTATCATTCGCCGTTGCGGGCGGGCTCGAGCTTCATGTAGTCGAGCGGCAATTGGGTCGAGAACTTGATCTGCTCCATGGCGAAGGAGGACGAGACGTCGCGGATCTCGATCTTCGCGATCAGCCGCTTGTAGAAGGCGTCATAGGCCGCGATATCGGGCACCACCACACGCAGCAGATAATCGACCTCACCGCTCATGCGATAGAATTCCAGCACTTCCGGGAACTCCGCAATCACCTCGGAGAACCGCCGCAGCCATTCCACCGAATGGGTATTGGTGCGGATCGCGACGAAGACGGTGACATTGGCGTTGACCTTTTCCGGGTCGAGCAGCGCCACGCGGCGCTGGATCACGCCCTCCTCTTCCATCTTCTGGATGCGCCGCCAGCAGGGCGTGGTCGAAAGCCCGACCTTCTTGCCGATATCGGCAACCGCCAGCGTCGAGTCCTCCTGTATGAGGCGCAAAATTTTCCTATCCAGGCGATCCATTTCCGCTCTCCGTAAAATATTTTTGCTCTTATAGCATCAATTTTTCGATTTGAAAGGGTCAATCAGCCTGAGAGCGGATGCCATCGCCCGCGAAAAGCCGCACCGCCGCCTTCAGTTCCGGCAGCACCTCGGCTTCGAACCACGGGTTGCGTTTCAGCCATGCGGTATTGCGCCAGCTTGGATGCGGCAGCGGCAGGATGCGGGGGCTGGTATTGGCGAAATAGCTGGCGCGCCAGTTGCGCACCGTTTCCGTCAGCGTCTTCCGGCTCGCCTCACCCATATGCCATTTCTGGGCATACATGCCGATGGCGAGCACAAGCTCGATTTGCGGCATCGCCGCCATTGCCCGCTCGCGCCATTGCGGCGCACATTCCCGGCGCGGCGGAAGGTCGCTGCCCCGCGCGTCGTATCCGGGGAAACAGAAGCCCATTGGCATGATCGCGAAACGCGCCGTGTCGTAAAACGCTGCGCGGTCGACGCCCATCCAGTCGCGCAGCCGGTCGCCGGAGCGATCATTGAACGGAATGCCGGTCTCATGCACCCTCAGCCCCGGCGCCTGACCGGCGATCAGCACCCGCGCGGTCGGCGACAGGATCGCGACGGGGCGCGGCTCGTGCGGCAGCGGCTCGGCCATCTGCGGACAGTCGCGGCAGATGCGGCAGTCCGCGATCCGTTCTGCAAGTTCGATCTGATCTGTCAGCGAAAGCTCCCTTATTGCCGGCTCCCGGCATAGATGTGTTACCGCCGTCTTAAAAAACAGCCCTAACAAATCCTTTACGGATTTCTTAACAATTCGTTCGTATCCTCGTCCGCAATCGAGGATGGATGCGATGACGAACCGTGCCGAACTGATTGCCAGCCCCCGCAAAGAAGCCGATGGCGTCGGAGAATTCCGCGCCGCGCTTCAAAGCCTCGAAAAGAGCGCGCCAGCGATCGCGATCATGCTGGCGCTCGCCGGCTTCGGCTTTCTCTATCTCGGGCGCGACCTGATCTTCGCGGTCTGGGCGCTGGCGGCGCTGATCCTGCACGGGGTGGCGTTCCTGACCATCCGTCAGGCCGCGCGCTCGGGCGAGGATACCGCATCGGTGCGCAAATGGAACGCCCGCGTGATCGGCGCCTACTGGCTGGCAGGCGGCGCCTGGGCGCTTGTTTCCGTTCTGGAATGCAGCGCCTGCGGCGGCGCTGCCCTGCCCTTCTTCAAGGCGTCCATGGTCATCGTCGCGCTGTCGATGATGGCGCTCGGCGCGGTCGCCCTGCCGCGCTCGGCCTGGCATGTCTTCCTGCCGGCGGTCATCGCCTTCGGCCTCGTCGCCTATCAGAGCCGCGCGCCCTTCGATATCGGCCTGGCGGCCGTGCTCGCGATCGTCATGCTGTTCATCGCCTATTTCAACCATCACATCGCCGAAAGCGACAAGGCGTTGAAAACCAGGGAAAGCGAAAAGGACCTGCTTGCCGGGCAACTGAGCGAAAGCCTCGCCCGTGCCGAAGCCGCGGCCGAGGCCGCCGAGGCGGCCAACCAGGCCAAATCGACCTTCCTCGCCGCCATGTCGCACGACCTGCGCACGCCGCTCAATGCGATCATCGGATTTTCGGAAATCATGAAGACCGAGATGATGGGACCGCTGCCGAACGCCCATTACCGCGAATATGCCGCCGACATCCATCAGTCCGGCCGCCATCTGCTCGATATGATCGACAGCGTGCTCGACCTGTCGCGGCTGGAGGCCGGCGGCTATCGGCTGAACGAGCAGCCGGTCTATCTCATCGACGTCATCGATGCCTCGATGGCGATGATCGGCGGCGAGGCCGCAACCAGGGCGATCGCGCTCAAATGCGATGTCGCTGGCGCGCTCACCCCGATCACGGCGGATGGCCGGGCGGTGAAGCAGATGCTGCTCAACCTGATCTCCAATGCGGTCAAGTTTTCCGATGCCCATGCCGAGGTGCTGATCCTGGCCGGCACGACCGCGGAAGGCGGCCAGTATCTCAGCGTTCGCGACTTTGGCTGCGGCATGGACGATGATGCGCTGGCGCTTGCCACCACGGCCTTCTCACGCGGCGCGGAAGCCCGCGATGTCGAAGGCTTCGGCCTGGGCCTTGCGATCGTCAAGCAGCTTGCCGAAGCCCATCAGGGCGAGTTGATCCTGCAATCGGCGCCCGGCGAGGGTACGCTTGCCACGATCCTGTTCCCGGCAGGCCGGGTGATCGACCTGCCGGCAGCAGCACTCCATCACCAAGACACCGGCCTCACCGTGGCCCTCTCCCCCGAACGGGCGATGCCGTTTGCGCCCGAGAGCATCACGATCGAAACCACGGCTCGGGCTTCCGACACCCGCAGCGGCCGCGACCGCCTTGCCGCAGCGCTGAAACGCCGGGGCCGCAAGGTTGCCAATGACGCGCCGCCGATGCCGGAAGAAGACCTCACCTTCGAGGATGCGCTCGAAGCCGAGATCATCGAGGCGCTGCAGGCCGACGACGGCGGACGCCGGCACGAGGCCGCCAATGCCGCATGACATCGCCGCGATCCCGGTGATCGAAACCGACCGGCTGCTTCTGCGACCGCTCGTCTTTGCCGACTGGCCCGCCTATTTCGCCTTCCTCGCCTCCGATCGCGCCCGCTACATGGGCGGACCGCATACCGAGGAAACGGCGTGGTCGTTCTTCTGCAACGATGTCGCCCAGTGGTCGCTCTTCGGCCATGGCGCGCTGATGTTCGAAGACCGCAGCACCGGAGAAACGATGGGACAGGTGGCGCTCTGCAAGGGGCCGCTCTTTCCCGAACTGGAACTCGGCTGGTTTGTTTATGAGGGCGCCGAGGGCAAGGGATATGCGCTCGAGGCGGCTTCAGCGCTGCGCGACTGGGGTTTTGCAACGCTCGGCGTGAGCGACTGCGTCAGCTATGTCGATCCCGACAACGCCCGCTCGATCCGCCTTGCCGAACGGCTCGGCGCACGGCTCGATCCGGACGCCCAAGCCCCGCACCCGGCAGACCTCGTCTACCGGCATGAGCGCCCAGCGCCTTAGAAGAACACCACGTAGACGGCGTAGATGAAATTGCTGCTGATCAGGCAGAATGTTGCGAACGAGCCGAGGTCCTTGGCGTGCCGGCCTTCCACCGAAAGCTCCGGCGACACCCGGTCGATGATCTCCTCGACGGCGGTATTGAGCGCTTCCACGCCGAACAGGCATAGCATCAGGATCACGAAGATCATGAACTGAACCGCGCTCGCGCCGGCAAGGAAGAACACCACGAGGCCGACCACGAAGCCGATCAGTTCGTGGCGGAAGGCCTCTTCCTTCAGCAACCGCATGAAACCCTGGAACGAATAGCCGCCCGCCGCGAGCAGATGGCGGAAACCCTTCTTCTTCTCGATCGGGGCCATGCATTATCCTTCGCCGCTTTCGAAACCAGCCAAAGCACTTACTTAGCCTGAAAGGCCTGCGTTGTCGCCCGGTGTAGCGCGCAAACTGCCACAGGCCCGTGACAGTCCTGCGACACGTTTGTGACTCACCCTTCCCGGTCGGACACACCGGCTTCCTCGAATGTAGCCATGCCTGTATGACAGGCGGCAGCGGCCTTCACCAGGCTGGCGGCAAGGGCAGCGCCCGTGCCCTCGCCGAGCCGCATGCCGAGCGCCAGGAGCGGCGTCTTGCCGAGCTTCTGGACGAGCTTCAGATGCCCCGGTTCGGCGGAAACATGGGCGATCATGCAGTGGTCGAGCGCCGAGGGATTGGCGGCTTTCAGCACGGCGGCGGCGGCGGTCGCGACATAGCCGTCGATCAGCACCGGCACCTTCTGCATGCGCGCGGCGATGATGGCGCCGGCGATCGCCGCCAGTTCCCGCCCGCCGAGACGGCGCAAGGCTTCCAGCGGATCGGACACGTGATCCTTGTGCAGCGCCACGGCCTGCTCGACCAGCGCGACCTTGCGTTCGTAAGCCTCCCCTTCCACACCTGTGCCCGGACCGACCCAGTCGGCGGCGCTGCCGCCATAAAGTCCATAGCTGAGTGCCGCGGCGACGGTGGTGTTGCCGATGCCCATCTCGCCGAGGCAGAGAAGGTCGACGCCGCCGGCCACCGCCTCCATGCCGTAGGCCATGGTCGCAGCGCAATCGCGCTCTGAAAGCGCGGGCTCGACCGAGATATCGCCGGTGGGGTGATCGAGCGCGAGGTCGAATATTTTCAGGCTCAGATCGACGCTGGCGCAGATCTGGTTGATCGCCGCGCCGCCCTTGGCGAAATTCTCGACCATCTGCTTGGTGACGGCCTGGGGATAGGCCGAAACGCCCTTTGCTGCTATACCGTGATTGCCGGCAAAAACAGCGACCATGGGCCGGTTGACCGCCGGCGTCCGACCGCTCCAGGCCGCAAGCCACATGGCGATCTCTTCCAGCCTGCCAAGCGAGCCGGGCGGTTTGGTAAGTACAGAGTTGCGTTTTCTCGCCTGTGAGAGTATCTGTGCATCGGCCTTGGGGAAGGCGTCCAGCAAAGTGCGAAAATCCTCGAATGGGTGTCCATCGCTCATTTGTTTTGTCCCGTGCTATGCTGACAGCGTTGCCAAAGCTCATATTTTTCAAACGGCCGGCTAGCAAGGCCGAAGACCTGGAAACGAGCACAAACCAATGAAGATGCCATTCTTCATTACCGACTTGACGAGCGCCCTTAGCTTCCTGACCCGTCTCAGAGTGCCTGATCTGCTTATGGCCGAGATGCCGGCGGGCGCCCGCGCCGCCTGGGCGTACCCGCTTGCCGGCGCGATTGCAACCATCCTGCCCGCCATCGCGCTGGCGGGTTTCGTCTGGCTCGGCGCTTCACCGCTGGTTGCCGCGCTCCTCGCCGTGCTGATCTCGATCATGGTCTGCGGCGGGCTCCACGAAGATGGTCTGGCTGACGCGGCCGACGGGCTTTTCGGCGGTCGCGACCGTGCAACAGCGCTGGCGATCATGAAGGACAGCCATTCCGGCGTTTTCGGCGTCATCGCGGTCGTCCTGTCGCTGCTGTTGCGGGCGGCAGCACTTGCCGCGCTCGTTGCGCATTATGGCCCGACGGCTGCGGCGCTGCTGTTCATTGCCGCTGCCATTGCCGGCCGCGGAAGCCTTGTGCTGCAGTGGACAATGCTGCCGGCCGCCCGCGCGGACGGCGCGGCCGCGACGCTTGGACGGCCCGGCGTTCGGACAACGGCCTCGGCCGAGGCGATCACGCTCCTTCTATGCGTCGGGATCGGCATTGCGACGAGCGCGCTCGGCGGGGTTGTGATAGCCTTGGCGTCCGCCGGCGTCGCATCGCTGCTGTTTTCCGCCTTCATCAGAAAGAAGATCGCCGGCCATACCGGCGACACGCTGGGCGCTGCCGCGCAGATCGGCGAGATCGTTTTCCTCACAACCCTTGCTATCGCCGCCTGAAACCCGATATCCGGACAGTACAACATCGTCTCGGACCGGGAGTTTTCGCCTTGCGCCTTTTCTGGATTTTGATCGCCATCGTTTCGGTCGGCATGATCCTCCTCATGGTCACGGGAACCAGCGGCACCACGCTTGGCGTCAACAGCGATGACTTTGCTCGCACACTCTGGCTCGCGCCCATCCTGCTGCTGGTCTCGGCGGGCGTGCTGCAAAGCCGGCGCAATCTCGGCTTCGTGTTCCAGTCGCTGCTGATCTGGGCGGCGGTGCTGCTCGTAGTGGCGGCGGCCTACATCTTCCGCGACGATTTTCGCACTGTCGGCGCGAGGCTTTTCAGCGGGCTGATCCCCGGCATGGCAATGGAAACCACCACGTCCGACGGGCGCCAGCAGGTGATCCTCCACAAGCGCCTGGACGGCCATTTCGCCGCTGATGTCGTGGTCGATAGCGAGACGATCACCATGCTGGTCGATTCGGGCGCAAGCCGCGTGACGCTGACCGCGCGCGACGCCGCCCGCATCGGGTTTGAAGGCTCCAATCTCAGCTATACCGCGATGGTGACCACGGCCAACGGCACGGCGATGGCCGCGCCCATAACGCTCGACGAGGTTTCGATCGGCCCGATCACGCGGCGCAATGTCAGGGCCATGGTGGCGACGGAGGGCCGGCTTGCCGAAAGCCTGCTCGGCATGAGCTTCCTTTCCACGCTGACCTCTGTCGACATGCGCTCGGACGAGTTACGCCTGACCGAATAGCAGATCAGAAGAACGAATAGAAAAACCGCGCCGAGATGATCAGCAGGAAGATGCCGAAGCCGGCTTCCAGTTTCCGCTTGCTGAGCTGGTGCGCGACGGTGGCCCCAAGCGGCGCGATCAGCATCGTGATCGGAATGATCAGCGCGACGGCGACCCAGTTGACATAGCCGGTGGAAAGCGGCGGAAGCCCCGCCTTGCCCCAGCCGCCGACGATATTGCCGATGAAGCTCGGTATTGAAATCAGCACGCCGACGCCTGCCGAGGTTGCCACCGCCTGATGGATCGGCCGGTTGAACAGAGTCATGAAGGTGTTGTTGAGCGTGCCGCCGCCAATGCCGATCAGGCCGGACAGAAGCCCGATAAGCCAGCCATAGACAAACAGCGCCGGGTTCTTCGGCAGGTCATCGCCCAGCCGCCATTCGGCCGATTTCGGATAGAGCATCTTGAGGCCGATCAACAGCGTGATCACCGCGAAGGCGCCGCGCAGCAGGCTGCCGGGCGCATAGGCAATCACCAGCGTCGAAACCACGGCCCCGAACGGCACCGCGATCACCCAGCGCCTGAGCACCGACATATCGACCGCGCCGCGTTTGTAGTGCGACTGGAAGGAGCGCAGCGATGTCGGAATGATGATCGCAAGCGAGGTGCCGACGCTCAGCTTGATGCGCAACCCGTCATCCACGCCGAACAGGGCAAACGCCTGATAGAAAACGGGCACCAGCACGGCTCCGCCGCCAATGCCGAAAAGCCCGGCCAGAAAGCCGGCAATTCCGCCGGCTAGCGCCAGCAATACGCAAAGTTCGAGAAGTTCGGAAAGCGGCGGCATCTCATTCCCCTCTGAGACGCCGGCATCTTTCCGAATTTTTCGGAATGAGGGCTCAAATGCGTCTCGATGTCATCAAAACGAGATGTTCTTACACTATCCAAACCACGGGGCAAGGCGGCGCCACCCGCTGCCTGGTACGATTGCCGTAACCTGCGTATTGCCGCCCCGGATTTTGAAGAGTGACTTACTGCCCTCTGACTTCACATCACCGAAATGTTTCCGCCTTTTGCCGGCCCTCACACGGGCCGGCCTTTTTTGTGGCCGGACAGTCTGGCCACAGGCTTAAGCGCGCTCAGCCTTCGAGGTCGACGTCGAGGATAGCCATCGAGAAATTGTAGGAGCGGTCGCCGTCCTCGTCATCGAGATAAATGACGCCGATGAACTCCTCGCCATTGTAGACTTCGCAGGAATCATCCTTGCGCGGCCGCGCCCGGACCGCAAAGCTCGGGCCGAAGAGACGTTTGAAATAGGCGTCGAGTTTTTTGATTTCGTCTTGTTTCAAGGGATTTTCTCCGTCTGGCCTTTGCAATGTCCGCGGCTTTTGCCATGCGCGCCAGCGAAACGCAAACGCGCGGCCGCATGGATTTGTTCTCTGCCCGCGTCTATTCCTCGGAAATGATCAACTGGTCCATCGAGCGCGCGGGATCGGAGCAGCCGGCCGTGCCGATGACCTTGGCGGGAACGCCGGCGACCGTGGAATTGGCCGGCACCGGCTTCAGCACCACGGAACCGGCCGCAATACGGGAGCACTTGCCGACCGCGATATTGCCGAGCACCTTGGCACCCGCGCCGATCAGCACGCTGTCGCCGATCTTGGGGTGACGGTCACCGGTTTCCTTGCCAGTGCCCCCGAGCGTGACGCCCTGCAGGATCGAGACATCGTCGCCGATCGTCGCCGTCATGCCGACCACGAGGCCGGTGGCGTGATCGAGGAAGATGCCCTTGCCCATCCTGGCGGCCGGATTGATATCGGTCTGGAATACGCTGGAAGAGCGGCTCTGCAAGTATAGCGCCAGATCCTGCCGGCCGCGGTTCCACAGCCAGTGCGCCAGGCGATGGGTCTGGATCGCGTGAAAGCCCTTGAAATAGAGCACCGGCTCCATGAACCGCGTGCAGGCCGGATCGCGATCATAAACCGCCTGGATATCGACGCGCAGGATATCGCCCCATTCCGGCCAGTCCCGACGCATTTCCTCGAAGGTCTGGCGCAGAAGAATCGCCTGGACATCCGGATGGTCGAGCCGCTCGCAGATGCGGTAGACAACGCAATCCTCCAGCGAATCATGGTTCAGAATGGTCGAATACAGGAACGCCGCAAGGATCGGGTCCTTTTCGAGCGCGTATTCGGCCTCCGACCTGAGGCTCGCCCAGATCGGATCGACGGCCTTCAGATTGGTTTCCTGGCTGTTCTTTTCGGGCTGCGCGGCCATGACGGCCTCCTTTTCTTCCGGTTTCTCCGGGCGTCGCACCTGCCGGCACCGTCAGCACGGTAAAGGACGCAATTTGCGGGAATATAGATCAGCCGGCCGCAATTACCAATGCGTCGGTCTTCAGTTTTTCGTGTCGGCCGCGTCCTCAAGGAAATCCAGAACCGCCTGCTTGAACACCTTGTCGCCAACGGCGAGCATATGGTCGCGGTTGGGAATGTCGAGCGCCCGCGCATTCTGCATCAGCCCGGCAAGTGTCTGGGCGGAGCCCGCGAGATCGTCGCGGGTGCCGACCCCGATCAGCGTCGGCGCGGCGATGCTGCCGACATCCTCACGGCTCACGAGCTCACGCGAGGTCTCGATGCAGGCGGCAAGCGCGATCCGATCGCTCTTGGTCTGGTCGGCGAAGCTGCGGAACATGCGGCCGCGCTCATGGGTGACGTCTTCCAGCGAAGGCGCGCGCAGCGCTTCGGCGATCGGGTCCCAGTCCCCGGCCCCGTCGCAAAGCGCGATGCCGAGACCGCCGAAGACCAGGCTGCGAACCTTAGCCGGATGGGCGAGCGCCAGATTGGCGGCGATGCGCGCGCCCATGGAATAACCCATCACATGGGCGCTTTCGATACCGAGGTGACCGAGAAGGGCGGCGGCATCCCCGGCCATCAGCCTTGGATAATAGCGTTCGGGATCGTGCGGCTTGTCGCTCTTGCCATGGCCGCGATTGTCGAGCGCGATCACCCGGTAGCCCGCCTCCCCCAGCGTCTTCAGCCAGCCCGGATGCACCCAGTTAACGGATGCCGTCGAGGCGAAGCCGTGGATCAGCAGGACAGGCTCGCCGTTGCCGACATCGAAATAGGAAAGATCGAGGCCGTCATGGCTGAAACTGTCGAAATCCGGGAGATTGAAATTCATGGCTGCACCGCGGCTGATGGTCGTCAAAAACAAGCCCGCGAAAAGCCGCCTCAGCGACAAATCGGGTACTACACATTTGCGGCAAAGAGTTATAGTGTCCGCGCCGAAAGCTCAAGGAACCGGAGACAATTATGGCTGGTCACGCGATCGCGCATTTCAAGAACGACGAGGGACATCGCTCCATCGAGGTCGGAGTCAAGGAATTCATGTGCGTCGGCGCGTCCGCGCCCTTCGACCATCCGCATATCTTCATCGATATGGGCGATGACGACGAGGCGGTCTGTTCCTATTGCTCGACGCATTACCGCTACAACCCCGCCCTTCACGCAGATGAGACCAACCCGGCCGGCTGCGCCTATCGGGTCGACGCGGCCTGACCGCGCGCCCGCCGGACGACGCTTTCGGCGGTCAAGGAATGCCATGACAGTTCAACATGTCGCCATCATCGGAGCGGGCGTTGCCGGGCTGCACGTGGCGCTGGCGCTCGCCAGGCGCGGCATTTCCAGCGACATCTTCGAACAGGCGGAAGAACTGAACGAGGTCGGCGCCGGCCTGCAGATTTCGCCCAACGCCGCGCGCTGCCTTGAACGGGTCGGCGTGCTCTCCCGGCTGGAAAGCCAGTGGCGCGAGCCGCGCGAGATCACCCTTGCCTCCGGCATCAGCCTTCGTCGGATCACCGGCCTGCCGATGAGCGAAGCCCGCACACGCTGGAATGCGCCCTATGGCGTGCTGCACCGCGCCACATTGCAGACGGCGCTTGCACAGGCGGTCGCCGAAGAACCGCTCGCCAACCTGAAGCTTGGCGAGCGGGCGACCTCTCGCGATATCGCGGCGCGTGTCGCCGACGGCAGCCGCAAGCCCGATGCCATCATCTGCGCCGACGGCGTATGGTCCGCCAGCCGCGGCCGAATAGAGGGCAGCGCGACGGCGCGGTTTTCGGGCAATATCGCCTGGCGTTTCGTGGTCTCGTCGGAAGATACGCCGGCCTTCCTGAACCGCGAGCACATCACCGCCTTCATGGGGCCGAGCGCCCACCTCGTCGCCTATCCGCTGCGCGATGTCAGCGGCTTCAACCTCGTGGCGATCGCCGCAGGCGCCAACCCGGGCGAGACCTGGGACGGCAATGCCGATCATAGCTGGCAGGTTGCCCGCGAAAAGCACTTCGGCGGCTGGAACGGCGCGCTCAAACGGCTTTTTTCAAAGGTCTCCCCCGCGGCCTGGCCGCTTTACGAGGTTGGCGACGGCCGCTGGCACAATGGCGCGGACACAATCATGATCGGCGACGCGCTGCATGCGATGATGCCGTTTTCGGCGCAGGGCGCGGCCATGGCGATCGAGGACGGCTTCGAGCTTGCGGCCTTTCTGGCCGAAATGCCCGCGCCGACGGCCTTTGCGGCCTTCGAGGCCCATCGCCGCCCGCGGCTGGAGCGCCTGAAGAAGCGCACTGGCCTGAACAGGTTCGCCTACCATGCGCGCGGCCCCTTCCGGCTTGGCCGCGACGCCGTGCTGGCCATGCGCTCGCCCGATTCCCTTGTCCGGGAGCTGGATTGGCTTTATGGCTATGAGGCCTATGGTCTTCATCAGGTCTGACGCCGGTTGCGCAAGTTCCGGGATGGCCGGTTACCCCGGCCTTCGTTCATCTGGCCTTCAGCTTCCGCGCCTCATAGTTCGTTTTGTGTTAGCATCGGCTTCAACACTTTTTTCGGGGAGAAACCATGAGAGCAAGCGCCGTTTTTAAATCTGCCGGCATCGCGCTGGCGGCAGCGCTGATGTCGGTTCAGGCGCATGCGGCGACCGCCGCCTATGCCACCTCCAACGTCAATCTTCGCGCCGGTCCCTCAACCTCGTACCCGTCGGTTACCGTCGTTCCGGCGGGCGCCAGTCTCGTCACTAATGGCTGCCTTGCCGATTACAGCTGGTGCGACGTGTCCTACGCCAATTATCGCGGCTGGCTGGCGGCGCGCTACATCCAGATCGTCTACAAGAACCAGCGCCAGACGCTGTCGCCGGCGATCGCATTTGGCGCCGGCGTCGCCATCACCGCGTTCTCCCAGTCCTACTGGAACAATTATTATCGCGGTTACCCCTGGTACAATACCTGGGGCCGCTATCCGCCCTACCATCCGCCGCGCCCCTATTATCCGCCACCCGGCTGGCGCGCCCCACCCGGCTGGGGTGGTCCGCCGCCCGGCTGGGTGGCGCCTCCCGGATATCGCCCGCCATGGGGCGGACCGCGTCCGGTCTACCGCCAGCCGCCCCCGCCGCATTATCCGCCGGTGGGCCGCCCCGGTTATCGCCCGCCGCCTCCGGGCTATCATGGCGGCCCGCCGCCCGGATATCACCGCCCTCCGATGGAGTTCCACGGCGGTCATCGCGGGGGAAGATGGTAAAAACAAGCCGGCCCCACTCACCGCCGTCATGCTCGGGCCTGTCCCGAGCATCTAAGCACGCATCAACGCGACAGGCGTCTCGGACGAGAAAGATATCTAACAACAATCCCTTCCTGACACGCCAACTCCGCTCGTGCGGAACGGTGATTAGATCCTCGGGACAAGCCCGAGGATGACGTCCGTTAAAAGGATAGGTTTGTCAGCGACCTGGACTTTTGACCCGAGAAAAGGCGGTTTGCGCTAAGCCGTTCGCGCCGCCGCCAGTCCCTTTTCGAGATCGGCCATCAGGTCCTGGACATCCTCAAGGCCAATCTGCAGGCGGATGAGCGGGCCATCCGCGGGCGCCTTGCTGATCGTGCGGTTGGAAAGGTTCACCGGAACCGCAAGCGATTCATAGCCGCCCCAGGAATATCCGATGCCGAACAGGTCCAGCGCGTCGAGGAAAGCGTGCTGGCGACGGCGGAAGGCGCCCTCCTCCGCCGCGAGCACGATCGAGAACAGTCCGGTCGCGCCCTTGAAATCGCGCTTCCACAGATCATGGCCGGGAAATGACGGCAGGCCGGGATGCAGCACCCGCGATACCCCCGGCTGGCCTTCCAGCCAGGCCGCGATCTCGAGCGCGCTCTTCTGGTGATGGGCAAGCCGCACGCCCATGGTCCTCAGTCCGCGAAGGATCTGGTAGGCATCGTCCGGGGCCGCGCACATGCCGGTCCAGGTGTAATGCTCAAGAAGCTGCGGGAAGCAGCGCTCATTGGCCGAGGCCGTGCCCATCAGGATATCGGAATGGCCGGAGGGGTACTTCGTCGCCGCATTGAGCGACAGATCGACGCCGAAATCGAGCGGCTTGAAATAGAGCGGCGTCGCCCAGGTATTGTCCATCGACACGATGGCGTCATGGGCATGGGCGATATCGGACAGGAGCCGGATGTCCTGGATTTCGAACGTGTTCGAACCGGGGGATTCGGTATGCAGGAGCTTCGTGTTCGGCCTGAACCTGCCCTCGATATCCGCGCCGAGCGCCGGGTCGTAATATTCGACTTCCACCCCGAGCCCCGTCAGCACGTTGTCGGCGAAACGTCGGGCCGGATCATAGACCGAATCGACGATCAGGATGTGATCGCCGGGCCTGAGGAAGGCAAGCCAGGGCATGGTGATCGAGGCAAGACCCGATGGGTAGAGCAGCGTGCCGGCGGCGTTTTCCAGCATGGTGAAGGCCGCGTTGGCCGCATCCGTGGTCGGCGTGCCATGGGTGCCATAGGTGTATTTCTGGCTCCCTTCCACGGTGGTTTTGGCATCGGGAAACAGCACGGTGGAGGCATGCACCACCGGCGGATTGACGAAGCCGTGAAAGGCGTGCGGGTCGTTCCCGCAATGGGCGAGCTTGCTATTGTCCCCCAGCTTAGAGGCGGCATCTGGTATTCTGGCCATGGCATCCAATCGCACGGTTGTGAAAAACGCACCGGTGTTTTGGAGTTTTGCGGAAGGCCGGTCAAGGCTGAACGATTTCACGGTAGTTGATCGACAGTCAATAAAACAAACAAGTCAACGGCCTGCCCTGTTTCCCAGCAACGTCACGCACAGTTTTTGGCTCCCTGCCCATTTATTAGACTAAAGTGTACCTTTTCCATGAAAACAGACCATTTTTGACAGCCGAGTATTGACCATCCGGAAAATAACGACTGTGATAAGTCCGCTCGCCCCGAGGGGTAGCGGGCAGTTGTCGTGACCGGCCTGAGCTGAACTGGCCGCTGCGGCAACTCGAGATTTCAACGATAAACAAAGGTTGGGAAAATGAGAAAGACGATTCTGTCAGCCGCGATCGGCGCAGTAGTCTTGGGTCTTGGCGCCCAGGGCGCTGCGGCCGCGACACTTGACGACGTGAAGTCCAAAGGAACGTTGACCTGCGGCGTCAGCACGGGCCTTCAGGGCTTTTCCGCGCCCGACAATGAGGGGAACTGGTCCGGTCTGGACGTTGAATATTGCCGCGCCATCGCCGCCGCGATCTTCGGCGACCCCGACAAGGTGAATTTCGTTGCCCTGACGGCAACCGACCGTTTCCCGGCGCTGCAGTCCGGCGAAATCGACGTTCTGAGCCGCAACACCACCTGGACGCTGTCGCGCGACACCTCGCTCGGCCTCGATTTCCGCACCGTCAACTATTATGACGGCCAGGGCTTCATGGTGCCGAAGGACCTGGGCGTTTCCTCGGCCAAGGAACTCTCTGGCGCTGCCGTCTGCGTGCAGTCCGGCACCACCACCGAGCTGAACCTCGCCGACTACTTCTCGGCCAACGGCATGGATTACAACCCGGTCGTCTACGAACAGCTCGAAGACGTCAACAACGCCTTCAACCAGGGCCGTTGCGACGTCTACACCACCGACCAGTCGGGCCTTTATGCGATCCGTCTGACGCTCACCGATCCGGACAACTACGTGATCCTGCCGGAAATCATCTCCAAGGAGCCGCTCGGCCCGGCATGGCGCCAGGGCGACGACCAGTGGGGCGACGTCGTATCGTGGGTTCACTACGCGATGCTGAACGCCGAGGAATTCGGCATCACCTCCGAAAACGTCGATGAGATTGCCGAATCCTCCGACAATCCGGGGATCAAGCGTCTGCTCGGCACCGAAACCGACAGCAAGCTCGGCGCCGATCTCGGCCTCGACGAGAAGTGGGCCTATAACGTCATCAAGCTGGTCGGCAATTACGGCGAAGTCTTCGACAAGACCGTCGGCTCGGGCAGCCCGCTGAAGATCGACCGCGGCCTCAACGCGCTGTGGACCGATGGCGGCCTGCAGTACGGCCCGCCGATCCGCTAAGCTGCGGTTATAAACCTATACAATCAGGCGCATGGCGGTCATCCGCCATGCGCCGTATAAAATAAGAACCCTTCCGGGCAAAATAACATAAACCTTTCGGGCAAACCGGGGAACACATGGCTGACACGACTAGCAACGCTCCCTTGGGGGAGTCGCGGGCTGCCGCACTTCTATACAATCCCGCCGTCAGAGGTTTCGTCTACCAGTTGGTGACGGTCATTCTGGTCGTAGGATTTGTCTGGTGGGTCACCGACAACACCATCACCAACCTTCAAAACGCCGGCATCGCGTCGGGTTTCGGCTTTCTCGACAGCCGCGCCGGTTTCGATATCGCGCAGACGCCGGTCGCCTACAATAACGACATGACCTATGGCCGGGCGCTTGTCATCGGCATCATCAACACGGTCATCGTCTCGCTTGCGGGGATCGTGACAGCGACGATCATCGGCTTCATCGTCGGCATCGGGCGGCTTTCGTCGAACTGGCTCGTGGCCAAGCTCAGCGAGGTCTATGTCGAAATCTTCCGCAACATTCCGCCGCTGCTTGTCATCTTCTTCTTCTACACCGGCGTTCTGGCGCTCCTGCCCTCGGCGCGCGATTCGATCACGCTGCCGCTCGATATCTTTCTCAACAATCGCGGCCTCGCCTTCCCCACGCCGATCTTCGGCCCCGGTTCCTGGCTGATGGGCGCGGCACTGGTGGCGGCGATCGTCGCCGTCGTGGCGCTCGCCGTGTGGTCCAAGCGCCGCCAGATGGCGACCGGCCAGCAATTCCCGACGATCAGGGTCAGCATCGCGATCCTGATCCTGCTGCCGCTGATCGCCTATTTCGTCTCCGGCATGCCGGTCACCTTCGACATTCCGGTCAAAGGACGCTTCAACCTTTCGGGCGGCGCGGTTCTCGGCCCGGAATTCATGTCGCTCTATCTGGCGCTCTCGCTCTATACCGCCGCCTTCATGGCGGAGATCATCCGCGGCGGCATTCTCGGCGTCGCCAAGGGGCAGACGGAGGCCGCCAGCGCGCTTGGCCTGCATCCGCGCAAGGTCACCCGTCTCGTCGTGGTGCCGCAGGCCATGCGGATCATCATCCCGCCGATGACATCCGAATATCTGAGCCTGACCAAGAACTCCTCGCTCGCCGTCGCGATCGGCTATGCCGATATCGTCGCCGTCGGCAAGACCGTGCTCAACCAGACGGGACAGGCGGTCGAGGTGGTGACGATCTGGATGATCATCTATCTCACGCTGTCGATCCTGACATCGATCTTCATGAACTGGTTCAACGCCAAGATGGCTCTGGTGGAGAGATAAGATGGCGCAAGATCTGGCTTATGTCCGAAAGGAAATGCAGGAACAGCAGCCTGCGCCAAAGAAAGAAGGGACCGCGATCCAGTGGCTCAGGGCCAACCTGTTCGCCACGCCCAAGGACACGATCCTGACGCTGATCGCCATCGTCTTCCTGGTATGGGCGGTACCGCCCATGGTCGATTGGCTGCTGATCAACGCCGCCTGGACCGGCACGGACCGCGCGGCCTGCGCCACCATTGCCCAGGGCGGCATCAAGCCCGACGGCTGGAGCGGCGCGTGCTGGGCCTTCATCGGCAACAAGATGGATCAGATCCTGTTCGGGCGCTATCCCGATCCGTGGCTCTGGCGGCCCGTGCTCGTGGCGGTCATCTTCACCGCGCTTTTGATCCCGATGCTGATGCCGAAGGCCCCGTTCAAGGGCTGGAACGCGCTGGCGCTGTTCATCGTGCTTCCGATCTTCGGCTTCTTCATCATCTATGGCGGCGTCTTCGGCCTGCCGGTGGTCGACACATCAGCCTGGGGCGGGTTGATGGTGACGCTGATCCTGTCCTATTTCGCGATCGCGGTGTCGCTGCCCTTCGGCATTCTGCTGGCGCTTGGCCGGCGGTCGAAACTGCCGGTGGTGCGCACGCTCTCGATCATGTTCATCGAGGTGGTGCGCGGCGTTCCGCTGATCACCATCCTGTTCATGGCGAGCGTGATGCTGCCGCTGTTCCTGCCGGAAGGCATGACGATCAACAAGTTCCTGCGCGCGATCGTCGGCGTGTCGCTGTTCATCTCCGCCTATATGGCCGAGGTGATCCGCGGCGGGCTTCAGGCGATGCCGAAGGGACAGTTCGAGGGCGCGGCCTCGCTCGGCCTCGGCTACTGGCAGACCATGCGGCTGATCATCCTGCCGCAGGCGATCAAGCTGGTGATCCCGGCGATCGTCAACCAGTTCATCTCGATCTTCAAGGACACTTCGCTGGTTTCGATCATCGGCATGTTCGACCTGCTCGGCATCATCAAGTTCAACTTCACTGACTCCTCCTGGGCCTCGCCCGTCACCCCGATCACCGGCCTGATCTTCGCCGGTCTCGTTTTCTGGGTCTTCTGCTTCGGCATGTCGCGCTATTCCAGCTTCATGGAACGCCATCTCGACACCGGACACAGAAGCTAGATTTTTGAGAGAACCGCAATGACAAATGTAGACACCGTCGACACCTCCCACATGACCGTCTCGGATACCGAGGTTGCGGTCGACATGATCAACGTCAACAAGTGGTATGGCGATTTCCACGTGCTGCGCGACATCAACCTGAAGGTGATGCGCGGCGAACGCATCGTCATCGCCGGCCCGTCCGGTTCGGGAAAATCCACGATGATCCGCTGCATCAACCGGCTGGAGGAACACCAGAAGGGCACGATCATCGTCGACAATATCGAGCTGACCGACGACCTCAAGAAGATCGACGAGATCCGCCGCGAAGTCGGCATGGTGTTCCAGCACTTCAACCTGTTCCCGCATCTCACCATCCTGGAAAACTGCACGCTCGCCCCGATCTGGGTGCGCAAGATGCCGAAGAAGCAGGCCGAGGAAATCGCGATGCATTACCTCGAGCGGGTGAAGATCCCCGAGCAGGCGGACAAGTATCCGGGCCAGCTTTCCGGCGGTCAGCAGCAGCGTGTGGCGATTGCCCGCTCGCTGTGCATGAACCCGAAGATCATGCTGTTCGACGAGCCGACATCGGCGCTCGACCCGGAAATGATCAAGGAAGTGCTCGACACCATGGTGGGCCTTGCCGAGGAAGGCATGACCATGCTGTGCGTGACCCACGAAATGGGCTTCGCCCGCCAGGTCGCCAACCGCGTGATCTTCATGGACCAGGGCCAGATCGTCGAACAGAACGCGCCCGCCGAGTTCTTCGACAACCCGCAGCACGAGCGCACCAAACTGTTCCTGAGCCAGATCCTGCATTAGGTTTGGAGGATCGCATGAGAGAAGGCGGGCATTGCGCCCTGCCTCAACGTGGTGACAAACCCATCCTTTTTACGGACGTCATCCTCGGCCTTGTGCCGAGGATCTAACCACCCTTCCCCACGAGCGGCGTTGGCGGACCGTAATAGATTGTTTTGAACTCGTCCGAGACGCTTCTCGTTTTGATATGTGCTTAGACCCTCGGGACAAGCCCGAGCAACTGTGTGCTTTGCTGTCAAGTTGTTTGTGCATTGAGCACGGGCTTTTGCTCCCGAATGGCTGTGTTGAGGGCGACGAGGAGTTTTCTGGCGATGGCGACGATCGCGGCTTTGGGCGCCTTGCCGCGGCTTCGCAGATGGTCGTAGGCCTGTTTCCACCGCCCTGTTCTGATCGCAGCAAGGGCGGCCATATAGAGGGCATCGCGCACCCGCTTGCGCCCACCCTGGACGTGGCGTTTGCCGCGCATGAGGCCGGTTTCACGCGCGATTGGCGCCACGCCGGCCAGGGCGGCGATCGCGCGCCGGTCGACAAGCCCCAGTTCGGGCAGGCTGGCAAGGATTATGGCGGCGCAAACCGGCCCGACGCCTGCGGCCGAGCGCAGCAGCGCCGCATCGCGGGCAAGGTCGCAGGTCTCTTTGATGGCGTTGGCGATCTGTCGCTCAAGCGCGCGGATCTGAACGTCGAGCAGGGCGATCACGGCCTCGAGGCTTTCCTTCACCACCGGATCGGCGACGCCATTCAGGCGGGTGCGTTCGGCCTTGCGCATCGCGACCAACTGGTCGCGGCGGCTGTTGAGGCCCTGAAGCTTCAGCCGTTCGGGCGAAACCGGGGCGGTGGCTGGCAGGTCGAGATTGGCGCCGTAAAGCGCCAGCATGCGCGCATCCACCGCATCGGTCTTGGCCAACATCCCGATGGAGCGGGCAAAGTCCCGGGCGCGGCGGGGATTGGCGCGATGGAAGGAAAGCCCCGCCTTCTCAAGCGCCCGCACCAATGGCTGGTCCCACGGGGCAGTGGCTTCCAGCACCACGAAAGCCCGGTGTTCGAGCGCAAGGCCGATCAGGGCGGCGATGCCCGCCGGATCGTTGGAGAAGCTGCAAGATTTGGCAGCAGGGTGAAGATAAACATCGAGACGCTGACCGGAGACATCGCAACCGATCGTGTTTTGTGGCAAAGTCATGGTCCCATCCTTGTCCTACGGGCTCGGCGCGCCAACGCCGGCCCCGGCAACTGTTCGGGGTGGTTGACGAAAGGCGGGCGGCGTTTCCAGCTCGGACACGGTCGCAAACCGACCAAGGGTGACACGAAACACCGTCCGCCAATCAGACTGCCGCTTTCACGGCAGACGTCAACAGACAAGGGTGACGAAGGAGAGTGGGGCGGGCCTTGTCAGCGAACTGGAGGCGGGCCTTGCGGCCGCCTTTTCCAGCACCTTTAGCGCCCGCCACATCTACCTCAGCCCGGACGGATCGCCACCACGAGCGCGGTCATGGCCAGCGCGAAAACCGCGATTTTCCAGAAATCCATGCGCTTCTTCAGACCGGGCAGCCCGAGCGGTTTGATGATTTGAACCGCCATGGCGGCGATCAGCAGCAGCGATATCAGCTTGGCCATGTCTCTCCTCATCCGCCCGGCGCAACGGGCTTTCGCCCCTCATACAGCGACAGGCCGGCCGCGTCACCCGCGACAGCCATAATTCGACAGTGCAATTTGCCGCGCAGGTGATAGAATCGCGCCGGAACAAGTGCGGTCATGTTGCGTTGCAACCATACCCGCCAAAATTGATTTCAGATTACCCAGGTTCATTGATGAAACGCAATTTACTTCCCGTTTTCGCGCTGCTGCTCGGCACCTTGTTTCTCTTCCTTGGCAACGGCCTGCACGGCCTGCTTCTGCCGCTGCGCGGCGCGGCTGAAGGCTACAGCGACACCGCGCTGGGCTTTATCGGTACGTCCTGGGCGAGCGGCTTCGTGCTCGGCTGTCTATTCGCCCCGAAGCTGATCATGCGCATCGGCCATGTCCGCGCGTTTTCGGGCTTTATCGCGATCATCTGCATGGTGGCGCTGATGACCGGCATCTTCATCGACGAATATGCCTGGATTGCGCTCAGGGCCGCGACCGGCTTTGCCATGGCCGGCACCCAGATGATCATCGAGAGCTGGCTCAACGAGCGGGTCGACAATTCCAGCCGCGGCGTGGTCTTCACCTTTTACACCGGCATCACCCTTTTCGGCGTGGTCGGCGGCCAGCTCGTGGTCGGCTTCGGCAACACCAACACCGCGATCCTGTTCATGGTGGCCGGCATTTTCTATTGCGTCGCCATGCTGCCCACGACCATGTCGAACGCGGCCTCGCCGCGTCCGCTCGAGGCGGTCAGGATCGACATCAAACTGCTTTACCGCAATTCGCCGGTTGCCTGTCTCGGCGTTCTGTTGACCGGCATCGCCAATGGCGCGTTTGGCACGCTGGTGGCCGTGTTTGCGACCCGCGCCGGTCTGCCGGATGCGGAGATCGCCTTTCTCGTCACCGGCGCGATCCTCGCCGGCGCGGTGGCGCAGGTGCCGTTCGGCAAGATCTCGGACATGACCGACAGGCGCTATGTGATCGCGGCACTTGCCGGCTGCGCGGCGCTTGCCGCCGTGCTGATCTTTCTGCTCAAGCCCGGCGCGGAGGTGCTGATCGGCCTCGTGGTGATCTATGGCGCAACCGCCAACGTGCTCTACCCGATCACCGCCTCGCACGCCAACGACTTCGCCCGGCCGGAAGACTATGTGAAGATTTCGAGCGGCCTGTTGTTCCTGTTCGGGATTGGCACGATCATCGGGCCGACGGTGGGCGGCCCGGTCATGTCGGCATTCGGCCCCTATGCGCTGTTCATCATCACCGCCACCGCGCACCTGCTGATCCTTGCCTATGCGCTGCTGCGCGCGCGCCTGCGTCCACCCGTGCCGATGGCCGAGCGCGAAGCCTTCATGGCGATGCCGGACGCCGCCACGCCCGTCTCCACCCGCGAGGGGGTTGCGTTCAGAACGCCGCCCCGGGAGTATGAGGAAGAAAGCGCAGAACGCGCGCCGGCGAACGAGGAGGCCGAGAATGTGGAACGAGGATGAACCCGCGCCGAAGAAGAGCGATTACGTGATCGGCTCCGATCTGGAGCAGCACTCCATCGAGGCGCTGAAAGACTTCGCGGCGGCGCTCAGAGCCGAGATCGAACGCATCGAGGCGGCGATCGCGCGCAAGGGCAGCGACCGGCAAACGGCTGAAAGCTTCTTCAAGAAATAACGCCCGCCCGGTGCGTAAACGCAATATTAACCTTTCCAGGATTTTATTGGGGACATCCGCAATGCGGTATCGGAACCTCTGTCTTGATTCCGATCATCACCCTCTGACTTCAGAGCCGCCCATTTGCGGCTCTTTTTTTTGCCTTTTCCTGATTGGCAGTGGGTATTAACCTTTCATTAAGAAACGTCTTGCGGTTTTGCGCTACACGTTTATTTGTTTTCGGTAGTGTCCAAGTCCCGCTCACATGAGCAGGCAGCGTAGCCAGAGTAAGTTGATGACCAGTTCCGGGGCCAAACCCATAGATTTCGCCGGCAGGGCCGCAAGCTCTCCGCAGTTTTACGCGCTTTATGCCGAGGGCATGAAACTCGTGGAAACGACGGCGGCTTATCTGGATGGTCCGGGCCGGGCCGCCGCGAAAATGCTGAGCCCGCTTGGCGCCGCGCTCTATTCCACGGAATCGATCCGGCTGACGACAAGGCTGATGCAGCTCGCCTCCTGGCTGCTGCTGCAGCGTTCGCTCAACACCGGCGAGATGACGCTCGACCAGGTGGTGCAGGAGCGCCGCAAACTCCGCCTCGGTGACGGCGACGACCGCATCCCGCACGGATGGAACGAACTGCCCCCCGGCTTCCGCGATCTCGCCGCCCATACCGATCGGCTCGAAGCCCGCATCCGCAAGCTCGACGACAGCCTGATGAAGACCGCTGAGGCCGAAGCGCCGGAAATTCCCGAAAACCAGGTGATCGCCCAGATCGACCTGCTCCAGACCGCGTTCGCGCGGCGCTGATAAGGCCGGATCCGGCCCATTTCCCTGCGACAAAACAGCACAACAAAAAACCCGGCGCAAAGGCCGGGTCTTTCAAAATCGTCTCTGGGGCTGCGATTAGATGCCGAGACCGCCGAAGCGCTTGTTGAACTTCGAAACGCGGCCGCCGCGGTCGAGCAGCTGCTGCGAGCCGCCGGTCCATGCCGGGTGCGAGGTCGGGTCGATGTCGAGGTTCAGGACATCGCCTTCCTTGCCCCAGGTCGAGCGGGTTTCGTATTCCGTGCCGTCGGTCATGACGACCTTGATCGTGTGATAATCGGGATGAATATCAGCCTTCATAACTCTCGTTCCTGCAAGCTCGTTTCAGGTCTGGCGGCCATTGCGCCGGCCGGGCCTATTGAATAAACAAAGCCGTGAGACCTCAAAAAGGCCACGGCTGTCGAAAAGGTTGCGGTCGCTATACAGGAACGTGAGGCGAATAACAAGAGCCGCCGAAAGCAATATCGGTGACCGGCGGAAACGAGGAAAATCCATTGAGCCGAAATGAATCATCCGGGGGCGAAAGGATACGCGCGCTGAGCCCGCTTGCCGGCCTGCTGCCCTATATCCGCGCCTATCGCGGGCTTGTCGCGGGCGCGCTGACCTTCCTTTTGACGGCCTCTCTCGTCACGCTCGCGCTGCCGATCGCGGTGCGCCGGGTCATCGACCACGGCTTTTCCGATTCCGACGCCCAGTTGATCAACAATTATTTCCTCGTGCTCGGCCTCATGGCGCTGGCGCTCGGGATCTCGAGCGCGCTGCGCTATTTCTTCGTGATGATTCTCGGCGAGCGCGTCGTGACCGACCTGCGCCGCGACGTGTTCGACAATGTCGTGCGGCTCTCCCCCGCCTTCTTCGACGTCAACCAGTCGGGCGAGATCGTCTCGCGGCTGACCGCCGATACGGTGCAGATCAAGTCGGCCTTCGGCGCGACCGCGTCGATCGCGCTGCGCAATCTGATCATGGGTATCGGCGCGCTGGCGATGATGGTCTACACCTCGCCAAAGCTCTCGGTGATGGCCATTGCCGCGATCCCGATCGTGGTGCTGCCGCTGATCGCGGCCGGCCGCAATGTCCGCTCGCGCTCGCGCGCCGCCCAGGACGAACTTGCCGATGCCACTGCCTTTGCCGGCGAGGCAATCGGCGCGACCCGGACGCTGCAGGCGTTCACCGCCGAGGCGATGGCCGGCCGGCGTTACGGCTCGGCGGTCGAGCACGCCTTTGCGGCGGCCCGCAAGACGCTCAAGGCGCGGGCCGCGCTGACGGCGGTCGCCATCAGCCTGGTGTTCTGCTCGATCACCGCCATCCTCTGGTTCGGGGCGCAGTCGGTTCTGGCGGGCACGATGTCGGGCGGCACGCTCGGCCAGTTCCTGCTCTATTCCGTGCTCGCCGCCGGCGCGCTCGGCCAGCTTTCGGAAGTCTGGGGCGAACTCTCGCTGGCAGCGGGTGCTGCCGAACGCCTGACCGAGCTTCTCCACGAGCAGCGCCAGATCGCGGCGCCCGAAAATCCCCTCCCCCTGCCCCAGCCCGCCGCCGGCGCGCTCGCCATCGAGAACGTCGCCTTCCGCTATCCGACGGGCGGCGCGAAGGCCGGGGCGCTATCGGGCGTCTCGCTCCATGTTCAGCCGGGCGAGACCGTCGCCGTCGTCGGCCCTTCCGGCGCGGGCAAGAGCACGCTGTTCTCGCTGCTCCTGCGCTTCTACGATCCCGATCAGGGCCGCATCACCCTTGACGGTCTGGATCTGCGCGATGTCGACCCCGAGGCGCTGCGCGAACGGTTTGCAATGGTGCCCCAGGATGTCGCGATCTTCGCCGCAAGCATCCACGACAATATCGCGCTGGGTCGGCCGGATGCGAGCCGCGAGGCGGTCCGCGCCGCCGCCATCGCCGCCCAGGCCGACGGCTTCATCTCGAAACTCGAGAATGGCTATGACACCATGGCCGGCGAACGCGGCATCACGTTCTCCGGCGGCCAGCGCCAGCGCATCGCGATCGCCCGCGCCGTGCTGCGCGATGCGCCGGTGTTGCTGCTGGACGAGGCGACCTCGGCGCTCGACGCGGAAAGCGAAATCCTGGTGCAGCAGGCGCTCGGCACGCTGATGCAGGGCCGCACCACACTGGTGATCGCCCATCGACTTGCCACCGTGCTCTCCGCCGACCGGATCGTGGTCATGGACGAGGGCCGGATCGTCGAGGAAGGCCGGCACGAAACGCTGGTGAAGAAGAACGGCCTCTACGCCCGACTCGCTCGCCTGCAGTTCGATGTCGAGACCGAGCGACGCGCTGGGTAGTTACTCTGCTTTTGCCGGCCCGGACGGCATGAAAGTCGCGAGGAAAATCAGCGCGATTCCCGCCCAGACAATCGGGCTCGGCCATTCACCGAAGACCACGAGACCGATCAGCACCGCCATCGGCAGGGCGGTGTGCAGCGCGGGCGTCAATTGCACCGCATCCGCCATCGAGAATGCCCGCAGCATGCAGTAATTGCTGGCATTGACGAGCGCGGCCGAGATGACGAACAGGCCGAAATCGCCGCCGCTCATGCCCGACCAGTAGAACCAGGCCGGGATCGCGGCGATGGCGGCCATCAGCACATACATCCAGAACAGCGCCGGCACCGTCGCCTCACTCATCGCCACCTGCTTCAGCACGACATTCTTGAGCGCGAGCGCGATCGCGGCAGCGACCGCCACAAGGCCAGCGACCTGAAAGGTCTCCGTGCCGGGACGCAGGATCAAGAGCGCGCCGGTGAGGCCGAGACCGACCGCGAACCACCGCCGCCAGTCAGCGCGCTCCTTCAACAGCACGATCGCCAGCGGAATGAAGAACAGCGTCTCGAGCTGCAACAGCGTCGCCGCGACCGTGAACGGCAACAAAGAGAGCGACGTCACGATCAGGAAGCTGACGACGACGCCGATGAGAGCGCGCAGCACCAGAAGCCGCGGCCCGATAATGCGAAAGCCCGCCGCGCCGCGACCGAGCGCCACCGGCAACATCATCAGCGCCGCCAGGCCGTATTGCATGAACATCACCACCACCGGCGCGTGGCGGTCCGTGAGCGTCTTGGAAAACGTGTCGACGAGGGTAAACGAGGCGACGCCGCCGATCATCAGAAGGGTAGCGACAAGACGCATACTGGGCCGCCGGGCGGCGCTGAACATGGACATGGCTTCTCCTGTCAAAGCAATATGGGATGCTTCCTGGAGGAGCCCTCGTCCGCTTGACAGGAAGATCAGCGCAGGAAAAGCGCGATGGTGGGGCGCAAGCGCCTCGCCATCCTTGCGGAGACGGCACAATAGAAAAGGCAGCTTTGGAAGGCAAGTACCTCGGCCCGCCTTCGCCCGGATCGAACGAATGAGAACCCCGACAGCCTTTTGTTGAAGCTCACGGAACCGACCGGCCCGTACATCCGTTTTAAGCGGCGGAACGATCATGTTCCGGAGGAACACAAAATGAGCAGCACTTCAGACAAGGTTAAGGGCAAGGCAAATGAAGTGGCCGGCAAGGCGCGCCAGAGTGTAGGCGATGCCACCGGCAACAACGAGACGAAGGCCAAGGGCGCAGCACAGGAAGCCAAGGGCCACGCCCAGCAGGCCAAAGGCAAGACCAAGGAAGCGGTCAAGAAGACCGTCGACAAGGCCTGAGCTCAGCCAAAGCAGTGACACAAAGCCCGTAGCTCTTTGCAGAGCTGCGGGTTTGTTTTTTTGGAGCCGATAGCGTCCCGCCAGAACAGCTTTTCCTCGCACGCTCGACTGCAAGAAACTGCCACTGCCGGAGCTCTACCGCTCCGTCAGCTTGAACTCGATACGGCGGTTCTGGGCGCGCGCTTCGGGCGAGTTGCCCTCCGCGATCGGCTGGTATTCGGCAAAGCCTGCCGCCACCAGCCGGTTTGCCGGAACGCCCTCGGAAATCAGGTAGCGCACCACGGCATTGGCACGCGCCGAGGACAGTTCCCAGTTATCGGCGAACTGGCCGCCGGGGCGGATCGGCACGTCATCGGTATGGCCGTCGACGCGCAGGACCCAGTTGATGTCCTCGGGAATTTCCGGGACGATCTCGAGCAGCGCATCGGCGAGCTTGCCGAGTTCGACGCGGCCGTCATCATTGAGCTCGTCCGATCCGGACGGGAACAGCACTTCCGACTGGAACACGAAGCGGTCGCCGACGATGCGGATATTCTCGCGATCGGAGAGGATCTGCCGCAGCCGCCCGAAGAAGTCCGAGCGATACCGGTTCAGCTCCTGCACCTTCTGCGCCAGCGCGACATTCAGCCTGCGGCCGAGATCGGCGATCCGCGCCTGCGAGGCCTCGTCCTTCGCCTCGGAGACCTCCAGCGCCTCCTCGACGGCGGCAAGCTGGGCGCGGAGCGCCGCGATCTGCTGGTTCAAAAGCGCGATCTGGTTCTGCGCGCGCGCCGAAAGCTGGCGCTCGGCCTCAAGGTCTTCCGACAGCGCGTTGATCTGCGCGTTCGCGCTGTCGCTTGCGCCAGCACCTGCATCCAGCAGCGCCTGCAGGCGGCTGCGCGCGGCCTCCGCAGATGACAGCGATGCCTGCAGCGAGGCGATCATGTCCTCGGCGTCCTGGGTATTGCCCTTTTCGAGCGCCAGAAGCTGGGTCAGTTCGGCGATCTGGCTGTTCAGCCGGTTCAGCACCTCATCCTTGCCGGAGATTTCGCGCGTCAGGATGAACTGCCCGATCACGAACACGGTGAGCAGGAACATGATCGCCAGCAGCAGCGTGGCGAGCGCATCGACAAAGCCCGGCCAGTAATCGACGCTGCGATTGGAACGGCGGTTGCGGGCAAGCGCCATGATCAGCGATCCCCGAGCTTGTCAGTCAGGCGTTGCAGGGTGCGGCGCAGCTCCTGGGATTCTTCATGTTGCGCCTCGATCCAGTCGCGCAGCATCTGCTGCTCGTTGCGCATGTTCTTGACGACGCCCTGAATGCCTTCGGCAAGCTGGGCCATTGCCGGCACCGAGCCTGCGCCAGAGCCGTTCTCGGCGATCCGGCGCAGTTCCTCGGCCAGAATTTCGAACTGTTCGCTGGAGCCGCTGGCAACGCCCTCGAGCGCCGGTGCGAGGTCGGAGGTCACATCGGTGACCGAGGACAGCCAGTTCTCGAGTTCCATGTAGAAACGGTTCTGCGCGCGGCCGGCCTGAAGATCGAGGAAACCGAGTACGAGCGAGCCTGAAAGGCCGAGCAGCGAGGATGAAAACGCCGTGCCCATGCCCGAGAGCGGCCCGGACAGGCCTGACTTCAGCGCATCAAGGACATCGGAGGAATCGCCGGCATTCGGGTCGAGATTCTGAATGATGTCGCCGATCGAGCCGATGGTGTTGAGCAGGCCCCAGAAGGTGCCGAGCAGGCCGAGAAAGACCAGAAGGCCGACGAGATAGCGCGAGGTATCGCGCTGCTCGTCCAGCCGGGTTGCGATCGAATCGAGGATTGAGCGCAGCGAGGTGGTCGACAGCGACATGGTCTGGCGGCTGCCGATCAGCGCGCGCATCGGCGCCAGCAGCTTGGGGTCGCGCCCGACGCGGTCGGCGCTGCCGGCGGCGCGGAAGGAATTCAGCCAGCCGACCTCGCGGCGCAGCGCCAGCACCTGCGAAAACACCATCAGGATGCCGATCAGGAGCACGCCGAGGATCAGCCCGTTAAGACCGGGATTGGTCATGAATGCGGTGTGGGCCTGGCGGTAGAGGATGGCGACGCAGAACCCGATCAGGATCAGGAAGATGACCATCGTCCAGACAAAGGACATCGGGCTCGACATCTTCTGCGCGTAGCCCGGACGCGGCGGGGCGCGCCGGTCATCATGCTCGAGTTCGAAATCCGACATATTCGCCAATTCCTCCGCTCTGCGCTCGACTTCGGCTCGGCCGAAAGCGGCTTGTGCTACAGTCTGCCGCCCCCGCCCACACCCGTGGGCCGGAAGCGACCGGCTCTGCAACCTCTATTCGAAAACGACGGCGATTTGAAGGGCGCGGCGCAAAACCGCAAAGCCTATTTTTCGAGGCGGCGCTGAAGCTGGTCGTAAAGCGCGATGCGGATCATCTCGTTGCCGGCAATCACGCTGCCGGTCTCGAGGCATTGCTGTCCGCCCTTCATGTCGGAAACGAAACCGCCCGCCTCGCGGATCATGATCAGGCCCGCCGCCATGTCCCACTGGTTCAGCCCCTCTTCCCAGAAGCCGTCCATGCGGCCCGCCGCGACATAGGCAAGATCGAGCGATGCGGCGCCAAGACGTCGAATGCCGGCGACCTCGCCCATCACATGGCGCAGTTCGACGAGAAACTTGCCGTGGTGGCCGCGACCGAGATGGGGAACGCCGCAGCCGACGACCGCGTCGGAGAGTTTCCGCCGAGCCGAAACGCGGATCCGGCGGTCGTTGCAGAACGCGCCGCCGCCCTTTTCGGCAACGAACAGCTCATCAAGCGCGGGGTTGAAGATAACGCCGGCGACGACTTCGCCAGAGCGCTCAAGCGCAACCGAAACGGCGAACTGCGGGATGCCGTGCAGAAAATTGGTGGTGCCGTCGAGCGGATCGACGATCCAGCGGTGCTGGCCGTCCGTACCCTTTTCCTCGCCGCCTTCCTCGCCCAGGAAACCATAGGTCGGCCGGGCCCGCATCAGTTCGGTATGCAGGATCTTTTCAGCCTTCAGGTCCGCCTGGGTCACGAAATCGGACGGCCCCTTGACCGAGACCTGCAGGTTCTGAACCTCCCCGAAATCACGCGTCAGCGAGCGCCCGGCTTTAAGGGCAGCCTGCACCATGACGTTGAGAAGAGCTGAACGGGCCATCGGGAAATTTTCCTTGGTTGTGAGCGCCTGCGCGGTGAGCAACGCGCGACGCTTTTGCGACACGGCGGTTCATGATCACAGAACGCGGTGAAATTCAAGGCCCACAGGCCTAAATCGAATCACCCTGAAGCGCTTCGTCGTCGGAACGTTCGGCCTTCTTCGACGATAAATCGAGCACTTCGGTCCGGTTGCGGCCGGCATTCTTGGCGCGGTAGAGCGCCCGGTCGGCATAATCGAGCGCCACCGCCAACCGCGTCTCGCCGGCGGCAAAACCGGCCACGCCGGCGCTAATGGTGATCGAGAATGTCTGCCCTTCGAAGGTAAATTCCAGTTTCTCGATCGTGGTTCGGATCTGTTCGGCCACGCGAAAGCCGTTGTCCACCGTGGTCGCCAGCAGGATGATGGCGATTTCCTCGCCGCCATAGCGCACGGCGAAATCGGACCGGCGGATGCGGGTGACGATCGTTTTTGCCACCTGCTTCAGCACCTCGTCGCCGCGGGGATGGCCATAGCGGTCATTCACCGCCTTGAAGCGGTCGATATCGAACAGGATGACGCAACCATCCTTCTGCTCTCCGGCGGCGGCCTCCCGGTCGATCGTGAATTCGAGCTGGGAGAGCGCCCGCCGATTGTGGAGCCCGGTCAACGGATCGCGGTCGGCATTGAACTCGACATCATGCAGATAGGAGGTCGCGCGTCTCGTCGATTCCAGTGCCGTTCCAAGCAGGACCGTGCCGAGGGTATTGATCACGATCAGCGGCGCGCCGATCACGGCGAACAGATCGAACGCCCGCTCGAACCCCGCCAACAGCAATGACAGGACATAGATGTTGCTGAGACAGCCAAGCAGCAGGAGAGACCGAAAGCGCTGAGTTTTTGGGCCGAAAAGAGCAAAGCCGATCCCGATCGCGCCGGCCATCGCGATCCCGACAACCCCCGCAGCCACGCCAGCGCCGCCGATCCAGATGCGGAACGCTGCCGCGATCACGCTGACAATCAGGCCGGCAAGCGGCCCTCCGAAGACGGCGGAAAGAACCACGAAGACCGCGCGGGTATCGAACACATAGCCGGATTGCGTTTCGATCGCGTTCATCATCGCGGCGACCGCACCCCCGGCAAAAACGACAGCGCTAGCATAGACCCGATGACGGGGCTGACGAACATGGCGAAGGATAAAGCCGTAACCAAGGACAATCAGCGCTCCGAGTCCAAGGCTTGTGATCAATTCACCGACAATATCTAGGCGCCCCAAAAGACTTCCCCCAACCTCCACCAGTCGCACCAATCAAATGTAGCCAACCTGTCATCCCTGAAAATACACAAACTGACGCGCGAGGAATAGGAAAATTGACAGTGGGCCGAGTATTGTTGCAGCGTTTTTGGCTAGTATCTTTGCGCCAGCGCGCGCGAGCGGCGGTCAGCCGCCGCCCTGGTCTCGGCGTCGAGACCGTCGACAAGCTCTTCCATCTCCGGCTCGATCAGCCCCAACCGCCGAACGCTGAGATAGAAGGTCGCCGCCGTTTCCTTGTCTTCGCGCACGCCGATGCCCTGGCTGTAAAGATAGGCGAGCCTGCTCATCGCCGCCGGATTGCCGTTGAGCGCCGCGCGGCGCAGCCAGTCGACGCCCTGCTCGAGATCGCGCGGCATTCCTCTTCCGTTGATCAGCGCCAGCGCGAGATCGAGCTGGGCGGTATCGTGATCGCCATCGGCGGCGCGGCGCAGCCAGAATTTCCAGAGCGCCCTCTTCTCCTCCGGAAGATCGTCCAGAGCCGGATAGATCTGCGACAGCGCATATTGGGCATCGGCAATATCGGCCTCGGCCGATGCCTCGAACCACGGCAAAGCGCGCTTCAGCCCCTCCTTGCCTGGGTTCTGCGCAATCAGCAGGCTGCCGTAATTGAACGCGGCCAGCGGATCGCCGGCTTCGGCGGCCTGTTTCACCAGCGCGCCGCCCTGTTCCTTGTCCGCCTCGTCGTCGGAGGACAACAGCGCCATGCCGTAGCGGTTCAGCGCGAAAGCTTCGCCGCTTTCGGCCGCCATGCGATACCATTCAAGCGCGGGACCGGCCCTTTCTTCGGCAATCAGCTTTCGCTCCACCAGTTCGCCGATCAGGGTTTCCGCGCGCGGGTCCCCGCGTCCGGACCGCTGCAGCGCCGCCTCATACGCTTCATCATAGGCACCGCGCTGATAGGCGCCATAGGCGAGATCGACCGGCCCGTCATAGGCCGGCTCGGGCGGCAGTGCGGGAAGCGCGTCGTCGACCGGCTCGGCAAGCGCGAAGCGATAGGGTGCTGGCCTGTCGGGTTCCAGCCCCGGCGGCAGCAGATGCCCGCCGCCGAAGAGTGAAACCCGGTCGCCCGCCACGAGATCCGGGTCGGTCGCAAACTGCCCCCGCGTCGCGGCAAGGCAAAGGCCAGGCGCAAGCGCCAGCAAAACAGCAGCAGTGACGACGGAACGAGCGCTCATAGCCTTCCTAATCGCCAAAGCGTGGCGCTTTTTCGTCAAGCGCGGCGTTGATCTCGGCCACCATGGCGGCGGGGCCGGCGGGTGCGTCGAAGACGGCCTTTCCGACGGCGACGAATTCCGCGAAGGTCAGCGCCACATCGACAACGCCGGCCGGATCGCTGCCGGCCATCACGATGCAGGGAATTTCCACCATCGAGGCCCACCATTCGCCAAGATCGAGGTTCTTGGGATGGGGTGCTGCATGGGTGTCGCCGTCCAGCATGCCGAAGAACACATAATCCGGGTTTGCCTCACCCGCCTCCAGCGCCGCATGGCGATCCTTCAAACCGCCGACGCCGACGATCATGCGCGGCGAGAACCGCTCCATCGCATCGGCAAGCTCTGCGCCCGAGACATGAATGCCATCAGCCTTCGCGCGTCCGGCAACGCGGGTGTCGCCGGCGATCAGTGCCGCGGCGCCGTGATCCTGGATGATCGGCACCAGTCGTTCGGCGCGGCGCTGGAAGGCTTCAATGTCCTCGCCATATTGCGGCAGGATGACGGAGGCGACGTCGCCGCCGCGCAATGCATCGGCCAGCAGCCGCTGCTGGTCGCCGCCATCGGCCATTTCGGGCACCACCAGCACCAGCCGGCAACGATCCTGTTCGACAGTCATCTCGCTCAATCCCTTTCGCGCCCGTCCCGCGGGTCTCGCCTTCCCCGGATAAATCCGTTAGAGCGGAGTTTCAACAGGTGCTTTGATTTCATGCTTCCCGATCCGATCTTTTATGCAGCGGCAATTCCCGCCGTGATACTCGTGGGCCTCGCCAAGGGCGGCATGGGCGGCGCCCTTTCGCTGCTGGGCGTGCCGATCCTCACCTTCGTCGTCGAACCGGCAACAGCGGCCGCGGTGATGCTGCCGATCCTGATCGTCATGGACATCGTGGCGCTGTGGACCTGGCGTCACTATAACCACTGGCCGACGCTCGTGATGCTGCTGCCCGGCGCGCTGATCGGGACGGCGCTCGGCTGGTACACTTTCTCGACGGTTCCATTCGAGCTGACACGCATGCTGGTCGGGATCGCCACGCTCGCCTTTGCCGGCAAATATTTCTACGACCGCTGGAAGCCGGGCGAGAAGATCGAAAAGCCGGCCGCTCCGCAGCGACCGGTCGCCGGCACCTTCTGGGGCGGCATTGCCGGCTATACCAGCTTCATCTCGCATTCCGGCGGCCCGCCCTTCCAGATCTACACATTGCCGCTGAAGCTCGATCCGAGAAGCTATACCGGCGCGAGCGTGCGCTTCTTCGCGATCGTCAATTTCATCAAACTGCCGCCCTATTATTTCCTCGGCGAACTCGGAGCGCCCAATCTCACCGCCTCGGCAAGCCTGCTGCCCTTCGCCGTGATCGCGACGATCGCGGGCGGCATGATCATAAAGCGCATGCGGATGGAAGTGTTCTATCCGCTGATGTACGCCATGGCGGGGCTTGCCGGGCTGAAACTGGTGCTGGACGGGTTTTAGCTCGTCAAGGAAAAGCGTGTCCGGCTGAAACGCCGGAGCCGCCTACTCTTCTTCCGGCGCGCGGATCATGCCGAGCGCGATCATGTAGGTATCGAGCACGGCTTCTTCTTCCATGCGCTCCTGCTCGTCCTTCTTGCGCAGCGCGATGATCTTGCGCAGCGCCTTGGTGTCGAAGCCGGTGCCCTTGGCCTCGGCATAGACATCCTTGATGTCGTCGGCGATCGTCTTCTTTTCTTCTTCCAGACGTTCGATCCGCTCGATGATCGAACGCAACTGATCGCGCGCTATGCCGTGTGCGTCGTCGGCCATGCTCAACTCCTTATGTCACAGAAAAATACGTGGGGCCCTGCCTGCCGAAAACCGCGTGAGAGGTCAAGGCCGATAATGCGGCGGGGACCGATTGTTCCACTCAATCACGCGGTCTCGACGCTTCGAACGCGGCCTTCTGGCTGTCAGACGCCTCGCTCTGGTGGCGGGCCTTCCATTCGTCATAGGGCATGCCGTAGATGATCTCGCGCGCCTCATCCTTGGTCATGGGAATATCATCCTGTTCCGCCGCCTCGCGATACCAGTTGGCAAGGCAGTTGCGGCAGAAACCGGCAAGGTTCATCAGGTCGATATTCTGCACGTCGGTGCGCGCCCCGAGATGGGCGACGAGCCTTCGGAACGCGGCGGCTTCGAGATCGCGCTTCTGTTCTGCGCTGAGCTTTTCCATGATTGTCTCCGTATTGGTTTTCAGGCCCGCGAGGGGAAATGCCGCAGCACGTGCATGTCATCATCGGCATTCAAAGCGGCCAAAATGGGGGCGATCCGCCCCGCCCATAGCGCAACGCCGCCGGCATCGGCGATCAGATCCTGACGCACCTCCAGAAGCGCGTGGGCAATGCCTTTTTCCATGCAGTGCCGGTTCATCGTATCGCCCTTCAGCGCGCCGTCATAGGGCTCGTTGTCGCCAACGATCACGCCTTCGATGGCGGCCAGCGCATCGATCAGTGGACGTACCGCGCGCGGATCGCCGTCCCACAACACGCCAGCATGCCATGGCCGGGCCACACCTTTCCAGAACGGCGTGAACGAGTGCAACGAGATCACCAGCGGCGGACGGCCTGTCGCCTCCGCGGACCGTTCGATCAGCGCGTCGATAGCGTGGTGATAAGGCCGGTGATAGCGTTCAAGCCGCCTTACGCGCTCATCGGCGGAAAGCGGGTGATTTGCCGGAATGATCGCGCCATCGGAGAGCTTCATGATCAGCGTCGGATCATCCTCGCCCCGGTTCGGATCGATCAGCAGACGCGAGAAAGTCGCCATGACGGCGGGACAGCAAAGTTCGGCGGCAAGCGCGCGGGTCAAAGCCTCGATCCCGATATCATAGGCGATGTGGCGTTCGAACACCGAGCGGTCGAGGCCGAGATCGCCATATTCCGCCGGCACAAGGGCCATGGCGTGATCCGCGAGCAGCACCAAACCGCTGTCATATTTCCCTTCTAAAACTTCAAAAGCACACATGTTCGCCATGGATATCCGGTCGGAATTTGCGATAATGGGTGATGGCACACGCGGCCGGCTTTCGGCAAGCGTGTGCTCCGCCATTTGCCTCGCCCGCCGCGGGGCACTATGATAACGCTGTAAATCGATTGAATGCGTTCCCGTCACGGATCGTCCCACGAGATCAGGCTGCCATGCTGTCAACTCAGAAACGTCTTCCCTCCGCCTCCTCCAACAAAGCCTTTGCCGTTGCAGGAAAAGGCCTGACGCTCGCCGGCACGCTTGCCGCCGGGCTGTTCGCCGCCGCCTTCTGGTCGCCGCACGAAGCCCGCGCGGAATTCCGCGTGTGCAACGACACGGCCAACCTTGTCGGCGTGGCGGTCGGCTACCGGGCGGAAGAGGGATGGATCTCGGAAGGATGGTGGCAACTCCCGGCCACCACCTGCGCGACCGTCGTGCCGGGTCCGCTTCAGTCGCGCTACTACTATCTCTACGCCGAGGATGCCTCCGGAAGCGGGCGCTGGACCGGCTATACCAATATGTGCGTCGCCGAGGATGAATTCGAAATCACCGGCGTTCAGGACTGCTTTGCGCGCGGTTACCAGCAGATGGGTTTTAGCGAATATGACACGGGGCGGGAGGAGAGCTGGACCGTCCAGCTTTCCGACACGCCCTCCACCCAGGAAAGTCAGAATTGATGAGACGTCACAGAAAAGTAAAGATTCTCGCCACGCTCGGCCCGGCCTCCTCCGAGGAAGAGCAGATCGAGGCGCTGCACAAGGCCGGCGCCGACCTGTTCCGAATCAATATGAGCCATGCCAGCCACGACCTGATGCGCACGCTGACCAAGCGCATCCGCAATGTAGAGGCGCGCTGCGGCCGCCCGATCGGCATTCTTTGCGACCTGCAGGGCCCCAAGCTGCGCGTCGGCAAGTTTCTCGACGGCAAGGTCGAGCTCGAGGTCGGCCAGACCTTCACGCTCGATGACCGCGACGAGCCGGGCAATGAAAAACGCGTGTTCCTGCCGCATCCGGAAATCCTGCAATCGGTTCAGCCCGGCCATCGCCTCTTGATCGATGACGGCAAGCTTCAGTTGCGCGCCGAAAAGTGCGACGGCAAGAGCATTGAATGCACCGTCGTTGCCGGCACCGGCATTTCCGACCGCAAGGGCGTCAGCCTGCCCGATACGCTGCTCGGCGTCGGCGCGCTGACCGAGAAGGACCGCGCCGACCTCGACGCGGTGCTGGAAACGGGCGATGCCGACTGGGTCGCACTGTCCTTCATTCAGCGCCCTGACGATCTGGCCGAAGTGCGCAAGATCGCGCGCGGTCAGGTGGGGCTGATGTCCAAGATCGAAAAGCCACAGGCGATCGAGCGGATCGAGGAAATCATCGAGATGAGCGACGCGCTGATGGTGGCGCGCGGCGATCTCGGCGTTGAAATGCCGCTCGAAACCGTTCCCGGCCTGCAGAAGAAGCTGATTCGCCTGTGCCGCTCCGCTGGCAAGCCGGTGGTGGTCGCCACCCAGATGCTGGAATCGATGATCGAATCGCCGGTTCCCACCCGCGCCGAGGTTTCCGACGTCGCCACCGCCGTGTTCGAGGGCGCTGACGCAATCATGCTGTCGGCCGAATCAGCTGCGGGGGAATATCCTGTTGAAGCCGTCAGCACCATGGCCTCGATCGCCCGCACCATTGAGCGCGAGCAGCTTTATCCGCAGATCCTCTACGCCCAGCGCCCCCAGCCGGAGGCCACCGGCGCGGACGCGATATCGCTGGCGGCGCGCGAGATCGCCGAAACGCTGAAGCTGACCGCGATGGTCTGTTATACCGCCTCCGGCACCACCGGGCTTCGCGCCGCGCGCGAGCGGCCGAACGTGCCGATCCTGGCGCTGTCGCCGGTGGTCAGGACCGCGCGGCGGCTGTCGGTGGTCTGGGGCCTGCACTGCGTGGTGGCCGACGAGCCGACCGATCTCGAATCCATGGTCGACGGCGCCTGCCGGATCGTGGTTGACGAGGGGATCGGCAAGCCCGGCGACCGGATCATCATCTCCGCCGGCGTACCGCTCGGCACCCCCGGCGCCACCAACATGCTGCGCATCGCCTATATCGGCATGGACGGCCGGTCGGGCGTGTGATGTTTTGAGGCGGCGGCTTTACGGCCGCCGTCCACTCTTATGGGCGCATATTTGCGAGAAGAGCTTGCGGCGTATTCCCAATACTCTCTCCCGCTTGCGGGAGAGATACCCCCGAAAGGGGGAGTGAGGGTGATGCAGCATTTCCAATCGTGAGGGCGATCGCGGGGATGGACTCCCCCCTCACTGCCCCTGTCGGGGCATCTCTCCCCTACGGGGCGAGAAGATTTGGGGGCTTTGCGGTGAGGCGGGAAGCTTGGCTGCAGGCTGTTGGCCTCCGTAAAAACGAAAGCCCCTCCCCGCCCTACAGAAGCCCCAGTTCCGCCAGTTCGGCGCGCAGATCCTCGGGCATATCATCGCCGCCGTCGCCGAAGTCGAGGTCGCGGGGGGCGTCTTCGGGTTTGAGGTAGCGCCAGCCCTGGAAGGGCTTGCGCGGCACCGGGACGGTGTCGATCACCTGGGGGCCGAGGATGAGGTCGCAGCGCTGGATGCCTTGATTGTCGGTGTGATTGGCGATGTCGAGCAGCGTCTGGCGGGCGCGGATCTGGCCGTTGATCACCCAGTAGAGCGAGCCGCCCTCAAGCAGTTCGTCGCGGCGCTTGGGCGTCATTCGCGTGGTGTGGATACTGTGCGGCTCCTGGCCGAGCGCGATCGCAGCCATCGACCGGCGCGACACCCATTCGCGCAGATCGTCGATGCCGGTGGCGCCGACGCAGAGTTTGAGGAGGTTGAGGCTCATGCTCTCATCAAACGCCGGAGGGCTTTCCAGTCAAGGCCGAATCTCGGCGGGCCTCAGCAATCCACCACATTGACGGCAAGCCCGCCGGTGGAGGTTTCCTTGTATTTCTCGTGCATGTCGCCGCCGGTCTGGCGCATGGTTTCGATGCAATTGTCGAGCGGCACGAAATGGCTGCCGTCGCCCTTCAGCGCCAGCGAGGCGGCGGTAACCGCCTTGACCGCGCCGAGCGCATTGCGCTCGATGCAGGGCACCTGGACGAGGCCGGCGATCGGATCACAGGTCATGCCGAGATGGTGTTCGAGCGCGATCTCGGCTGCGTTTTCAACCTGCTCCGGCGTGCCGCCCATGGCGGCGGCAAGCCCCGCGGCGGCCATGGCGGAGGCCGAGCCGACCTCGCCCTGACAGCCGACCTCGGCGCCGGAGATCGAGGCATTGGTCTTGATGATGCCGCCGATCGCCGCCGCCGTCAGCAGGAAGTCGCGGATCGCGGCGGTGCCCATCGGCTTCTGGAACTCGCGGAAATAGCGCAGCGTTGCCGGCACCACGCCGGCCGCGCCATTGGTCGGCGCCGTCACAACCCGGCCGCCGGCGGCGTTTTCCTCGTTGACGGCCATGGCGAACATCGACAGCCAGTCATTGGCCATCATCGGATCGAACTGGTTGGAAAGCCGCGCCTCTGACAGCTTCTCGTAAAGCTTGCCGGCGCGGCGTTTGACCCTGAGGCCGCCGGGCAGTTCGCCCTCGCCTCTCAGCCCGCGATCGATGCAGCCATCCATCGCCTGCCACAGCGAGTCGAGCCCGGCATCGAGTTCGCCGCGCGTCATGCGCGCCTCCTCGTTTGCGCGTTTCATGGCGGCGATGGAAAGGCCGGAGCGGTTCGCCATCTCCAGCATTTCCTTTGCCGAGCGGAACGGGAACGGCGTGTTCTCGTCGGACTTTTCGGCCGCGGGAAAGGCCTTCTGCTCCTTCCAGGCCGCAAGCTCGGTATCGGTGAGCACGAAGCCGCCGCCGATCGAATAATAGACCTGGCGCAGAAGCACATTGCCATCCGCATTGAGCGCGTAGAACGCCATGCCGTTGGCATGCCCCGGCAGCGCCTCCTTGCGGTCGAAAATCACATCCTCGTCGCAATCGAAAAGGTAGGCGGGGTGGCCGGGCGGTTCGACCGCGCCCTTTTGGCGGATCGCGTCGAGAATAGAGTCCATTTCATCCGGGTCGACGCTGTCCGGCCGTTCGCCGGCAAGGCCGAGGATCACGGCGCGGTCGCTGGCATGGCCGACGCCGGTATAGGCGAGCGAACCGTGCAGGCTCACTCTCAGCCGGGATACGACCGTTCCGGCAGGGCGCGGCCAGTCGTTCGACAGGAGCAGCTCAAGGAACCGGTTGGCCGCCGACATCGGTCCCATCGTATGGGAGCTCGACGGGCCGATCCCGATCTTGAAGACTTCGAATACCGACAGAAACAATCCGCCACCTCCACGCACTTCTTCATCCGACGCTTTAAGCCACTCTCATCAAAAACGGCACCATCGCGCAGGCTCTGGACCGACATGATGTGCATGCGTCCACGACATAGGGGAAATATGGCAGGAAAGAAGCGGAAATGAAAACAACGGCGGCCCGCATGGGCAACGCCGTTGTTTCCTCAAATTCCGGGCCGCTCAAACAGCGACGATAAGATAGGCAATTCCGAGAATAGCACCAAAGCCGATGACAGCCCTGAGGGTCACACCCCAACAGGTTTTGTGTGCGGTATCTTCCATGATTACTCCGATTGACATGACCCGGCACGCGCTTGGGAGAATGCGTGCGGATGGTTATCGCTTTATTAAACTGTCACAGAAACTTCAATGGGGGTCCGACGGAAAATTTCGAAAATGTCCGCTTGCAAAGGCAGGGGACAGCGGACAAAACGGTAGCGTCGTGAAGGAAATGTGGTGCATCGTCAACAGGCTGCCCGCTTTTCTTTCATACGAGAACGCACTCTGATATTTATTTTCACGGGGCCATCCGGGGAAGCGCAGGCAGAAAGCTCATGACGACCGTCGACCTATTCGCGCTTCTCTTCTTTCTCGGCTGCTGGTTCCTGTTCGACAGCATCGTCATCGGCCGTTTCCGCCTCGTCTCCCGCCGCAGCCTGACCGAGGTGATGTCGATCCACCGCAAACGCTGGATGCTGAACGCGTTGACGCGCGACCTCAAGATCATCGACACCCAGATCATGGCGGGACTGCAGAACGGCACGGCGTTTTTCGCCTCGACCTCGATCTTCGCGATCGGCGGCTGTTTCGCGCTGATGGGAGAGGCCGATACGGCGCAATCGCTGTTCCAGGACCTGCCGCTGCTGACGCCGAGCACCCGCGCGGCCTTCGAGATGAAGGCGGGTGGGCTTGCCGCGATCTTCGGCTACTCCTTCTTCAAGTTCGGCTGGTCCTACCGGCTGTTCAACTACAACACCATCCTGTTCGGCAGCCTGCCGATGATGGCGGAGACCGAGCGCGACAGGGCAAGGGCCGAACGGTTGGCCGAGCGGATCGCCGAGATCAACATCATCGCCGCGCGACACTTCAACACCGGGCTCAGGGCGATCTTCCTGTCGATCGGCTATCTGGGCTGGTTTCTCGGCCCCTATGTCTTCATCGCCACCACCGCCTTCGTGTTCATGATCTTGATGCGGCGGCAGTATTTTTCGGATGCGCGAGCAACCGTTATTGAAGCCCTTGAGGGCGCGGAGGAAAAGCCTTGAGCGAGACTACAGTTCCACGACGGCGGATCCATGCCATCGACGCCGCGCGCGGAATCGCGCTCGTTGCGATGGCGATCTACCACTTCACCTGGGACCTCGATTTTTTCGGCTATGTCCGGTCCGGTCTCGCGACCACCGGCGGCTGGGCGATCTTTGCCCATCTGATTGCCGGCAGTTTTCTGTTCGTGGCCGGTTACAGTCTGTGGATGGCGCAGGGCGGCGGCATCCGGATGGCGTCGTTCCTGAAGCGCCTCGGGATACTGGTGCTGGCTTCGCTGGCGATCTCCATCGTGTCGTGGTTCACGACGCCGGACGCGGTGATCTATTTCGGGATCCTGCACAATATCGCCGTCGCTTCGATCATCGGGTTGCTGTTCCTGCGCGTTCCGGCGCTTGTGACACTGGTGGTCGCGGCCGTTGCGCTTGTCCTGCCGCACTATGTCAGTTTCGATGCGCTCGACCCGCGCTGGCTCGCCTGGATCGGCATGGCGGCGCATCCGCCTTCGTCCAATGACTACGTACCGCTCCTGCCCTGGATCGGCGCGTTTCTGGCGGGGTTGGCGATCTCGAAGCTCTCGCTCGACTGGCTGAAGCGCCAAAAACAGGTGCCGAAGAACGAAAACATTCTCAACTTCTTCGGCCGCCACAGCCTGATCTTCTATCTGCTGCACCAGCCGATCCTGTTCGGCCTCGTCTATGCCGCCACGCTGGTGGCGCCGCCCGATCCCTCGCCCGCCTACCTCTCCAGTTGCCAGGCGAGTTGCGAGCGCACCGATGACGCCGCTTTCTGCGCGTCCTACTGCGCCTGCACGCTCGATACGCTCAAGGAGGAAGGCCTGCTCGGTCCGCTGATGCGCAACCAGACCACGGAGCAGGACGCCGTCGCGCTCGGTCGCATTTCGATGATGTGCAGCAGTCGTTAACCGCGTTTCGTATTTATAGGAAATTCAGGTGCCGACGCCGATCTCGGCGAGCCGTCCGAGGCAATTTTCCTCGGCGAGATCAAGCTCGTTCATCATCTCGTCGATATCGCGGCGCTTCTGGCGCATCGATTCGCGCCAGGCCTTGATCGATTCCATCGTCCGCTTGAGCTCATTTGTTTCGCTGGGAAGGCCGTGGAACAGGGCCAGCACGTCCTTGATCTCGGAAAGCGACAGACCGATACGGCGGCTGCGAAGGATTTCCTTGACCATCAGCCGCTCGCCTTCGCTGTAAAGCCTCGTTCGACCCCGGCGTTCGGGCTGCAGCAGACCCTCATCCTCATAGAAGCGAAGCGTTCGTGTCGAGACACCAAACTCGCGCGTCAATTCCGAAATCGAATAATGCCTTCTCTGCACGTTCCCGCCCCATACGATATTATTTAAGCACTTCAGAATGTAAGTGCTGACATAACTAGATATTAAACCACCAGGTCGCAATTCCCAAAAATGAGAAAAAACCTATCACATCCGTGGTGGTGGTCACAAAAACCGACGATGATATGGCGGGGTCGGCGCCGGCCCTGTCGAGAAGCAGCGGAATGAGGATGCCGGCCATGGCGGCGGCGAACATGTTGATGATCATCGCGGCGGCCACGACCCCGCCAAGCTGGGGATTGTCGAACCAGTAACCGGCGGCCAGCGCGATCAGGATCGCGAAGGCGAGCCCGTTGAACAGGCCGACGCCGGCCTCCCTTCGAATGATCCGGGCCGCATTGTAGATATCGAGGTCGCGGGTAGCGAGCGCGCGCACCGTTACCGTCATGGTCTGGGTGCCGGCATTGCCGCCCATGGAGGCGACCACCGGCATCAGCACCGCAAGCGCGATCATCTTGCCGATCGATTCGTCGAACAGGCCGATCACGCTGGCGGAGAGAAACGCCGTGCCCATATTGATCAGCAGCCAGCCGAAGCGCGAACGCACCGCGCGCACGATATTATCCGACAGTTCCTCGTCGCCAACGCCGCCCATGCGCTTGATATCCTCTTCGGCCTCCTCGTGGATCACATCGACGACGTCATCGATGGTCAGCACGCCGACGAGACGGTCATTGCTGTCGACCACGGCGGCGGAGAGAAGGTCGTACTGCTCGAACACCTGCGCCGCCTCCTCCTGGTCGAGCTCGGCGGCGATCGGGTGGTTTGTATCGTGCATGATCGCTTCGATCTTGACCTGGCGCTTGGTGCGCAGGATCTGATCGAGATAGACGGCGCCCAGGAGGCGGAATGTCGGATCGACCACGAAAATCTGCGAGAAACTGTCAGGCAGTTCCTCATCCTCGCGCATGTAGTCGATCGTCTGGCCGACCGTCCAGAACGGCGGCACGGCCACGAATTCGGTCTGCATGCGCCGGCCGGCGGAGCTTTCGGGATAATCGAGCGACCGGGCGAAGCGGATCCGCTCGGTAAACGGCAGCTTGGAGAGGATCTCCTCGCGCTCCTCGTCGGCGAGGTCCTCCAGAATGTAGACGGCATCGTCGGAATCAAGCGAGGTCAGCGCGGTGGCGAACTGTTCGGGAGGCAGCGATTCGATGATGTTGAGACGGATCGCCTCGTCGACCTCGGTCAGCGCGGTGAGGTCGAAATCCTCGCCCAGAAGCCGCACCAGTTCCGGACGATTTTCGAAGGACAGCGCCTCAATGACGTCGCCGGTCTCCGATTCGTGGCGGCCCGCGATCTGCTCGCGCAGAAAATCGACGTCGCCTTCTTCGATCGCCTGCTCGATGCGGGCGATGAACTCGGCGCTGACGGCGCCTTCCTCATTGTAGATTTCCAGGAGCGCGTCGCGCGGCGGTTCGTTCTGACCCGGCAATACTTCGTCCAGATGGCTCATTTTTCGATGACCTTTCTGTCTGCAACGCTGCCCCGCGAAGGCGGTTCCCCCGGCGCCCATCTCATAGTGGGTTTCGCGGGCAAATGGAATCGCCGTCTGACAACCTTTTGATGACACGGTTGTGAAATCCCGGTGCGACCGACGCTTTGCGGGAAGAAACGGAGCGATGCCGGCGGACGACCGGCCGTCTCGCGCAACCGACGATGCAACGCCGCGATGGCGCGCTCGCCCTGCCCTTCATCGCCGATTAACCGAGGTGAGGCTTCACGTCCGGCAAGGGGCGAACGCGTTTGACTAAGGGCCGGCGCGCTCCTATCAAAGTGGGGGTCAAAAAGAATGCACGATCGGAGCACATGCTTTGCCAGGCAACGGGACATTGCCGGGTAGCGCGACAAGCTCCAGCCTCCGAAACGGGCAACTGCGCAACAGGGGATTTGCGATGCGATATGGTGCCGGCTTTCTTCAACGGGCGAACCGATGGAGAGGCTGAAGAATGTGAGGAACGTCCACGATCACAGCCGGACAACCCGGCTGCTGACGGCACTCACGATACTGTTCTTCGCCACGCTCGCGATCGGCACCTATGCGGGCGGCGTATTTGTGCGCGAATCGATAAAGGAGGAGCGCCGCCTTCTGGCAGAAGGACGGCTGAGCACCTTCGGCAAGGCGCTGCAGAGCATCTTCCAGGTTTCGATCGAGGGCGGCAAAACGCTTTCGGCGGCGCTTGGCAGCGGCAACGACCATTTCGAAAGCGCGACGAAATCCTATCTGGCAACCGCCCCCTGGACCCAGGCGGTCGTCCTGCAACAGCCGGACCAGACCCCGCTGGTGCTTCCGCAATCAGCGCGCGAGGCGGTTCTTTCGATGCCGCTGCCGCCGAAGGAGCAGACGAGCCAGCAGTTTTTCGGCCCCTACACGCTGCCGGACGGCCAGAAAGGGCTTATCTACAGAATCGAATCAGGTGACGACGTCATCGAACTCGTGATCGGCTTCAGGTCCGTGCTTGAAGCGGTCGGCCTGCTGGAGCTTGCCCACTCGACGCAGTTCTCGGTCGAGGTCGACGGCGCAGGCAAGGCCCAGGCGATTGCCGGAAACGCCAATCTCAACCCGGAAGATACCGTCAATTTCTCCACCCAGATCGGCAATGCCAAATGGACGATCCGAGTCCTGCCTGATCCGCTGAACCAGGGCCCCAACAACTGGAGCCGGATATTTCTGGTGTTTGCCGGCATTGTCGTGCTGGCGTTCCTCACCCCGCTGATCGCCCTGATCATCCTTCTCAGGGCGCGCTTGCGCGACAACCGCCATATCGACGAAAGCATGATGGCGATCGACAATCTTTCGCGCCAGCTTTATGTCGCGCTCAACGCCTCGAATATCGGGTTGTGGGAGCATGACCTCGATTCGGGAGAACAGATCTGGGACGATCAGATCCTGAAACTCTACGGGATCGAGGGTCAGGGCCGTATCCACACATTCGAGGAATGGCGCTCATTCCTGCATCCCGACGACCGTGCGCGGATGAAACGGTTCAAATGGCGTGAAACCGGAGACACCAGCTTCCGTCAGGAATATCGCATCGTCACGCCGGACGGCACCGAGAAGACGCTCCGATCGGCGGGCAATGCCTTCCGCGATGCCGCCGGACGTCGAAAATATGTCGGCGTGAACTGGGATGTCTCCGCCGACAAGGCGCAGCAGAAGGCGCTGACCGAGGCCAAGGCGCGCGCCGAAGCGCAGAACGCCGAACTTGAAAACGCCCGGCTGCAAATGGAAAAGTTCGCGCTTGAGGACCCGCTCACCGGCGTCGCGAACCGGCGGCATTTCGAAAAGAAGCTCGAAGCCGCGCAGAGCGGCGGAACGCTGCGCGAGGGCACCAAACTGGTGCTGATCGACCTCGATGGCTTCAAGACCCTCAACGACACGATGGGCCATGTCTTCGGCGACGACGTGCTGCGTCTGGCGGCGAAAGTCTTCAGCGAAAAGCTTGGCCCCGACGACTTTCTGGCGCGCACCGGCGGCGACGAGTTCGTTGTTCTGATGCCGCCGGAAAGCGATGTCGACGCCTTTACCGACGAACTCGCCAATGCCTTTGCAAGGCCGGTCGAGATCGACGGACGCGCCTGCCGGGTGGGCATCAGCATCGGCATCGCCGTTGTCGATGCCGCGCCGATTTCCGCCAGCGAACTTCTGGTGAAGGCCGACCTTGCGCTTTATGACGCCAAGAACCGCGGACGGGGCCGCACCGTCCACTTTACCCAGGACCTGATGGCGCAGACCTTTGAGATGAAGCGCCTCGCGGACGATCTTCAGGAAGGGCTGGAACGCGGCGAGATCACCGCCTTCTACCAGCCGATCCTCGACAGCAGAACGTCCGAAGTCATCGGCGTCGAGGCGCTGGCGCGCTGGCGGCATCCGGAGCGGGGCATGCTGGAGCCAAAGACCTTCATCGATGTCGCCGAGAAATATAGCCTTCTTCACAGGATTGACGAGATCGTGCTCATCAAGTCGCTCGACATTCTGCGCCGTTGCGAGGCCGAGGGTCTGCCCGTGCCGACGCTTTCCGTCAATGTGTCCGCCCCGCGCCTGCAGGACCCATCCCTTCTGCGGCAACTCAAGGAAGCCGAGCTGCTGCCGGGCAAGCTCCATTTCGAACTGCTGGAATCGATCCCGTTCGATGACAGCGACAACGCGCTGCTGAAGATCGTCAACGAGATCCGCGACATCGGCATCGGTATCGATCTGGATGATTTCGGCTCAGGCTATGCATCGCTGGTGGGACTGACCCAGGTTCGGCCGGACCGGCTGAAAATCGCCGGTCAACTGATCGAGCCGATCATACGCGCACCGGAAAGCCTCTTGATTGTCGAGACGATCGCCAAGATCGCGGAATCCTTTGAAATCACAGTCATCTGCGAAGGCGTTCTGTCCGCCGAGCACCGGGATAAACTCGATGCCATCGGCTGTCATTTCCAGCAGGGCTATTTCTTCGCTCGACCGATGGACGAGACCCAGATCGTTCGCTATCTCGCCCAGCGCCTGCAATAACGGGCCTCTTGCCCACGGCGGAAGCTCCAGACTTCCTGTCTCTCGACAGGTATGCACCTTGTGCATGGCTTCCATGTCAATATGTCACTCCCCAAACCCGCCGGCGCGCGCTATATAAGGGTTAACAGCGCGATCGAGAGACCAAACGGTCGAAACAACGATCCCTGGCCCGGAAACGGGTTACATATTCGAAGCAGCGTGCTCCTCCTCCCATACGCGCTTCGATGGGTTGACGACACTCCTCCTCCCAGTCGTCAGCCAACGCAAATGACGCTCACCGGATCCTCCTCCCCCGGTGGGCGTTATTTTTTTGCCCAATGTTCCCACCTTTTCGCTGAACCCGTCCTGCATTGCTGCATTCAGGCACCGCACTGCGCGGTGATTCTCGTGCGTTCTGAAGCGGCCGTGTAATGCGCTCCATCCGCCTGAAAAATAGCCACAACGCCCTCCATGCACTCGCGATGTGCAACATCACGCACAAATGCATGGCAGTTGCATAAAACTTGCACAACTTTTCCTTCCAAATTCGGGTATACGGACCTCACATAAGAAATCCGGAGCAAGAAGCTCCATAGCGTATCACGAGGAAACACCCATGAACCCGTTCGACCTGACCATGAAATGGTTCTCCTACCGCCGCACCCGCGCCCAACTGCGCAACCTGTCGGCTGAAGAACTCAAGGATATCGGCCTTCTCCCGTCCGATATCGACCGCGTTTCGGCCCGCGCCTTTCGCTAAGCGAACCGCACGCAAGCCATGATCAACGGCGCCTTCGGGCGCCGTTTGCATTTGTGGCGAGAATGCTTGCCATTGGCGGGCGAGTGATTATGTTTGGCCGGATTTCAAACCGGAACGCCCCTATGACCGACTTCCCGCGCTTTACCGCCCTTGCCCAGAACCTGCCCGCGACGGTGCCCTTTGTGGGACCCGAGGCGCTGGAGCGCACCCGGAACTATCCGATCAACGCCCGGCTCGGCGCCAATGAAAGCGGCTTCGGTCCTGCTTCCACGGTGCTGGCGGCGATCCGCGAGGCGGCGGGCGAAATCTGGAAATATTCCGATCCCGAACACCTGTCGTTGCGCCAGGCGCTGGCCGCCCATCTCGGCTGCGGCAGCGAAAACATCGTGATCGGCGAAGGGGTCGACGGGCTGCTGGGCATGGCCGTGCGGCTGATCGTGGAACCCGGCACCACCGTCGTTACCTCGCTCGGCGGCTACCCGACCTTCAACTATCATGTCGACGGCTATGGCGGGCGGCGCATCAACGTGCCCTATGCAGGCGACCGCGAGGATATGGACGGGCTTATCGAAGCGGTGAAGGCGGAAGACGCCACCATGGTCTATTTCGCCAATCCCGATAATCCCATGGGCAGTTTCTGGCACGCCGACGACGTCATCCGCTTCGCCGACGCGCTGCCGGAAACCTGCATGCTGGTGCTGGACGAGGCCTATTGCGAATGCGGGCCCGCCGAGGCCTTTCCCGAAATCTCCCGGTTTATCGACCGCCCGAATATTCTGCGCTTCCGCACCTTCTCCAAGGCTTACGGTCTGGCCGGCGCGCGAGTCGGCTATGCGATCGGCGCGCCGCAGACCATCCGCGCCTTCGACAAGATCCGCAATCATTTCGGCATGCCGCGGTTGAGCCTCGTGGCGGCGGAGGCGGCGCTTGCCGATCAGGCCTATCTGCAGGCGGTGGTGGGCCGCATCATCGCCTCGCGCGAAGAGATCGCCGGCATCGCCCGCGACAACGGGCTGACACCCCTACCCTCGGCCACCAACTTCGTGGCGGTTGATTGCGGCCGGGACGGCGCCTATGCCCGCGCGATCGTAGATGCGCTCGGCGCGCGCGGCGTGTTCATCCGCATGCCGGGCGTCGCCCCGCTCAACCGCTGCATCCGCATCTCCACCGGCCCGCACCGCGACATGCAGCTTCTGGCCGAGGAACTGCCGATCGTGCTGGAAGCGCTCGGCTGAAGCCGGGCGCCCCGGTCCGGGACTTGATCCGGACGCTTATCGGGCCTTCTGGCCGAACAGCACGGATTGCGCGTCCTTGTCGGTGGCGAGGTTCATCTTCTCCCGCTCCGACTGACCGACCGCAATGCCGGCCTGAACGGCCGGGCGGGCCATGACGGCTTCATACCAGCGCTTGAGATGCGGGAAGTCGTTGAGGTCCTGGCCCTGCCCCTCATGGGACCGGACCCAGCCGATCGACGCCATGTCGGCAATCGAATAATCGCCGCCGAGATACTCGACCACCGCAAGCCGCGTGTTCATCACGCCATAGAGGCGGTTGACCTCATTGGTATAGCGGTTGATGCCGTATTCGATCTTCTCCGGCGCGTATCTGCGGAAATGATGGGCCTGACCCGCCATCGGCCCGAGGCCGCCGACCTGCCAGAACAGCCATTCCTCGACAGCCACGCGTTCGCGCTCGGTCTCGGGGTAGAATTTTTTGAACTTGCGGCCGAGATATTGCAGGATCGCGCCCGACTCGAACACCGAGATCGGACCGCCGCCCGGCCCGTCCGGATCGACGATCGCGGGCATGCGGTTATTGGGCGATATCTTCAGGAATTCGGGCTTGAACTGGTCACCCTTGCCGATATTCACATAGTTCACATTATAGGGAACGCCGGCCTCCTCAAGATAGATGGTGATCTTGTAGCCGTTGGGCGTGGGCCAGTAATAAAGTTCAATCGGAGTGGTCATGAAATTCATCCTCTTCGTGTCGTAAAACACCGTTCCAGACGATATAGATCGATATCGAGCCGATAGAAGGCCGACGGGGTTGCAGCAAGTGAGCGCCGATCGGCGGAGAAATGCAAGGGTGACACAATGCGCGACTATGAACCTCTGGCAGCAAGAATCATCAGCCCGGACCGTCAGGAACCGCAGAGCTTCACCGATGCGCGCGAGGCGGTGAAGGCGCTGCAGGCGCTTTACACGCGCAACACCCGGTTTCTGATCGATGCCTTCGTGGCGCTGGCCGGCGGCGCGCCGATCGAGGGACGCTACCGCGCCTTCTATCCGCAGATCAGCATCGAGACGGGAAGCTACGGCCTTACCGATTCGCGCCTTTCCTTCGGCCATGTCGCAACGCCCGGGCAATATGCGACCGCGATCAGCCATCCCGATCTGTTCGAGGACTATCTGATCGCCCAGCTTTCGCTGCTGATCAAGAACCACGGCGTGCCAGTGACCGTTGGCGAATCGGAAACGCCGATCCCGCTCCATTTCGCCTTCGGTGAGAACACCCATGTCGAGGCCGACCTCGCGGCGCTTGCCGATGTACCGCTGCGCGATATTTTCGACACGCCGGACCTCAACACCACCGACGACCTGATCGCCAATGGCGACTACGAGCCGGAGCCCGGTAAACCGCAGCCATTAGCGCCGTTCACCGCGCAGCGCGTCGATTATTCGCTGGCCCGGCTCAGCCATTATACGGCGACCAGTTCGGCACATTTCCAGAATTTCGTGCTGTTCACCAACTATCAGTTCTATGTCGACGAGTTCTGCGCCTTTGCCCGCGAGACCATGGCCAAGGGCGGTGAGGGCTATACCGCCTTCGTCGAGCCCGGCAATGTCATCACCCGTCCGGGCGAGGTCGAACCGGAGGAAGGCCGCGGCGGACGCATGCCGCAAATGCCGGCCTATCACCTGAAGCGGGGCGACAATTGCGGGATCTCGATGGTCAATATCGGCGTCGGCCCCTCCAACGCCAAGACGATCACCGATCATATCGCGGTGCTGCGCCCGCATGCCTGGCTGATGCTCGGCCATTGCGCGGGGCTGCGCAACAGCCAGAAACTGGGCGATTATGTGCTGGCCCACGCCTATGTGCGTGAGGATCACGTGCTCGACGACGACCTGCCGGTCTGGGTGCCGATCCCGGCGCTGGCGGAGGTGCAGCTCGCGCTGGAAGAAGCCGTGGCCGAGGTGACAGGTCTGGAGGGCTACGAACTGAAGCGGGTGATGCGCACCGGCACTGTGGCGACCATCGACAACCGCAACTGGGAGCTTTCCCACCAGAGCGGGCCGGTCAAGCGGCTGTCGCAGTCGCGCGCGATCGCGCTCGATATGGAATCAGCGACGATTGCCGCCAACGGCTTCCGCTTCCGCGTTCCCTACGGCACGCTTCTGTGCGTCTCCGACCGGCCGTTGCATGGCGAACTGAAACTGCCAGGCATGGCGACGGCGTTTTACACGACGCAGGTGCGCCAACACCTCCACATCGGCATCAAGGCGGTGCAGAAGCTCGCGGCGATGCCGCCCGAAAGACTGCATTCGCGCAAGCTCAGAAGCTTTTACGAGACGGCTTTTCAGTAATCAGCGCAGATCGCTGCCGTCCGGCACGATCACATGGACCGCGCCGGGGTGCTGCTCGATGACCGCGTGATCGATCACGTCGATGAGATCGCCATCCAGCGACTGGTCCATGTCGCTATCGGCGAAATCGAGCGTGATCCGGTCTGCCTCGAACAGGGTGATATGCTCGCTGTCCTCGAGATGGCCGGTGAGATAGTCCATCGCGAAGCCGACCACATTGTCGAAATAGCTCGCCTTTACGAGGTAAACGCCGAGCTTGCCGCCCTGGGGACGGTCGGAAAACGGCACCGGATTGTTGTGAATGCGGTTGTTGGAAATGCCGAGCAGGGCGAAACTGCCCTCTCCGTCGCCATGCTCGCTTTGATATTTCACCCGGATACTGGGCACCTGTCTCAACGTGTCGAACCAGGCGCGGGTGCTGGCGGAAATCTTGCCCAGCCGCGAATCATAGTCGAGCTTTTCCCGGTTCTTGATCATGGTGGCATGGAGGCCGACGGAAAACTGGTGAATGAAGGGCCGGTCGTTGATCGTCGGCATGTCGACGCGCACGGGCCTGCCATTGGCAAGCTCCTGCAGCGCCTCCTCGATATCGAGCGAGATGCCGAGGCTGCGGGCGAACAGGTTCATGGTGCCGGCCGGAACCACGCCCAGGAGCTTGTTCTTGCCATGCAGGAAACCGGCGGCCAGCGACACCGTGCCATCGCCGCCGCCGACGATCATGCCGTCAAAGCCCGAGCCTTCTGCGGTCTTCGCGATCGCCTGCTTGACCTCCTTGCCCGCGACGATATCGCAGTCGAACTCATGGCCGGCATCGGTGAAGATATCGGTCGCCAGCCTGTGGAACGCGTCCATATCGGTGGTTTTGAAGGTGCCGCCATCGCGGTTGAAAATGCCCTTGAGACGCATTCGATTTCCCTGGAAAGGTTGATGCACAATAACGCCGGGCATGTCGCGATGGTTCCGGTCCGGCGCCGGGTGGCGCCGGATGCCGTTATCTACATGTTGGGATAAACCGGCCCCTCGCCCCCTTGCGGCGGCGTCCAGACGATATTCTGGTTGGGATCCTTGATATCACAGGTCTTGCAGTGCACGCAGTTCTGGGCGTTGATGACGAAGGTTTCCTCGCCATCCTTTTCCACCCATTCATAGACGCCCGCCGGACAGTAGCGGCTGGACGGGCCGGCATAGACCTCAAGCTCGGAGCGCTTCTGGAGCGCCATGTCCTTGACCTTGAGGTGGACCGGCTGGTCCTCCTCGTGGTTGGTGTTGGACAGAAATACCGATGACAGCCGGTCGAAGGTCAGGACCCCGTCGGGCTTGGGATAATCGATCGGCTTATGTTTGGCCGCCGGCTCCAGCGCTTCGGCATCGGTCTTGCCGTGCTTGATCGTTCCGAACAGCGAGAAGCCGAAAATCGTATTCATCCACATGTCGAAACCGCCGAGCGCGATGCCAGTATAGGTGCCGAATTTCGACCAGAGCGGCTTGACGTTGCGGACACGCTTCAGGTCCTTGCCGATGGCGCTTGCGCGCCAGTCCGCCTCGATCTCGGCGACCTCGTCATTGCTGCGGCCGGCCGCAAGCGCCTCGGCGATGCGATCGGCCGCCAGGATGCCGGAGAGCACGGCGTTGTGCGAGCCCTTGATGCGCGGCACGTTGACGAGGCCGGCCGAACAGCCGATCAGCGCGCCGCCGGGGAAGGAGAGCTTCGGCACCGATTGATAGCCGCCCTCGGTGATTGCCCGCGCGCCGTAGGAAACCCGCTTGGCGCCCTCGAAGGTGGGCGCGATCCTGGGGTGGGTTTTGAACCGCTGGAACTCCTCGAAGGGATAGAGATAGGGGTTCTTGTAATTCAGGTGGACGACGAAGCCGACAGCGACCTGGTTGTCCTCCAGATGATAGAGGAAGGAGCCGCCCCCGGTCTTGCCATCGAGCGGCCAGCCGAAGGAATGTTGCACGAGGCCCGGCTTGTGGTTTTCCGGTTTTACCTGCCAGAGTTCCTTGAGGCCGATGCCGAATTTCTGCGGCTCGCGATCGGTATCGAGCTTGAACTTCGCGATCAGCTCCTTGGCCAGCGAACCGCGAACGCCCTCGCCGATCAGCACATATTTGCCATGCAGCTCCATGCCGCGGGTGAAGTTCGGGCCCGGTGTGCCGTCGCGTTCCACGCCCATGTCGCCGGTGGCCACGCCCTTGACCGCGCCGTTTTCATCGTAAAGCACTTCGGCGGCGGCGAAGCCGGGATAGATTTCGACGCCGAGCGCCTCGGCCTTTTCGCCGAGCCAGCGACAGACATTGCCGAGCGATACGACATAATTGCCGTGATTGTTCATCAGCGGCGGCATCAAGAAATTGGGTAGCGTGAGCGATCCGGCAGGGCCGAGCAGCAGGAACTGATCCTTGGTCACCGGCGTCTTGAACGGGTGGTCTTCCTCCTCCCGCCAGCCCGGCAGGAGCCGGTCGATGCCCGAGGGATCGACGACCGCTCCGGACAGGATGTGCGCGCCGACTTCCGCGCCCTTTTCCAGCACGACGACGCTGAGGTCCTCGTTGATCTGTTTGAGGCGGATCGCGGCGGCAAGACCAGCGGGGCCCGCTCCCACGATCACCACGTCGAATTCCATGCTTTCGCGTTCCGGTAGGTCTTCGTTCATGCGTATCCTCTTTCCCGGCCGGCCTCGTCCGGCGCGCCGACAAGGTATCGTAATGATTGCAGCATTTTCCAGCGGCAAATGCTGCAAATCTCAATAAAACCGATTTGATAGGCGCGTGTGATAACGTCCGATAGTGATTGAAACACGACGGCGCGAGAGGCTATGGTGCGGCAACCCATCCGGCCCGATTGGCCGTTCGATCCCGTTACGCTGTTCACAAGGAGTTCGCCATGGATCTCGGTATTGCCGACAAGAAGGCCGTTGTACTCGCCTCCTCGCGGGGCCTTGGCGCCGGCATCGCGGAGGCGCTGGCCAAGGAGGGCGCCCATGTGCTGCTGTGCGGGCGGACGGAAGACCGCCTCGCACAGAACTGCAAGGTGATCAACGACACCACGCCGGGCAAGGCCGATTACGTCATCGCCGATCTCGCCGCCGAAAACGTGGTCGATACGCTGATGGAGGCGATTGCGGAGAAACTCGGCGGGGCGGACATCCTCGTCAACAATTCCGGCGGGCCGACGCCGGGAACGGTGGCCGACATGACGCCCGAAAAACTCGACAGGTTCTTCAATTCCATGGTCGCGCCGATCATCGCGCTGACCAACCGGCTCATTCCGCACATGAAGGAAAAGGGCTGGGGCAGAATCGTCACCGTGGCGTCGGGCGGCGTGCAGGAGCCGATCCCCAATCTCGCGCTTTCCAATACGCTGCGCTCCGCCCTTGTCGGCTGGAACAAGACGCTTTCAAGCGAGGTCGCCGCCTCGGGAATCACCGCCAACCTTCTGCTGCCGGGCCGCATCCACACCGACCGCATCGACGAACTGGACCATGCGAACGCCGAGCGCAGCGGCAAGAGCCTTGCCGAGGTGCGCAAGGGCACGCTGACCGCGATACCGGCGGGTCGGCTGGGACGGGTGGAGGAGTTCGCGGCGATCGCGACCTTCCTGTGCTCGCAGCAGGCAAGCTACCTGACCGGCAGCCTCGTGCGCTGCGATGGCGGCGCGACGCGCAGCATCTGACGGGAGCATCATGACCACCGCCAGCGCGCTCACAGCCCGGGAAGCCGCAGCCCTCCTCAGCTTCTACGCCGATGCCGGCGTAGATGCGATGCTGGAGGATGAGGCGACGGACCTGACCCGGCTCGCCGCCGAGAAGGCCGAGGCGGCGCGCGCCGAGCCCGAACCACGGGCGGAGGCGGCGAAGACTAAGGCGCGCGCGCCCGACCCGCCAAGAGCGGCGCCGGCCGTTCATACGACCATCCCGGATGACAAGGCGGTTTCCGATGCGGGTTTTGCCGCCGAGAGCGCCCGTTCGCTGGCAGAGCTTGCCGAGATCGTCCAGGGGTTCACCGGCTGTAATCTGAAGCAGAATGCCCGATCGACCATCCTTCTGGAAAAGATGCCGGAAAGCGGGATACTGATGGTCTGCGGCTTCCCCACCGGCGAGGACGACAAGGCGGGCGCCGCGCTTTCCGGGCCAGCCGGCGGCTTGTTCGAACGCATGCTGGCCGCGATCGGGCTGTCGCGCGCCGATGTCGGCGTCACCACCGCGCTGCCGTGGCGCACGCCCGGCGACCGCGCCCCGACCGCCTCCGAGGCGCAGATCTGCCAGCCCTTCCTCGAACGCCAGATCGCGCTGGCGGAACCGAAACTGCTGGTGACGCTCGGCAATTTTGCCTGCCGCATGACGATCGATCCGAACAAGACCGTGTTCGATCTTCGCGGAAGCTGGCACAGAAAGGAGATCGGCGGCCAGAGCTTCGAAACGCTCGTCACCTTCTCTCCCTCCGAACTGTTGGCCGCGCCCAAAAACAAGAAAGAGGCATGGCTGGACCTTCAGGCGCTCAGCGCCCGGCTCGGCTGACCGCCTTTTTCTTCATCAGTTTATTTACTGTTAATGCCGGCATGCGCCCACCGCATAGCAGCCCTCCGGCAGGTCCCATTGCTGCAATTGCGCGAAACTGAGATAACGCATCATGTCTTGGGAGGATCACAGGAACCAAGGCAGATGAAACCTACTGACGATATGGACGCCACTTTGATGCAGAACACACGCCTTTCGCTCGAGCTTGGACGTTCGACCAATGGTTACCATGGCCAGCGCGGCATTGACCGGGCGATTGCCAAGGGTTTTTCCAAGCTCGTCGGTCACCATGATGCCCGCGCGCTGCGGCCCGCGCCGCGCGCCCTCGGAGCCTGAGAAGCGCCCTTCTCCACGGCGAAGCGAGGCCTTCCGCCAAATTTTCAACGCGATATTTCATGACCCGAGAGTCGGCCGAAACGCCGGCTCTTTTTCGTGCGACGTCGGAGCGCTTCAAGCGTCGTGCGTGATTTCAACGGTCGTGCCGCTGGATATGCCAGAGCTGATCGAAAAGCCGAGACCAAGCGCCGCGGCCCGCTTCTGGGCCTCCACCAGCCCGGTATGCGAGATGCCGAGCGCGAGTTCCGGCTGCCTGAAGACGGCATCCAGCTCCTGCTCGCTGAGCCCGCGTCCGATATCGACGAATTTGGCGATGAACCCCTCGCGGCCGAGCGGCGACATGTCGATTCTGGCTTCGCAATAGGGCGGCGAGACCGCGATGGCGCGCTCCACCAGATGTCCGAACATCGCGGTGAGGGTGTCCTCATCGAGCCGGACATGTTTCTCGCCGTCGTCGATCTCGGTAACGAGCAGCAGGCTTTCCGAAACCGCGTCGCCGCGATGGCGATCGATCGCCGCGGACAAACATTTTGCCGGAGAGATCAGCGGCAGCTCATGGCTGCGTTCCTTCTCGTCTTTCACCGACTCGAATTCAGCATAGATGTCGCGCCGGCCGGGCGCCCAGCTTACCCGCTTCGCCACATCGTCCGGACCATTGGCCGGTTTTTCTCTGATAGCGCTATCAGCGTTATCTGTTAGCCGTTCTTCGACGCCTTCTGCTTCGTCATTCCAAACCGGCTTTGCAGTCTCGCCCGTAGGTAGAGTCTGCGGAGGCATGGACCGACCGTCTTCCGCCCGCGCCTGTTGCAGGCTCTTGCCCCCCTGCGCGGCAGACACGCGCCGGGCGTGGTTGTTCCATGGCATATGGTTGGCGAGCGGCGCGGCCTGTTGCGGTTGCTTGGACGTCGCGGGACGAGCGGTTTCGCGCGCGATCGGCTCTCGCCCGAAGTCCGGGTCGTCCACCTTCGGCATAGACGGCTGTCGCGCCGGGGCGCTCGCGGCAACGGGCGTTGCGACCACGCAAACGCCGTCGCGATGGCGCATTCGGGCAAGAGAAAGATTGACGGCGCGCGGGGGTGCGGCGGCCAGATCGGCGCGCACCTCTTCCAGACGGTTGCCCGGTTCGTCGCCCAGGACGCGCGCAAGCGCAAGATCGATGCGCGCCGCTCCATGAATATCAAACAGAGAGGCGAGCCGCGTCCCGCTCAGGTCGCGCGCCTTGTCGTCCGGTTCGAAAAACGTGATGGCGGCTTCATTGGCAAGTTCGATCACGCCGGCGGCATTGACCAGCAGTACGCTTTCAGGCGCCTGGTTGAGCGTCTGCACCACTTGTGCGTTGTCCGCTTTGCGCGGGACCTCGGAATTCATTAAGCGCACCCGATTATCTTCCCAATGCCGGTTCATATTGGCCAGCCTCCAGGGGTTTTCAACCTCGCAGCGGCTTGCCGCAGACAAAAGCCGAAGATTAAGGCTATTACATTACGGTCGCTCGGTAAATTGTGTCTTAAACAACGATTTTCGAAAAGAACGCGGCTCTACGCTCCATGCCCGTCTCAGGCGAAATGGGTGAAGGCCTCGTCGATGTGATGGGATTTTACCGCTTGCCAGCGGCAATATTCTTCGATGAACAGCCTGCCGATCCACATCTGGCTCTCGAATGGCCGGCGGCTCCAGCCGAGGACGCCGATCTCGATGGCCTTGTTCAAAATGCGCTGCAGATGGGTGCGGGATATGAAAATCCGCTCGGAAAGGCGCCGTGCATTGATCGGCGGTATCAGGTAGCGTTCGCCTTCAGGCGCACCAGCGCCGATCTGCGAGACAATGTGATCCATCACCATGCCGCCCGATATCGTGTTCTGCAAAAGAGCGACGCGCGGCGGCGGTTCGCGCCAGGCAGGGTCGTTCAGGCAGTTCCAGGCAAGGCGCGGCTGGATCGAAAAGACAATATCCGGCCTTTGCATCAACACGGACGCGCGGTTATGCCCATCAATTCCATCGAGCATTGCCAGATTGAGCCCCACCCATTCCATCAGCGCCGACTTCACGATCTCGGTGGGCTTCCAGTACCGCGGCCGGACGCGGCGGCTGTCGGGGTCGACTTCAATGAAGCCGTATTGCACGGATTCATTGATGAAAGCGCGGATCGTATTCGGGCTGGCGACCTTGAACGGGGTCAGCACCTCGATCAGACGGTTGACCGTCAGGCCGCCTTCATCGCCCCAGAAGAGTGCCAGCGCCGTCTGGGAGATCAGCCACCGACGCTGGGACGCGAGATTGGCGCCGAGGCGCTGGTTGGTGTGATAAACGTCCGCCAGGGCTTCACCATAATATGCAAGTGACGGCAGAAAACTTGGATGCGAACAAATGACGTCAACGGAAAGTGGCATGTCGTAGCTGAACCCGGGCGCATTATCTCGACCGGAGACTATGGTCCGATCGATTCCTTTTTTTGAAAACTTATACCAAGAGTCAATGATTAGGACCCATATGACCGGAGCGATTTTGAAAGCCGGCTAGGCGAAAGCCGCAGTCGTAGCCATAGTGACAGTGAGGACTTTCAACGACGCAGGCTTTCAAAAGCGCCCGGCCCTGAAAGGGTGCGGCTGGAATGGCCCCCGAGGGCGTCAAAATCCTTGCGCGATGCTACGGCATCGCTCTGCGGTATTTTCCTACTCGGATGGCCATTCCAGCGCGCATCATATGAGTTCTAATCATTGACTCTTGGTATTACGGACATCGCAGCCAAAAAGACAGTCACCTTTTCCGCCATGGCGGTTGCGGCATGGCCGGGAAAATCCTATAGGCCGGGCGTTGTCACGGGCCAGTCTCGAAGAGAGCCATCGAAACCCGTAACGGTCGGAGCGGATCGATCATGTTTGCCAGCCTGTTCTCCATCGCCAGCCTGATGCTGTCCACCTTCCTGATGATGGTGGGCTACGGGTTGATGAACTATCTGGTGCCGGTGCGCGCCGTTGCCGAAGGCTGGTCGCCGCTGCTGATTTCGCTGATCGCGACCGGCTACACGGTGGGCTTCACGCTCTCCTGCATCGTCACGCCGACACTCGTGCTGCGGGTCGGCCATGTGCGGGTGTTCGGCGCGTTGATAACGCTTCTGACGGCGGCAATTCTTGCAAGCTCGCTGATGGTGGAATGGCAGGTCTGGGTGGCGTTGCGCGCCGTTGCCGGCTTTGCCGTTGCCGGCTGCTATCTGGTGATCGAGAGCTGGCTCAACGAGCGGGTGACCAACGAGACCCGCGGATCGATGTTTTCGGTCTACATGATCGTAACGCTCGGCGGGGCGATTGCCGGGCAGTATCTGGTGCCGCTCGGCGATCCAAAAACGACGACGCTGTTCATCGTCTGCGGGATATTGTTCGCGATCTCGATCCTGCCGACCGCGCTGTCGACGGCGCAGTCCCCGGCCCCGATCGCCAAGGTTCAGCTCGGGCTCGGCAAGCTCTACAGCCGTTCTCCCGTTGCTTTCATCGGCGCGATCCTTGCCGGCATCCTGTCCGGCACCTGGAGCAGCCTCGGCGGCGTCTATACCACTGGCAGCGGGCTTTCGACCGGACAGGGCGCAACACTGCTTGCCTGCGTTCTGGCGGGCGGCGCGCTCGGTCAGATCCCGATCGGCAGGATTTCGGACCTTACAGACCGGCGCTACGTCATGATCGCTTGTGGGGCGGCCGGCGTGATTTCGGCCTTCGCGATGTTCTTCATGACGCCGCTGACGCCCAATCTGCTCTATATCACCGCCTTCATCGTCGGCTCGATGCTCTATCCAATCTACGCTCTGAACGTGGCCCATGCCAATGACCGCGCGGACCCGAGCGAATATGTGACGATCTCCAGTTCGCTGATGGTGCTTTACGGCCTCGGCACCGTCGCCGGGCCGCTGATCGGCGGCGGCGCGATGGAGTTTGCCGGCCCGCGCGGGCTGATGCTCTATCTCGCAGTCGGCTTTGCGATCTACGGCGCCTATGCCGGCTGGCGTGTATGGCGAGGCAACCCGACCGTGCACCCCGATGACCGCGCGGACTTCCATGCGATCGCCGTTCCGATGCGCGGTACCGACCCCGCCGGCAGTATCGCCGTGGATTACGAGGAGGAATACGATCCTTCGAGTTTCGACGAAAACGCCCGGACGGGATAGAGCCTATCAGTTGGGGGTCTGCGAGGACGAAACGCGGCGCAGGTTCCGGCGCTCGAGCCCGAGCTTGTGCTCGCGGTAGATGATGAATATGCCGGCGCCGACGACGATGACCGAGCCAGCCATGGTATTCAGGGTCGGTATCTCTCCGAAAACGAAAAGCGAGATCAGGATTCCGAAAATGATCGAGCTGTAATCGAAGGGCGCGATGGTGGAGGCGTCGGCGAAGCGGTAGGATTCGGTCATCATGATCTGCCCGGCGCCGCCGAACAGGCCGGAAGCGATCAGCAGCGCCAGCGGCAGCGCACCCAGATCGCCCCAGCCGAACGGCAGGGTCGCAAGCGAGATCAGGGCGGCGAAGGTGGAGAAGTAGAGCGCGATGGTCGGCCCGGTCTCGGTCACCAACAGCCTGCGCACCTGCACCATGGCCAGCGCGCCGAGGCAGGCGCCGGCAAGCACCATGACCACCGCCAGCGCCTCCGTCTCGCCTATCCCGCCCTGGCGGAACAGCGTCAGCTTGGGCCAGGAGATGATCAGCACGCCGAAGAGGCCCACCACCACCGCCGACCAGCGATAGATCCGCACGACCTCCCCCAGAAGCAGCGCTGCGAACACCACCGACAGCAGCGGCAGGGCATAGCCGAGCGCGATCACCTCCGGAAGCGGCAGGTGCATGAGGCCGTAAAACCCCATGCCCATGGAGGTGATGCCGATAAGGCTGCGGACGAAATGCCCGAAGGGGCGAGAGGTTCTGTAGGCGCCCTTCAGTTCACGACGCCAGGCGAGGTAGACAAGGATCGGCACGATGCCGAAGAGCGAGCGGTAGAAGGTCACCTGCCCCGGCGCGATGCCGCTGCCGGCAAGCTTGATGCAGGTCTGCATGCACAGGAAGGCGAGGATTGAAGACAGTTTCAGGATGATCCCACGGAGGGGATCGTCAGGCGCTTGCGGCATTTTCGGGTATTCTTCCCGTTCGGTGGGTGGGTACTAACAATAGGCCAGATAGGGCGGGAATGCACAGATTTCCCGTCGCGCAGTCAAAGATTTGCTTTTTTGAACATTCGGCGCTTTCTTAGCGCACAAATCGCTCAGGCGCAGTGAAAGAGAATGAGGCTACAATGCGTAACGACCGGACCGTCTATCTGAAAGACTATCGCCAGACGGACTTCATCATCGAAAGCGTGGATCTGATTTTCGAACTGGGAGAGGTACTGACGACGGTCGGCTCGCAGATAAGGATGAAGCGCCGCCCGGGCGTCTCGCCCGACGCCCCGCTCGAATTTGTCGGCGACGGGCTTCAGCTTGCCGGCCTCGCGCTGGACGGAAAGCCGCTGCTGCCCGCGCGCTACGAGTGCACCTCCGACCATCTGACGATTAACGATCTGCCGGCCGACGACGCGTTCACGTTGACGATCAAGACCAATATCAATCCGACCGCCAACACGCAGCTTCTGGGCCTTTACCGCACCAATGGCGTCTATTCGACCCAATGCGAGGCGGAGGGCTTTCGCCGGGTCACCTATTTCTACGATCGGCCGGATGTGCTGACCGTTTATACGGTGACCATCATCGCCGACAAGGCGAAGAACCCGCTGCTTCTGTCCAACGGCAATCTTGTCGAGGAACGCGACCTTGGCGACGGCCGGCATCTGGCGAAATGGCACGACCCCTTCCGCAAACCCTCCTACCTGTTCGCGCTGGTGGCCGGCGACCTGGCGATGATCGAGGATCGTTTCACCACCATGTCGGGCCGCGCGGTGACGCTGCGCATCTATGTCGAACACGGCAAGGCGGAACGCGCCGGCTATGCGATGGATGCGCTGAAACGCTCCATGAAATGGGATGAGGAACGGTTCGGGCGCGAATATGATCTCGACATCTTCATGATCGTCGCGGTCTCCGACTTCAACATGGGCGCGATGGAGAACAAGGGTCTCAACATCTTCAACGACCGGCTGATCCTGGCCGACCCGAAAACGGCCACCGATGACGATTACGCCCGCATCGAGGCGGTGGTGGCCCACGAATATTTCCACAACTGGACCGGCAACCGCATCACCTGCCGCGACTGGTTCCAGCTCAGCCTGAAGGAGGGGCTAACCGTCTACCGCGAGCACGAGTTCTCGGCCGACCAGCGGTCGCGGCCGGTGGTAAGGGTGGATGAGGTCAAGTTCCTGAGGGCGCACCAGTTTCCCGAGGATGGCGGCCCCCTCGCCCACCCGGTGCGGCCGACGCAGTACATGGAGATCGACAATTTCTACACGACCACCGTCTACGAAAAGGGTTCCGAAGTCAGCCGCATGATCGCGACGCTGCTCGGAGAAGACGGGTTCCGCAAGGGCCTCGACCTGTTCTTCGAGCGCCATGACGGCGGCGCGGTGACGATCGAGGACTATCTGAAGTGCTTCGAGGATGCGACCGGCCGCGACCTTTCCCATTTCGCGCTCTGGTACCATCAGGCCGGAACGCCGGTGATCGGCGCGCGCAGTACCTATAACGCGGCAGAGGGGCGGCTGGAACTCACACTGTCGCAGAGCACCCCGCCCACACCCGGCGAGAGCGACAAGAAGCCGCTCCACATTCCCCTGCGCGTCGGGCTTATCAGCCCGAATGGCGACGACATGGAACCGTCTTCCGTTAGCGGCGGAGAGCGCACCGGCGATGTGCTGCATCTGACGGAAAGCGAACAGACCTTCGTGTTCGAGGGCCTCGGGGCGAAGCCGGCGATCTCGCTCAACCGCGATTTTTCCGCGCCCGTGCGGGTGCGGTTCGATCAGCCGCGCGAGGATCGGCTGAAAATCGCGGGAGCGGAAAGCGACCTTGTGGCGCGCTGGGACGCGATCAACGGGCTGGCGCTGGAGGTGCTTGTCCATGCCACGGCAGCAGTGAGGGCCGGACGCAGCGTGGATACCGACAGCGCCCTCGCCTCGATCCTGATCGAGACGGCGGAGGACAGCAGCCTTGAGCCGGCCTTCCGCGCGCTGGCGCTGACGTTGCCGAGCGAACTCGATATCGGCCGCGAGATCGGCGAGGACGTGGACCCGGATGCGATCCACCTTGCCCGCAAGGCGGTGTTTTCGGCAATCGCCAATTCCGGGCGCGCATCATTCGCCAGGCTCGTGGAGGAACTGCGGGAAGACAACGGCTTCAGTCCGGATGCGGACAGTGCGGGACGCCGCGCGCTTCGTAATACGGCGCTCGCCTATCTCGCCGAAGCCGAACAGTCGCCGCTGCCGGCGCAGCGCGCCTATGACGCGGCGACCAACATGACGGATATGATTGCAGCACTTCGCATACTGGCGCACCAGTTTCCGGGCAGCGCGGAAACTGGCGCCGTGCTTGCCGACTTCCGTCAGCGTTTCGACGGCGAGCCGCTGGTGCTCGACAAATGGTTTACCGCTCAGGCGACCGTTCCCGGCGAAGCCACGCTGGACCGGGTGGCCGAATTGATGGGCGATCCGGCGTTCGATGAGGGCAACCCCAACCGCGTGCGCGCACTGATCGGCGCTTTCGCCTCCTCCAATCCCACCGGCTTCAACTGCCCGGATGGAGCAGGTTATCGGTTCTTCGCGAATTTCATCCTCGCCACCGACCCGCGCAACGCCACGCTGACGGCGCGGATGATGACGGCCATGCGGTCGTTCCAGTCGCTTGAAGCCGGACGGCGCGAGAAGGCGCGGGCGGAGATTGAACGCATTGCGAACCAGGAAGACCTTTCCCGCAACCTGCGCGATATCGTCAACCGCATGTTGAAAAGCTGACGGAGGGCTTGCAAAAAAGTGCGTTCGGAGTCCTTGCCTTCGTAACCCGTAACGCTAGCAGGCCGCCAATAGCGGGATGTCGGAAGGACCGCGAACACAAAAAAGCCTTTTTATGCTTATGGTTAACAAAAGGTTCCCTATGGGCGCTGGACAAGGCGAATCACGTTTGATTCACTAGGGCAGATTCGCAAAGGCGGTTTGCCGAATCACACGAGGGAACCAGACCAATGAAAAGATCGGACATGTGGGAACGCCCCACAGTCAACGGGAAGTTGCGCGCTCATGCGGGGACACAGCGGGTTTTCACCGCGGCGCAGCAGGCGGGTTTTGTCGGCCTCGGCGGCTTCAGTCTGATTGAACGGCCGGCCATCGAACGGATCCTGAAGAAGTCCATTCCCCTTCTCATCATTGCCTTTCTCATCAGCGTGGCGGCGGCGCGCGGTCTGTCGCTGATCTCGAGCCATGAGCGGATGGAAGATGCCGTCCGCCAGGCGACCGAATTGACCTCCGCCATGGCACTCGCCGCGCTTGAGGACGAGCCTCGGCTGTTCGATCCGGCCAGCGCGGCCGAAACCGCTCAGGAACTGAACGCGCTTGTCGCAGCCGGTTCGGATACCGATCTGGTGGTGATCGACACCGCTGGCACTGTTCTGGCGGCGACCGGCGCCAGCGCGAGCCTGACCGGACGCCCGCTCGCCGCCGTCTTTCCCGAACTGACCTCGGCGCGCCCCAGCCGCTCTTCAGGCGGCGTCGTGGAAACGCATATCAATGGCGTGCCGTATCAGGTCTCCATGCATCTGGCGGGCAGCGATGGCGGCATGGTGATCGCACTGCATTCGATGCAGACGATGAACGCCCTGTGGCGGGCGGAGATCAATCTCAATGTCACGCTGTTTGCGGCGATGGCGATGCTGCTGCTGGTGGTGGTCTACGCCTATTACGCCCAGCTCAACCGCGCCGACCACACCACCGAACTGATGCTGGAAAACGAAGCGCGCCGCGACGGCATGCTGGCCAATGGCGAAACGGGCCTCTGGTCGTTCGACCCGCAGGCCGGCCTCACCTTTCTTGACGGCTCGGCCGCAATGGCGCTCGGCCTCGGCACCGCGCCGCGGCAGCTTGACCACAAGCAAATGCTTGCGCTGATCCATCCCGACGATCGCGCCGGCTTCTTCCGCAGGTTTGCGCCGGCAGATACCGGGCTTATCGAGGCGAGTTTCCGCCTCCGCCAGCATGACGGTCGCTACACCCGTATTGATATCCGCGCCCATGCCGGCCAGACCGACGGCAGGATCGCGGTCAGCGGCACGGCGATCCGCACGGCCAGCGCAAGCCGGCGGGAAGTCGAGACGGCCACGAAGCGCGCAAGCCTCTATCAGGCCGCGTTCGACGCCATGCCGCAGGCGCTGGCGCTCTGGGGCAAGGATGGACGCCTCGAGCTTGCGAATGCCAGCTTCGCCGCAGCCTATGGCGTAGACGGCAGCGCCCGCCGCGACAGCCTTGTCGCCGACGATGCCGTGGTGGTCCGCCGGATTTGCGGCGACAACGCCGTGTCGAGCGAGGTCAGAACGCCGGCCGGACACTGGCAGGCGGTGAGCGAAAGCCGGCTGCCGAATGGCGCACTGCTCACCGTCGGCTCCGACATCACCGCATTCAAAAGCGATGAATGCCGCCTTCAGGGCGAACAGGCAAGGCTGCGCGAAAAGGTCGCCGCCCTTGCCGCCGCGCGCCGCAGGCTGGAGCTGAAATGCGCCGCGCTCAATCGTGCGCTTGGCCGCGATATTCCGGTTCGTTACGATCCAGAAGCCGAGCTTTCGTCCGCACGGGCCAGCCGCGCAGCAGGGACGATCATCCGCAAGACCGTGGCGTAACGTCGGTTACGCCAGCGGCAACAGCTTTCTGAAGATCGAGCGCACCTCCTCAGCCGTATCGGTGATCAGCGCCTCCAGCGCTTCTATATCAGGGCAATCCGACAATTTGCAAAGCCGGTCCAGAAGTCCCGCTGGTGCGGTATCGGGCTTGAAGCCGGTGTTCAGGCAGGCGCGCGTGAGCTGAGCGATATCGGTGTAAAGCGCGAGCGCCTTTCGGCAGGCTTCGAGATCGCCCGCATTCATGAACTCGTGCCCGAACCGCACCAGCACGTCATCCGTACTCATCGCCTCGCCGCCGCCGGCCTTTTCCCGCGGCTGGTCGGAGCCGAGGTGGCAGAACTGGGCAATGAATTCGATATCGATCAGGCCGCCCGCGATCAGCTTCAGGTCCCAGATGCTTTTCGCCGGTTTGTCGCGCTCGATTCTCGCCCGCATTTCCGCGATATCCCGCGCCAGCGCTTCCCGGTCACGCGGCTTCACCAGAACCGCATCGATGACGGCGGCCGCGTCCTTCATCAGCGACGGATCACCGCACAGCGGGTGGGCGCGCGACAGCGCCATATGCTCCCAGGTCCAGGCGTCATTGAGTTGATATTTCTCGAAAGCCGCAAGACGGGTGGCAAGCGGTCCGGCATTGCCGGAGGGCCTCAGCCGCATGTCGACCTCGTAGAGCACGCCTTCCGCCGTAGGCGCGCTGAGCGCTGCCACCAGCCGCTGGGTCACACGCCCAAAGTAGCGCGGCGCGTCAAGCGATTTCGGGCCGTCGGAAGAGCCGAGCGGGTCGTCACAATCATAAAGCACAATCACATCGACATCCGAGCCGGCGGTCAGTTCCGCGCTGCCGAGCTTGCCCATGGCAAGCACCGCGACCCGCTGCCCCGCAAGCTTGCCGTGGCTCTGCTCGATCTCGGACAGCACGCCAGTCAGCGCCTCGTCGATCGCAAGCGTGGCCAGCACCGTCAGCGCCCGGCCGGCGGCGAAACCGCCGGTCGCGCCGGTCAACAGACGAATACCGATGAGGAAGCGCTGTTCGGCGGTGAATATCCTGAGGCGATCGAGCCGCTCCTCGTAGATTTCCGCGCCAGCCATGAAGGCTTCGAGGCGGCCTGCAAGATAATCGCGCGTAGGAATTTCGGTGAGCAGGGCCGGGTCGAGCATGCCGTCGACGATGTGGGCCCGTGCCGCGATGATTTCGGCGAGGCGCGGCGCGGCGGACATGATCTCGACGAACAGAAGAAGCAGGTTGGGATTGCTCTTGAGCAGCGAGAAAAGCTGGATGCCAGCAGGAAGCCCGGAGAGGAACCGGTCGAACCTCAGCAGCGCCTCGTCGGCGCGTCGACTGGCGCCGAAGGCCGCCAGCAGATCGGGCATGATCTCGGTCAGTCGCTGGCGGGCCTTGGTGCTCTGGGTGGCGCGATAGCGGCCATAATGCCAGGTGCGGATGATGCGCGCGATATCGGCCGGCCGCTCGAAACCGAGCTTCGAAAGCGTTTCGAGCGTGCCGGGGTCGTCATCCTCGCCGGTGAAGACGAGATTGCCGGTTTCACCGGACAGCGTCAGTTCCCGCTCGAACAGGCGGGCATAACGTTTCTCGACCGTTTTCAGGTTCGATACCAGCGCCGTCGCAAACTCATCGGTCGTCTTGAACCCACTCATGCGCGCGATCCGCAGCAGTTCGGCATCATCCTCGGGCAGGATGTGAGTCTGTTCGTCGCGCACCATCTGAATGCGATGCTCGACATCGCGCAGGAACCAGTAGGCGGTCTTCAGCTCATCCGCCGTCTGCTTGTCGACCCATCGGGCCTCGCGGAGGGCATCAAGGGCATCGACGGTGCGCCGGCAGCGCAATTGCGGCATGCGCCCGCCGGCAATCAGTTGCTGGGTCTGGGCGAAGAATTCGATCTCTCGAATGCCGCCGCGCCCGAGCTTGACGTTGTGGCCATGGACGGCGACGAGGCCAAAGCCCTTGTGCGCGTGGATCTGCCGCTTGATTGAATGGATATCGGCAATCGCCGCATAATCGAGATATTTGCGGAAGATGAAGGGTGCCAATTCGGCGAGGAAGGATTCGCCGGCGGCGATATCGCCCGCGATCGGCCTTGCCTTGATATAGGCGGCGCGTTCCCAGTTCTGGCCGCGGCTTTCGTAGTAGATCAGCGCCGCCTCGACAGGGATCGCGAGCGGCGTGGAGCCGGGGTCCGGCCGCAGGCGCAGGTCGGTGCGGAAAACATAGCCATCACCGGTGCGCTCCTGAAGGATGCGCACAAGCCGGCGCATCAGCTTGGGAAACAGCTCCCGCGCATCGTCGGGATCGATGATGATCTCCGCCTCCGGCTCGAAGAAGACGACGATATCGATGTCGGAGGAATAGTTGAGCTCGTTCGCGCCGAGCTTGCCCATGCCGAGCACCACGACGCCGGAGTTTTCCGAAGGGGTGTCCCGGGAGGATGGCAGCCTGATCTTGCCTTCGCCGGCGGCCGAGACCAGCAGATGGTCGAGCGTGGCGGCCACGGCGGCGGAGGCGAAGCGGCTCAGCAGATCGGTCGTGACTTCGGCTTCGAATATGCCTCCGAGATCGGCGAGCGCGGTGAGGAAGGCGACACGCTGCTTGGCGTGCCGGAGCCGCGTCATGATCTCGCCATCGCTTTGGGAGCCGTCTTCGACGATCCAGGCGTTACGCGCCTTTTCGATTTCGGCCTCGATCTGCGGGCCGATTGGCTCATCGATCCGGCCAAGCAGTTCGGGCCGGGAGCGGAAGGTGTCGTGGAGAAAGGGGGAGAGCGTGAAGGCGGCCGCGAGAAAGGCGGTTAAAGGGGCCTCGGCGTCGGCGAGGACGGCCGGGAGTACATGACTTTCGACCGCTTCGGCGAGTTCGCCCGCCGCTTCCCTTGATGCCGCCTCATCCAGCGCAAAGACGCGCCCTGCCGCACTGTCGGCCAAGCGACCCTCGGTCTCCTGCATAGCTTCCTCCGCAACTTCTTTTCTCCGCCTTAGCATTGACGGAGCGGAAGCAAAAGCCGCTCAGCGCGAACGATTGGCGGTGAGCGGAAAGCGAATGAGCGCGGCAAGACCGCCATAGCCCGGAACATACTGGCTGGCTTTGGCAAGCACGAATTTGCCGCCGTGCATGTCGGTCACGGCATCGACCATGGAGAGGCCAAGTCCGGTGCCCGGCTTGGTGCGGCTTTCATCCAGACGGAAGAACCGCCTTTTGACGTCCTCGATGCGATTGGCGGGAATGCCCGGTCCGTTATCGGCAACCATGAACACGGCATCCGCGCCCTCGCGTTTGAGCGACAGGTAGATACGCGGCTCGTTTTCGGAAGCCGAGGCGTATTTTATGGCATTGTCGAGGAGGTTGAAAATCGCCTGCCCGATCAGTTCGCGATTGCCGTTCACCGAAAGATCCTGCTCGATCGCGATCTCCAGCGTCATGCCGGCTTCCTCGGCCACCGGGCCGTAAAGCTCGGCGCTGTCCTCGACGATCGCCGAAAGGTTGACCGGCGACATCTCTGCCGCAACGGCGCCAGCCTCGACGCGGGAGATCATCAACAAGGCATTGAAGGTGCGGATGAGCTGGTCGGACTCGGTGATAATGCCTTCGAGCGAGGCGCGCCGCTCTTCCGGATCCTCGGCGGCGGCGGCATCGGCCGCCTTATTGCGAAGACGGGTCAGCGGGGTCTTGAGGTCGTGGGCGATGTTGTCGGAAACCTGCCTCAGCCCCTCGTTCAGACGGACGATGCGGTCCAGCATCAGGTTCAGCGAATTGGAGAGCCGGTCGAACTCATCACCGGAACCGGTTACGGGAAGGCGTTGGGACAGATCGCCGGCCATGATCTTGCCGCTCGCCGACGACATCCGGTCCATGCGCTTCAGCGCGTTGCGCCCGATTGCGAACCAGATCACCAGCGCCCCGACGCCCATGATGATCAGCGCCAGCAGCAAGGCCTGCCTGACGATGATATGCAGCCTTTCGGGGTCGCCCAGATCACGGCCGATCATCAGCTTCATGCCGTTGTCGAGCACGATCACATAGCCGATCGCCAGACTATAGCGGTCGCCCTTGTTGTTCTCGGCGAAGCCTTCATAGCGGAAGGGCGTATCGAGCCAACCCGCATTGTCCAGGACGCCGGGCTGTAGCGAGGCGACATTGCTTGCCAGGATTTCGCCCTGCGGACTGGCGATGACGTAGAGATTGGCCCCGGGCTGGCGCGCGCGCCGTTCGATCGTGTTGAACAGCCGGCGAATACCGCCGCTTTCGAATGAGGCATCAAGCTGGGCAATCTCCCGGTGGAGGGAATCCCGCATCTGCCGCTCGACCAGACTTTCGGAAACGGCGGTCACGTAGAACACCATCACCGCCGCGCAGAGCCCGAACAGCAGAATATAGACGGCGGAGAGACGCACCGCCGTCGACTTGAACAGAAGCTTCAGCCGCTCCCTCATCCGTTACGCATCATGCTTGATCATGTAGCCGGAGCCGCGAATGGTCTTCAGCAAGGGTTTGTCGAAGTCCTTCTCGATCTTGGAGCGCAGCCGCGAAACATGGACATCGATCACATTGGTCTGCGGATCGAAATGATAATCCCAGACATTTTCCAGAAGCATGGTGCGGGTAACGACCTGTCCGGCATTCTTCATCAGATATTCCAGCAGGCGATATTCGCGCGGCTGAAGCGTGATCTCGCGGCCCGCGCGGCGCACCTCATGCGAAAGACGATCGAGCTCCAGATCGCCCACCTTGTAGAGCACGTCGTGATCGGGCGCGCCCTTGCGCCGGCCGAGCACTTCGACGCGGGCGAGAAGCTCGCTGAAGGCATAGGGCTTGGGAAGGTAGTCGTCGCCCCCTGCCCTGAGGCCGGTCACCCGGTCATCGACCTGACCGAGAGCCGAGAGAATCAGCACCGGCGTGTTGATGCCGCGCGCCCTCAGCGCCGATATCACCGACAGCCCGTCGCGACGCGGCAACATGCGGTCGACGACGAGAACGTCGTATTCATTCTCGCTAGCCATGAACAGGCCGCTCTCGCCATCACCGGCATGCTCACAGGCAATGCCGGCCTCGCGAAAGGCCTTGGTCAGATAGGCAGCCGCCTCCAGATCGTCTTCGATGACAAGAACACGCATGCCGGGGACCATATCGCCATCGGCCTCGGTGTGACAAGCAGGCTCAACCGGCTCTTTGGAAAACATCTAAGGTCTCCTGAAACGGAAAAGGCGCATGCTTCCGCGATGCGCCTCCTCCAGTGCTGATGGGGGATCAGCCGGCGTCTTCGGCGTCGGTTTCCGTGGGCAGCGCGGTGAACATGCTGCCGTTTTCGGTTTCGACCTGGAACAGCGCCTGCTTGCGGCCCTGATCGGCGGCATCCTTGACCTGTTTCAGAATATCCGCAGCCGAGCTGACGTCCTTGTTATTGACGCTCAGGATCTTCTGTCCCGTTGCCAGGCCCTTGGTCGCGGCGTCGGAGTTCGGGTCCACTGCCGTGACCGTGACGCCCTTGCCGTCATCGGCGGGGCGAACCTCGATGCCGAGCTGGGTCATCAGCGAGCTTTCCGTCGGTCCGCTGAGGCCGTCAGCAGCGGCGATTTCATCCTCAGTCGGGAATTCGCCGAGCTTCACATCGATCGTCTGGGACTTTCCGTCACGCCAGACCGACAGCTCCACCTCGTCGCCCGGTTCCATCATGCCGATCATACGCGAAAGCGAACGGGCATCCTCGATCACGTCGCCATTCACCGCGGTAATCACGTCGCCCTGCTTCAGACCCGCCTTGGCGCCGGGGCTGTCACTGGTCGGCTCCGAGATGAGCGCGCCTTCCGGTTTCGCAAGTCCGATCGATTCGGCGATGTCCTCGGTGACGGGCTGGATACGAACGCCGAGCCATCCGCGCTCGACCACGCCATCATTGATGAGGTCGACAACGACGTCCTGGGCCAGGTGCGCAGGGATCGCGAAGGCAATGCCGACATTGCCGCCGGAAGGTGAGAAGATCGCGGTGTTGACGCCAACGACTTCACCGCTGAGGTCAAATGTCGGGCCGCCGGAGTTGCCGTGGTTCACCGCGGCATCAACCTGGATGTAATCATCATAGGGACCGGAGGCGATATCGCGGCCAAGCGCCGAAACGATGCCCGACGTGACCGTGCCGCCAAGGCCGAACGGATTGCCGACCGCGACAACCCAGTCGCCAACGCGAAGATTCTTGTCGTCCGCGAACTTCACGTAAGTGAATTCGCGATCGGCATCCACCTTGAGCACGGCGAGGTCAGTGCGGGGATCGGTGCCGATCAGCTTTGCGTCATACTCGGTGCCGTCATCCATACGTACCGAGAATGCGTCGCCTTCGCGCACAACGTGGTTGTTGGTGACAAGGTAGCCGTCCTCGGAGACGAAGAAGCCTGAGCCTTGCGCAACCGGACGCGGACCGCCCTTGCGCGGCTGCGGCGGCGGCGTGGGCTCATTCGGCGCACCGAAATCGTGGAAGAAGCGCTTGAGGGGGTGATCATCGGGAAGGTTGTCGAAACCGCGCCCGCCAAAGCCGAAACCGAAGCCGCCATCCTGCTGGGCGACCGGCTGGACGTTGCTTTCAACGACCACGGAGACAACCGCGGGCGAGACCGCTTCGACGACATCGGCAAATCCGGGGACTTCCGGAGCCTGAACATGAACGGGATCCGCAAGCGCTTCCGTTACCGTCAGGGGAGCGCCGGCGGAAAACAGCACGGCTGCGACGCCCGCAGCTGCCGAGGCTTTCAAGAGTGACCTGAACTTGTTTGGTCCGGTGGGCTGCTGGAACATAGGTCTGCTTTTCCTCTGGTGTCGATGGTTGAATGATTTCATATCGAATAGAGGGACTATAAAAGCTGGGACCTTACAAAACACTGTCCGCCAGATGACGGTTTGTTAATGGTCGTCCGTCTCGGACAAAATCTTCTCCAGCCGCTCCTCCTCCTGGCGGGAGAGCGGTCTGTCAGCACCGCGGCGAGCGGCCGCAAGCCGCCACAAACCGATGGCGCCCAACAGGATGAGAAGGGCCGGCGCGCCCCATAGAAGCCAGGTATGCGGCGAAAAGCGGGGCTTCAGCAGAACAAACTCGCCATAGCGCGAAACGACATAATCGATGACCTCGTCATCACTGTCGCCGGCTTCCAGCCTGCTTCGCACCAGAAGGCGCAGATCGCGGGCGAGGTCGGCATTGGAATCGTCGATGGATTGGTTCTGACAGACCATGCAGCGAAGCTCCGCGGAAATCTCCCGCGCGCGCGCTTCCAGCGCGGGATCGCTCAGCATCTCGTCGGGCTCGACGGCAGACGCCCCGATCGGGAGCAGCACGGCAAAAACCAAGACAACAAGCCGAATCATTCAGCGGCTCCCAGGGCTTGCGCTGGCTGCGTTCTTTTCTTGCTCAGCGCCGGCGCGCCAATGCGCAAACGCCGATCGGAAAGCGAGACAACCCCGCCGACAGCCATCAGCACGAATCCAAGCCAGATGCACAGAATGAAGGGCTTCCACCACACCCGCACGACCCAGGCACCATCCTGACGCGGGTCGCCAAGCGAAATATAAAGCTGGCTGGGACCGAAGGTCCTGATGCCCGCCTCGGTCGTCGGCGTATTGCTCGAAGGATAGAGCCGTTTGGCCGAGTGCACCACGCCGGATGCCCTCCCGTCCGCGCTGATCGCAAATGTTCCGCGCTCATCTGTGTAATTGGGGCCACGCACGGTTTCGACACCCTCAAAAGTCACCGTATAGCCGCTCAATGCGACCTCGGACCCCGGCGTCATCTCCAGCACGGCTTCTGTTTCGTAAAGCGAAACCGCCAATATGCCCAACACACTCACGCCGAGACCAAGATGCGCAAGCGCCGCGCCGAAGGCCGAGCGCGGCAGGCCCTTGAAACGCGGCCATGCCTTCGAAAACGGCAGACGGAAAAACCCCGAGCGGGTCCAGATATCCGACAGCGCTCCAAAGATAAGCCAGAAGGCGATCGCAATGCCGGGCACGGCCAGAACCGGTCCGCCTTCATGGAAATAGACGAAGACCGCGGCGAAGATCAGCGCCAGGACCGCCGCGACCATGAGACGCTCCGACGCAGCCTTCAGGTCTCCTCTTTTCCACGAAAGCATCGGCCCGAAGGGGACGGCCAGCAGCAACGGGATCATCAACAACCCGAAGGTCAGGTTGAAGAAGGGCGGACCCACCGAGATTTTCTCTCCGGTGAGCGTCTCCAGAAACAGCGGATAGAGCGTTCCGATCAGCACCGTGCCGGCGGCGACAGTCAGAATCAGATTGTTGAAGACCAGAGCGCCTTCCCGCGAGATCGGCGAGAACAGGCCTCCCGCGCGCAAAAGCGGCACCCTCAACGCAAACAGCGTCAGTGCGCCGCCGATGAAGAACGCAAGAATGGCCAGAATGAAAACGCCGCGGGTCGGGTCCGTCGCAAAGGCGTGGACCGAGGTGAGAACGCCGGAGCGAACGAGAAACGTCCCGAGAAGCGAAAGCGAAAATGTCAGGATCGACAGCAGCACGGTCCAGATTTTCAGGGCCTCGCGCTTCTCCATGACGAGAGCCGAATGCAGCAGTGCCGTGCCCGCCAGCCAAGGCATGAAGGATGCATTTTCGACCGGGTCCCAGAACCACCATCCGCCCCAGCCCAGTTCGTAATAGGCCCAGTAGGAGCCCATCGCGATGCCGGCGGTCAGAAACAGCCAGGCAAGCAGCGCCCATGGCCGCACCCAAAGCGCCCAGGCCGAGTCGATCCGCCCGCTGACCAGCGCCGCGACCGAGAACGAGAAACAGACCGAAAAGCCGACATAGCCCAGATAGAGAAGCGGCGGATGAATGGCGAGGCCGATATCCTGCAGGATCGGATTGAGTTCCCGCCCCTCTGCGGGAACGGGGAAGACGCGGCTGAACGGATTGGAAGTGAGAAGAATGAAAAGGATGAAAGCCGTGGCAATCAGGGCCTGGATGGCAAGTACATTGGCTCGAAGATCGGCGGGCAGATTGCGCCCGAAGGCCGCCACCAGCGCGCTGAAAAACGTCAGGATCAGCAGCCAAAGCAGCATGGAGCCTTCATGATTGCCCCAGACGCCCGAAAACTTGTAGATCAGCGGCATCAGCGAATGCGAGTTTTCCCAGACATTGCGCACGGAAAAATCGGAGAGAAGATAACTCCTGATCAGAATGGCGAACGACAGTGCCACCAGCGCGAACAGGGTCAGCGAGCCGCTGCGCGCAATGCCCATCAAGGCCATGTTCTGCGTCCGCGCGCCCGCAAGCGGCAGCGTCGCCGTCAGAACGGAGACTGCCAGAGCGAGGATCAGCGCATAGAGTCCGAGTTCAACGGTCAAGGTGTGCCGCCCCCCTCACCTTCCCATACGCCCTCGGCCTTCAGACGGTCGGCGACCTCTTTAGGCATGTAGTTCTCGTCATGTTTGGCAAGCACGGTGTCGGCGCGGAAAATCCCGTCCGGTCCCATCCGTCCTTCGGTTACCACGCCCTGCCCTTCGCGGAAAAGGTCAGGCAGAATGCCCGCGTAGCGCACCTCAACGGAAGAATTGCCGTCGGTAACGGCAAAGGCAACGCCCGCCCCTTCCGCGCCCCGGACCGAACCGTCCTCGACGAGCCCGCCAAGCCTTATCCGCGTTTCGGAACTGACGGGATTTTCGGCAAAATCAGATGGCATAAAAAAGTAGGAGACGCTGCGGCTCAGCGCAAAAAGCACCAGCAGAACCGCGATCGCGATAAAAGCCACCCCGCCGCCGATAACAGCGAGCCTTTTTTGCTTGCGCGTCATGATCTTCCTCCCGAAAGCGCAAGTTCCGCCGCAAGCTGCTCAAGCCGCTGGCCGGCGGGGCTCTCCGCCCCGAAATAGGCCAGCGCGGCATCGTACGCGGTATTTGCATCATCCTCCCGACCCAGCACCGCGTAGGAGCGGATCAACCGCATCCAGCCTTCAATATCGTCGGGCTCCTGTTCAAGGCGTTGCGCCAGCCCCGAGACCATGCCCTCGACCATTTCAGCACGCTGCTGCGGCGATAGGGCGGCCGCCGCATCGATGTCCTGCTGATCGGGCCCGAACGCCGGCGCGCCCGTCTGCGCCAATCGACCTCGATTCAAGGCGATGTGCCGCTCGATCACGTCGCGTCCGGTGGCGTTCTCCGGCATTTTTTCCAGCAAGGCGTCGAAGCGCTCGAGCGCGGCCTGGTGGTTCCCGGCCTGCTCATCCGCCAGCGCAATATAATATCCGGCCCTGACATTGTCCGGCGACAATGCTTCGGCGTCACGAAATGCCTCAAGCGCCTCGTCATTGACGAAGCCCGATTCGAGCGACACAAGCGTCTCGCCGAGCCCCATAAGTCGCTCCGGGTTCGGGCCGGAAATCCTTATGGCATTGGCATAGGCTTCATAAGCGCGATCAAGCCTGTTTTCGCGCAGATAGACCGGCGCGATCACGTCCCACCCCCGACCATCATCGGGATTTTGAGCGAGATGCCGTTCGACCTGCGCGACAAGGACCGCAAGCTCCGGATTCTCCGAATTGAGGCGGGCCGACAACGGATAGTCCTTCGCGCCGGGCGCGCCCAGGAGGGGATAGGCAACGCCCGCCACAATCAGCGCAGCAAATACGCATGCCGCTGTTGCGATACGATGGCGCGCGGCAACGCCCCGCAGCGCGGTGGCTCTGTCCGCCGCCTTCGCTTCCGAGGCCATCAGCCTTCGCCCGATTTCTGCACGGGAGGAAAGATAGGCATTCTCGTCGATAAGGCCGTCTCGCCGTTCCCGATCTAGTTCTTTCAGTTGGGAGCGATAGACCGGGTCCGGCCCGGCGGCGACCGCATCTGTCGGCGCGTCCCGCCGGAACAACGGTACGGCAACCGCAAAAGCCGCGGCAAGCGTCAGGACAATGGCGGCAAGCGTGAATATCATGTCGTCTTCGTACGCCACCACCGCGAAAATTCCAACAGTTCAAAACATCAGGCGGCGAACCTGCCTCAAAACGTCGCACTTCGGCTGGCCATCCCGCAAGACGCCGCTGAGTTAATCGAGGAGGCTCCACGAACCGGCAGCTTCGCGGCAGGCGGCCCCTCGACCGACAAACTCACGGCCATCGGCCACAATGCGCTGCGTATATTGCCGGCAATTCTGGTCACCGACCTGATAGGGGCTTGCCGCAGTCACAGAGCCGCGCGCGCCCTGTCCCTGCCAGTTGACGGCTTCCCCCGCCGGCGCCGCCGCCAGGGCGTATTGCTCGGCCTGCAGCGCCTTGGCTTGATCGAAAGAAGACAATGTAATGCCGGCGCGCTGCACCAACCCGCCATTCAGCGCCGCCGACTGTGCAGCTGCCTGTGCCGCCACGGGCTGAGGAGCGACCGCCGCTCCACGGCCACCGGTTGCCGAACAGCCTGAGATCATGAGAACGACAGCAATCAATTGCCAATTTCGTATCACGAGTTTTCCCGTCATATTGTTTTGCGTCATCAGAGAAAGCGTTGAGCAGAAAGAATGGTTCCCCGATCCACAGCGCTCCCGCTATATCGTCGCTAAGCACAGAATGTGGCCATAATTCGCATGAGGGGTCGCGATCAACTATTTCCTGCTTTTGGCCGGAAGAACAACGCGCGCGTGCAGGCCGGAACGCTCAAGTCCGGTCAGTTCGAATCGACCGCCATAGGCCTGTACGATATCATCAACGATCGACAGGCCAAGGCCGGAGCCCGCCCCGCTCTCGTCCAGCCTGTTGCCGCGCTTCATTGCCCTTCGGATTTCATCGGGCGTCAGGCCCGGCCCGTCATCCTTCACGATGATCTCGGCCCACTCTCCAGGCTCAGCGGCATCCACCCGCCGTTGCGCGCTCACATGAACCTCGTTCTCGGCAAATCGAGCAGCGTTTTCCAGAAGGTTGCCGACAACCTCCTCGAGGTCGTGCTGCTCTGTTGCCAGAAGAAGACCCTGCTCGCAGGTCAGCACGAAGGATTTCTCGGGGTTCAGCCGCCGCATCACCCGCACGAGCCGTTCAAGCACCGGCTCCGCCTCACAGCGCGTCAGGACCGATTCGGTCTGGGCAGCGATGCGCGCCCGGTTCAGATAGGCCTGAACCTGGGCCTGCATCATCACCACTTGCGAAGCGATGAGCTTGCCTTCCTTCTCGGCCATGCCCTGGGCCTCGTTTAAAAGCACCGCAATCGGCGTCTTCAGGGAGTGCGCGAGATTGCCGACCTGCATCCGCGCCCGCTCGACGATTGCCCTGTTGTTTGCCAGCAAGGCATTGATTTCATCGGCAAGCGGTTGAATTTCCACCGGAAACTGCCCGCGCATCTCGCCCTCGCCCTCCTCGGAAATATGGCGCAAAGCCACACGAGCCCGGTCGAGCGGGCGCAGCGCCCACAAAATGATGAGGCCATTGAGGAGAATACTCGCAATCCCGAAAAGGGCGAGCGCTATGTAGAGCCGCTGCGAAAACCAGCGTACGTCATTGTCAACCGCATCGCGATTGCCCGACACCCGGATCCGGGTTGCCCGGTCCTTCTCGTCCATCACGACAACGGTTTCGATCACCGCCAGGTCATTATTGTTGTCGTCGCGAACGATATAGGTGCGGCGATAATTGCCGTCATAGGGAACTTCGCTCTCAGGGGTAACCGGCAGGTCTTGCGCGCCGAGAGAGGGCGATTGCAGCGACTTTTTGGATTTGTCGTAAAGCGGATCGACAACCCAGTACCATCCGGTCTGCGGCTGCTGATAGTTCAGATTGCCAAGCTGGGGAGATCCCTTGAGTTCGCCCTCATCATCAATCGACACCGAGTTGATCACATTGAACATTTCGGCTTGCAGAAGCTGCCGGAAGCCGCGCTCTGCGGCATTGCGATAAAGCGCCGAAATCACGATCGCGATCACAAGAAGCGCGATCGCGAACCATACGGTCGTCAGTGCGAGCGAACGGAGGGTAAGGGAGTTCGCAAACCTCATCCCGGCGCCTGCATGCGATAACCGAGGCCGCGCACCGTCTCGATCCAGTCAGCTCCGATTTTCTTGCGAAGTCTGCCAACAAAAACCTCGATCGTGTTGGAATCACGATCGAAATCCTGATCATAAAGATGTTCGGTCAGCTCCGTCCGCGAGACAACCTCCCCCTGATGATGCATCAGGTAGGACAGCAACCGGTATTCGTGCGAGGTCAGCCTCAGTATCTCACCGTCGAGCGTGGCCTTGGAGGCCTTGACGTCAAGTTCGATCGGGCCGCAGGTGATCGTCGCCGCTGCATGACCGGCGGCGCGACGGATCAGCGCCCTGATGCGGGCCATCACCTCTTCGATGTGAAACGGCTTGGTGACATAGTCATCGGCGCCGGCATCGATCCCGGCCACCTTGTCGCTCCAGCGATCGCGCGCCGTCAGGATCAGAACCGGCATGTTGCGACCGGCCTGCCGCCATTTGTCGAGCACCGTCACCCCATCCATCTGGGGCAGACCGATATCGAGTATGACCGCGTCATATGGTTCGGTGTCGCCGAGGAAATGGCCTTCCTCACCGTCATAGGCGCAATCAACCACATAGTCTGAATCCCGCAGCATCTGGGCAAGCTGGCGGTTCAGGTTCTCATCATCTTCGATCAGCAGAATTCGCATTTCAGTTGTCCGCTCTTGCAGGCGCCGGCCTGACAGACTTCAGCTTGCCGGAACGCGGCGGGTAATCTTGCGCGGCGGGCTGCCGTCGCTTGCCGGAACGATCACCGTTACCAGGCACATATTCGGATCGTCCGGCGCGGGCAGAGCGGAAAGCAGATCGCCGCCCGTGCTGGCCGCGACCTGACGCGCGGCGTTTGCGCAGCTGGCGGCGCCGGCCGTTCCACTGTTTCCGCCCAGCAACAAGCCGGTCAGCACCAGAATATATAGAGGTTTCAACGACATCAAATCTTCTTCTTCGCCATCCTGCGCACCATTCGCAAGTCCTTATAAAGATACGTGGCTGAACTCCAAATGAATAGCCCCGTCGAAACGCTTGCAATCTTAATTTCAGCAAAATCGAAAATGATGTACTGGCCGGAGCCCGAAGCTCCGACCAGTCCTGTGTAAAGATGATGGTTTCAAGCTAACGGGTTAGCGACGACTTCGCCGCAATCCGCCCGAACAGCGCGAGCATCCCGCCCGCTGCACCTGCGATCGTGGTAATCGAAGCCGCCAGTTCGCTCTGCGTGCCGTCATCGATATAGATGCCGCCAAGCTGCAGCAGCGGCGCGGCAACCGCCAGCAGAGCGCCCCAAACGGTCTTGGAGAGATACCATTTCTTCACATCCATAGCATTTTCCTTTCTGTCAGTTGGGAAGGTTTATTTCTGCGGTCAGCGGGATGCCGAGCGGCACCTTGCGTCCGAGCTGGCAAAGCCTGACCGTCATCGCGCCGGCCAGCGTCCCGAAGTCGTCGGCCTGATCGCTCGCCGCGTACAGAAATTCCGCAACGCCCATCTCGATACGCCGCACCATTGTCGCGCCGTCGAACAGCTCGAGCCGGTAGCGCTCGATATCCTCGTCCAGCGGTATTTCGGCTGCCGCCCAGTCATCCGCGTCGAGCCGCGATCGCCTGATCCAGCTGAAATGAATGTCCCCGGAGGCCATCCGGCGCGCGCGCAGATGAACCGGCGCAAGCGGCGTCTCTGCCCGCAATCCGCCGGCGAAGACGTAAGGCCCTTTCGGATCCTGCTGCCCATAGGCCGCCTCGATCACGTAATTGCGCGCAAGACCGATGTGGCGCGCGTTCAGGCCGACGGGAATCACCGCATCGCCCAGAACAACCGCGTCGTTGCCCGGCAACGCCCCGGCCATCATGGCGTCTTCGGTCCCGTGAAGCCCCCGCAGCAGTCCGGTGAGCCGCCAGCGCCCTGCTGCTATCTCGACAGCGTTGAGAAAACCGATAATCTCGAAAACGCCGTTACCGGCGCGAACCGCGATCCGGTTGGCTCCGCTCAACACAGCGTCTTTCGAAGCCGAGGAAAGGCCGCCAAAATCGAGGTCGATGACCAGATCCTCGGAGAAGTCAAACCGGCCGCTCACGCCAGGCGACAGCGCCTCCGCCAGACGCGCGGTCCCAGCCGGCCTCTCGATCACCACATTGGCTCCATATCCTTCAGCGGCAGCGGACGAGGAAACAAAAATGCGACGCCATGGCCTCGCAAACGCAGCGATACGAGCAAAGCTCTCCGCCGCGCCGCCGCCGTCGCGGGCTAGATCCAGAAAAACCACCCGCGGCGCAAACCCATCGGACGCATCTTCGTGAACCCGGCCCCGGTCCACAGGCGGAAACCGAGCGCCCGCAAGCGGCGCAAAAGAGCGCGCCTCGATCTTCAGGGTCTCGCCAAGCTCGGCGCGCGTGACCATGAACCGGCCAGCCGGCCCGTCACTGATACGCACAACATCGCCCACTTCCAGACCACGCGCCTGCGGGGACAGATCGATCGAGAGGGTGCTCACCGCAATCCGGTTCTCCCGCAGCATGTCGCCCGCGAGCGAAAGCGCCGTGGTTTCCGGCAGCACCGTGGGCAGCGCATAGCGCAACACCCGGTCATTGACCGCGACAACGCGGCTGGAACGCACATTCGCCTGCTCATAATCGGTGAAGGGGTCGAAGTATGACACCACCGCCTCGCCGGCAAGGTCGCTCTCATGGCTGCGCTTTTCCCTGAAGCGCCCGGCCTCCGCGAGCTCCGCCGTCACGTCGATCGTCGCCGGCGGCAGGCTCGCCCTGAGCCGGGAGCGGAACTGCAGCACGCCGCCGCGTTCGATGGTATCGGCGGAATACAGCGAAAGCAGCGGCTCGATCAAATTGCGGGCGCTGTCGATATCGGCCTGTTGATAGCCCGTCAGATCGCCGTTCAAAAGTCGCACGTCGCAATCGTGGAAACCGTGGTCAGCCAGAAGCGCACGCACCGTGTCGGCAAGCGTCGTCGCCCCCAGCCGTCCGTTCAGCCAGTGGCCGGTTGTCCAGTTGTCGCCATCGGTCCATAGGTCGGAGTTTTGCGGGAAGGCGGGATAGGGCCTGATATCCCAGCACCAGAGGAAAATATGCCCGAAATCGACGGGCGTCTCCACGGTTTCAAACCGGGAAAGCTGCGTCTCCAGAAACCGGCGCTGCTCGGCATCGGAACGCTGTCCGCTCGAAAAATAGGGAAACGCCGATTCCGCCGATTTCGGATCGGCAAAGACATTCGGCTGCCCGGCCCCCTTGTCGACGGCGGCACAACCGAGCTCGGAAAACCAGATCGGCTTCGACATTGGCACCCAGGCCGTCGGCGTCGGCGATTCCGCCCCGCCGACGCGGTTATAATGCGGGTTTGCCCACCAGTTCTGGATGTCCTTGTAGCGATAGACCCAGGGCTTGCCGGCAAGGCCGTCGGTGATCGGCGTTCGCACACGTGCCGCCCGATCCGCATCGCTGGCATAGTACCAGTCATAGCCCTCGCCGCCGGCAACCTGCCCCCAAAAGCCATCCGGATCGTTCGCGACCTTGAATCCATCAGGGTTTTCAGCGCCCAGATCGCTGTCGCGCCAGTCTGAAATCGGCATGTAATTGTCGATGCTGACCGCCGCGATATTGTGGTTCGCCCATAGCGGGTCGAGATTGAAATAGACATCGCCGCTGCCATCGGCGGGATGGTAGCCGAAATACTCGCTCCAGTCGGCGGCATAGGTCACCCGCCCCCTGAGGCCCAGGACAGAGCGCACATCGGCCGCAAGCGCGATTAGCCCTTCCACGAAGGGAAAGGCATCGCTCCCGTCACGCACGGAGGTCAGCCCCCGCATTTCGGAGCCGATAATAAACCCGTCCACGCCGCCTGCGGCACGCGCCAGATGCGCGTAATGCAGAATGAACCGGCGATAGCCCTTGTCATCGCCGGTAAAATTCACCCCGCCGCCAAAGGTGTTGAACTGATGGTTCTCCGCCGTGCCCAGAAACGCCTCCACCTGGGCACGGGCAGAGGCGCTGCGGTCGGTGGTGCCGGGCTGGCCCGGCGCCGGATGACAGCTTATTCGCCCGCGCCAAGGGTAACGCGGCTGCTCGGAGCCGCCATACGGGTCGGGCAAACCATTGCCCGCGGGCACGTCCATCATCAGGAACGGATAGAGATAGACCTCGATACCGCGCGCCTTCAGATCGGCGATCGCCGCGATCAGTCCTTCATCATTGGGCGTGCCGCCATAGGCCGGACCGCCCTCATGCGTGGAAACGATATGCGCCTGGCCGCGGGCAATGCCCGAGACCCGCCAGGGCGTACTCTCTTCCCTCCGGAAGGGCGTTTCCACGCCCGGTTCGATCCGGCATTCCCCTGCCCTCAGGTCAGAGCCGAACCATGCCACCACCAGCGCCACCCGCTCCAGATTGGGGCACAACGCCATCAACTCGTCGATTGAGGCTTCCCAGTCGGTCGCCCGCGTCAGCGTGTTGCGGTTCATGATCCGCTGCTGGCCGCTGCCCAGCGCCTCGGTCACGGGAAACGGACAAAGCCCGTGCTCGGTCGCCCCCGGAATGATCGCGAGCGCTCGGATCTGGCTTTCCAGCGAGCCTGTCGGTTTCAGCACCTCGAACTGGATCACCGGTATCCGGTTGCCGAACGTGTCCAGCGGCAGGCGCTCGAACACGACATAGCAAAGCCCGCGATAGGCCGGAGCATTGCCAGCCCCCTGCTTCGCCTCGATCAGCGGATCGGGCAACTGGCTGTCCGAGCCGGGGTAAAACCGCATCTCGATATTTTCGAGATCGAGTTCGCGACCGTCCGCCCACACGCGTCGGATCGCCGCCACCGGTCCCTCGCAGAGGCCATAGGCAAAGTTACCGAAATAGGCAAAGCTCTCGACCGTCGAGCCCGCGGCCTTGCCGCCGGTGCGCTCCTCGGTCACTTCCTCTTCGAACCGCGTTGCCCAGATCAGCGTTCCGCCGATGCGCGACGTGCCGTAAACCCGGGGGATCGCAGCGCCCTCCTCCGCGCCGCCAATCCGCGCGCTTGAAAGATGGCTACCCTTTACCTTTTGCCCGCCGGAAAAGATAAGGCCGTCCAGCGCATTGCCGGCAAGAGCGCCGATCGCCCGGCCGGCAACCGCACCGAACGGGCCGAGCAGCCCGCCGAACACGGCGCCGGCCGCCTGAAACACGATAGTTGCCATGCTGAAACCTCAATCTCGGTCGGGAAAGCGGAAGACGCCTGCGACCTTGCGCCGCCACGCGGGAACAAGGGCGGAGCGGATCACGCCCGCCTGTTCATAGGAATGGATGAAATGGTCGGGTCCGCACAAAATGCCGGCATGCTTGGCCGAAAACTGCGCCCGCCAGCGGAACAGAAGAATATCGCCCGGCTGCATCGCGCCGATCGCAATCGCCGGCCCGCAATAGCGAAGCGCCGCATCAAGCAGCCGCTCCTCGTTGCTCCGCTCCGCCCAATCAGCGGCATAGGGCGCCGCCTTCTCGGGCGCAAAACCATAGAGCTCCCGCCAGACGCCGCGTATCAGACCGAGGCAATCGCATCCAAGTCCGCATTCGCTTGCCTGGTGGCGATAGGGCGTCCCGAGCCATCTTTCAGCCGCAGCCACGGCCGCGTCGCCAAGCGCCGTCATTTGTAGAGCGCCCGACCGTCATGCTCGCTCTCGCCATTCACATAGGAATAGGCAAAGTCCGCGCCCGGCATATGGGGGAAACCCCGGAAGTTGAGATGGTTGCCGAACTTTGCCCGGCAGGTGGAAAACGACTTGTCGCAGCCCGCCGTCAGCCGCACCGCATCGCCGATCTCCGGCGCCTCCTCCAGCGGTAGCCAGAGCTCCAGCCGCATCGACCCGCCCGCACCCTGATTGGTCTCGATATCCGCTTTCGTGCCGGCAAGCGCCCCGCTCTCGAACGAAAGAACGCCGAACGAAAAGAAGCCCGTAGCAAATGCGCCACCGACCGATACCGTCAACTGCGCATCGCTATCGACCGCGACAACGGTCCCGGTCGCGGTGAACCCCGGCGTGGCCAGATTAAACCCGCATTTCCCGTCTCCGAGCGCGGCATCACAACGGCGCGAGAAGCTGCGCCCCTGCGGCTGGGACAGGCGGTGCGTCACAGACCGCAACTCCGCCGTAAATCCGCCGCCCTCACGGGTCACTTCGCCGATTTCGTGCACATACATCCGCTGGTGTTGCGATGGGTTGCGCCAGTTGACCAGATAGGCCTCCACCCGCGCCCCGTCATACTGCCCGGCCGCCAGCGCTTCCTCGGTTATCGCCGCGCTGGAGAACCCGCCCGCGACCTCGCTGGTGCTGGCCGCAAGCCCCTCCTCCGTCTCGAGGTTCGTCGCCGCAAACCCGCTCGCCGCCAGAAAGGTCGTGGATGCGAAGTGGAGATCGTGGTCGTGTTCGGTAAAGCCCATGACCGTGCCGTCCTTCAGCACCACTCGCCAGCAGGAACACACCGTGGTTGCATCTTCGGAAAGGTGGGCCAGAAGGCCCGCTTCGATCTCCCTCATGGCTTGACCTCCACCAGCGGCACCGATGGCACGCTGCCTGCATTGAACGCCTTCATGTTGATGTCGATGCGGTCGATATCGAAGCGTACCGGAACATCGAATTCATAGCCCGCGAAAATCGCGGCGCCGTTCGCGGGCGGAGCCGCAAACGTCACAAGCCCGCTCGCCGCATCGACGGAAAATCCGGATGCGGCAACGCCATCCACCGAGACCTTCACGCTGTCGGCCACCGGCTTCTGGATCGTTCTGGTCCAGGACGCCGCGCCGTCGCCATAGGTCTTGATCAGTTGAAAGCCCGTCGTCGCGCCGTCTCCGGTCGCAATCCACTGATCGCCGGCTGCCGGTTCGGCAAGCGGCCCGCAGGATTTGAAATCGACCGGATCGCGAAAGCGGAACCCGTAAAGCTGGCCGCCGCGCGCCTCGAAAAATGCCATCAACTCATAAAGATCGGCCACCGAACGCACGGCAGAGCCCGCGTCGTAGGACCGCCGCGAATCCCGCCATCGCTGGTTACGGGACTCGTGACCGTTGGAGAGGTTGACGATATCGGTGCGCCGCACCGGCCCGCCGCTCACCGAGAGTGAAAGGCGCAGCGGAAACCGCACCTCATGAAAACTCGCGCTCATGGCCGCTCCTCAGATATTGCGCTGGCCGGAACGCACCGCCCGCGCCAGCATCGCCGAGATCTGTCCCTCGCTCTTGCGGAAGCTCTCCGCATCCGGCGTCGAGACATTAAAGACGATCCGCGCCCCGCCACCGGCACCTGCGGCTACGCCAAGCGAACCATCAGCGCCGCGTTTCAGCGGCAGGATCGCCTCGCTGCCAGCCTCGCCCATCAGCCCCAGGCCGCCATTCATGCCGAAATAGGTCGGCGTCGAAACGATGCCGCCGGCGGCAAAGGGCGTGATCCTGCCCGGCACCCCGCCCTTGGCATGGGCCACGGCCTCCACCAGCCCGCCCGTCAGCGAACCGATCTGGCTCGAGATCACGCCCTCCAGCGGTTTCAGTGCCGCGTTCAGCGCCAGGTCGTTCAACCGACGCCCAAGATCGCCCAGCACCGTCTGCAACCCCTTGCCGCCAAGCGTTGCGTCCTTCAGCGCCGTGGTAAGCGCGCCCGCAAACCGGTCGGATTGCGTTTCCAGATCGAGCAGCACGTCGTAAAGCGTGCTGGCGCTCTCGCGTGCGCCATCGATACTCGTCTCTTCAATGTCCATGAAACGTCCTCATCTGTCGGGAAAGCGGGTCATCAGATCGTCGAGGGCCGCCCGCGTCGGATAGCCCTCGGCCGGCGCGAACGCGCCCGCCATCGCCGCGAATTCCATCGGCGACAGCGCCCAGAACGCGTCCGGCGAAAGCCGCAGCGTACAGAGCCCGGTATGGATCGCCGCCCGCCAGGGGAACGGTTCGGCGATGGGAGGTTGGGGCTCTGCCGCTGCGGCTAGGAAGGGTCCGCCGCCGCCTTGGGCGAGTCCCCTCCCGTAAACGTCACGGTCAGAAGTTCGCCGACAAGGCTTGCATAGGCCGCGACGCCGCCTTCCAGGCCCATGGCGGCCACCTCCTCGTCATCGATCGCATTGCCGCCGCCGCGCAGTCCGGCGCCGATGATCGCGATCAGATCGCGCGCCTTGAGACCGCCCGAGGAAAGCCGGCTGCCGAGGTCAGCCAGGCCATTGGCCGCAAACGCGGTTTCCAGCTCCGCCAGCGCCCCCAGCGTCAGGCAGAGGATCCGCCGCTCGCCGTCGAACACCGCCTCCACCTCGCCGCGATGGCGGTTCGCCCGCCCATTGCCGCCGCGGCTCATACTGCCGCTCCGAAGCTGACGGCCCCGCCCGATTCCAGCGCGATCTCGAACTGAACCTCGCCATTGTGCTGGCCGCTATACTCGAGCGCCGAGATCTGGAACGGTCCGGCCACAGTGCCAAACCCCGGGATCACGATTTGCGCCTCCACCAGCGCGGCGGAGAAAAACGCCGCACGCACGGTCTCGTCGGATGCCTGATCCTTGAATATCCCGGACGCCGTCATGGACGCCCGCTGAACGCCGGCGCCGGCCAGCAGCTCGCGCCACCGCCCGGCGCTTTCGGAATCGGTGATGTCCACCGTCTCCGCGTTGAACGCCAGCCGCCGCGACCTGAGGCCGGCGACGGTTTCATAACCGCTGCCATTATGCAGCTTTAAAAGCAGGTCCTTGCCTTTCTGGGCCGTCATGGAACTCTCCGTTGTTTGTCTGGAAATCTGCGGCTCACGCCGGTTCGGTCACCGCGCGAAAGCGCATCTCGGCGAGGAAATAGCCGGTTCGCGTCACCCGCTTCACCCTGGTCGAACGATGCGCAAGATTCACCAGCGTGGCATCGGAAAGCGACAGCGCCGCATCGTCGAGCAGCGCCCGCACCCGCGCCTCGATCTCCTGCAACACCTTGCGCCCATGCGCCTCCGACCAGATCTCGATCGTCAGCGCATGCTCGAACAGCTTGCCATCCACCGTTGAGATATCGGTGGTTATGCATTCTCCGAAGACGATGGCAGGCAGTCGCGGCCGGCTCAGCAAACGGTCGAAGATCGCATCCGCGCCGATCAACCCTGTCAGCTCGCCATCGCCGGAAAGCGCCGCATGGATCGCCGCAAGCAGCGCGTTTTCAGTTGAACTCATGGCGCAACCTCCTCGCAGCTGCAGACCAGATAGCGCCCGGTCTCGTCGGGATCGCGCCAGCCATTGATCCTGAATATCCGCCCGCCGCGCGTGAGCCGCATCCCTGGCATCAAATCCGTCCGCATCCGCATCCAGATTTCGTGCGTCAAACGAACGACCTCACCATTGGCTTCCTCATCGAAAGCGACGGAAACCGGCTCCACCCGCGCCCAGAGCTTTGCGACCTCCGACCAGCTTTCGGTCGCGCCCCCCTGCCCGTCCGGCGTGAATGTCGGGGCCATGAGCTGAAGCCTTGCCGAAAACGCCCCCGGATCAAACGTGCGCATCAAAGCCTCCATGCCTTGAGCGGCGCGATCAGCCGGTCATAGCCATCGGGCGTTCCAGCCGGCTGCTGATCGGGCCCGACCGCGCCCCGGAACACGAACATGTGCGCCACATGGCGCAGGATCGCCTGTCTGGCGACCTCCGGCACATCCGCCGCCGCCCCGAAACCCGATGTAAACTCCACCTCGATGCCGTTGACACCGGCCCGCCATCCGCCCATGCCGGGCAGATAGAACCGCGCCGGCCGCGCCCGGCCATCAAGCCGTCCGCCGTCGAGCGCAATCACCGTCGCCTCGCCATCGCCATCATAGGCGGTCACCGCATCGACGCTCTGCACCGGCCCATGCGCCAGTGAAATCATGCCGCTGGCAGGCCATGCATCGCGGTAAAGCCGCCACGTCTGGGTCACCAGCGCCAGACCACTCACGCTTTCCAGATATTCCCGCGCGGCCACGATCAGCGCCGCTACAAAATCATCTTCCTCGCTGCCATCGAGGCGCATGAACGCCTTGGCCTCGCTGAGGCTCACCGGCTCTTCCGCGGGCGGCGTTATCAGGGCATAGCTCATCGTCAAAATTCCTCCGGCAACGAAAAAGCCCCGACGCAAGCGCCGGGGCAGGTTTGTCTGAAGACACGGCCCCGGCAGCTTGCCGGGGCCGTTCGCCTTACGCCTCGCCGAACTTGATCAGCTTGATCGCCTCGAAGTTCTGCACCCCGCCGCCAACGCGCTTGGTGGTGTAGAACAGCACGTAGGGCTTGGCCGAATAGGGATCGCGCAGAACCCGGACCCCGGTGCGATCGACCACCAGATAGCCGGCGGCGAAATCGCCAAAGGCAATCGCCGTTTCGTCGGTCGCAATATCCGGCATGTCCTCGGCCTCGGTCACCGGGAAGCCCATGAGCGATGCGGACTGGCCGAGCCCCGCCGGCGGCTGCCAGAGATAATTGCCGTCATCATCCTTGAACTTGCGGATCGTGCCCTGCGTCTTCCGGTTCATCACGAAATGCGCGTTCTGGCGATGCGCCGCCTTCAGCGAATAGATCGTCTCGATCAGCGTATCGGAAGGGTCCGCTGCCTTGAACGCGCCATCCGCGCCGGTCGCGACATAGCCGATCTTGCCCCATTCCCAGGCGCTGTCAGCCACGTTGGTGTAGCTCAGGAAACCCTTCGGCATGGTCGCCGTATTGCCGTTGATGAAGGCAGCACTCTCCTGTTCGGCAAAGGCGATGTCGATTTCGCTGGCGATCCAGCTCTCGACATCCACCGCCGCATCGTCCAGCAGCGAAGCGCTCGCCGCCGGCATCGCGTAAAGCTCCATCGTCGGGAATGACAGCTCGGAAATGTCCGGCGTCGCGGTCTGGTCGCGGTCGGCGATCTCGCCCACCCATCCGGCGGTAAAGCCCGAGGCGATGAACGGTTTCTTCAGCACCGCGCCCGACACCTGACGAACCGTCGCCAGTTGCCGGATCGGCGAAACCGCCGTCAGCCGGCGGCCGATCTCGGTGTCGGTCTCATCAGGCACCAGATAGCCGCCATCACTTTCGGTCGTCGAAATCGCCTTGGCCTCAAGGGCGCGAAGCCCCTGCTCGTCGCCGCGGCGGATATAGTTTTCGAACGCCGCCTTGTGCTCGCTCGCCGCAAGAGCGTTCGAGCGGCCAAGCGAAGGGCGCGCCTTCTTCAGCTGCATCTCGTCGATCAGTCGCGACTGGGCGTCCATGGCGCGGTTGATGCGGTCGACCTTGTCGCGGGTCACCGCATCCTCGCCCATCTTGCTCTCGATCTCGCCGAGCCGGCGATCATTGGCTTCCTTGAAGGCCTCGAAGCTCGACATGAAGTCCTCGAAAGCCTGGTTGATCGGCGCGCTCTTGATCTCCGGCGCAACCTTCATCTGAGACATGGTCATAATCCTGTCCTCTCGCAATTTCGGTTGAAATACGGGCGCGGCATTTTTGCCTGCCACCCGCCATGGATGTCAGGGCGACATCATCCGGCTGGCCCGCCGCAACAGGCCCAAAAGCCGGTCGTCATCCGCCCCGTCTGCGCCATTGGCCGCATCCTGCCTGCCAACAAGCGCGTCATAGCCGCCGGCCAGAAACCGGCGCGCCGCCTTTCGGGAGAGGCCGGCATCCCGCGTCAGCCATCGCTCGAATTCTCTGATTGTCGGAAAGATATCGCCCGCCTGCTTCACATTCGCGATCCGCGCCGAAGGCAGCATCGGAAAGGTAACGATCGATATTTCCCATAAATCGGCCTCCAGCACCCGGCGCACGCCGGATTTTTGATCCGTCCTCGCCCTAACCGTCTGGAAACCGATCGAAAGTCCGTCGAGCCCGCCCGCCTTCATCAGGGCATGCACCTCACGGGCGCGAGCCACGTCGGCGGAAAGCACGCCCTCGACATAAAGCCCGCGCCCGTCCTCGCGGATCTTCGTCCACGTCCCGATCGGCTCGCACGGGTCGTGCTGGAACAGCATCCGCACGCCGCCCGCGCCGCGCTTTTGCAGCGAGCGCGAAAACGCCCCGCGCTCGATCATGTCCTTGCCGAGATCGATCTCGCCGAACAGGCTCGCATAGCCCGAAAACGACCCATCGCCCGCAAGGTCGGTCAGCGACAGGTCGGCATATTTCAGTTCATCGGCCAGCATGGTGTTCTCGCCCATATCCACTCCTTGAAATTCGCCGGTCATTTTCAGTAGCCGACAGCCTCGCGCTTCTCCTCGTCGGAGAGAAAATCAGCGCCGGACACCCGGGTCCACAGCGCATCGCGCTCCGCCGAAAGGGCGGAGACCTGGTCGAGATCGACCTCCAGCTTCAGCCCCGCGCCATAGATCGGCGCAAGCCAGCTCGTCAGCGCCGCGGCGGTGCGTGCAATCAGCGGCAACACCGTCAGCCGGTAAAATGCCCGATTGGCCTCCTGGTAATTGGAATAGGTGTTGTCGCCGGGGATCCCCAGCATCATCGGCGGCACCCCGATGGCGAGCGCGATATCCCGCGCCGCGCCGTTGCGCGCCTCGGTAAAGTCCATGTCGCGCGGCGTCAGTCCCATCGCCTTCCAGTCGAGCCCGCCTTCCAGCAGCAGCGGACGGCCCGCGCGCACCGGCCCGGCATAGCCGTCCTCCAGCTCCTGCTTAAGCCGCTCGTACTGCTCCTCGGTCAGGTTGCCGCCATCCTTCGGCTGATAGACCAGCGCGCCGGAAGGCCGTGCGGAATTGTCGAGCAGCGCCTTGTTCCAAACGGATGACGCATTGTGCAGGTCCAGCGCCATCTGCGCCGCCGCCAGTGGCGAAAGCCCGGAATGATCGTCGAGCGGATGGAACAGCCGCATATGCAGCACCGTCAGCCCGTCGCCCTCGGCCGCGAACCGGCTCGCATGCGCGCCGATCCGGTATTCATAAGCCTCCGGCCACCCCTCCCGCCCCTCGATGATCCGCACCCGGTCGGGCCGCAGCAGATGCAGCTCCCTGAGCGTTTCGCCCACAAGGATCGGCTCGACATAGGCATTGCCGGAAAGCAGAAGATGTCCGAACAGCGCCTCGAAGAAATCCGAGCCGCTCATCCGCCCGTTCGGCCGCTTCAAAAGCGCCAGCAGCGGATGATCGCTCACCAGCGCGCCCTCATCGAAAAGCTGCCAGGGCATCGCCGCCGCGGCCTCGGCAATCAGCCGCACCGCGCGGTGCGCCACCGGGTTCCTCATGAATCCCTCGCGCGACAGCGCGGCATAGGACCGTCCCGTCCACCGCGCCTCTCCGCTGATCGAAAGCGCCGAAAGCGTCACCGGCGTCGCCTTTTTCTCGGACGCGGAAACCACGTCCGCCGGACGCCGTCCCGGCAGATGAAAGGGCATCTTCATGCCACACCTCTCTGTTTTCAAAACAAAAAAAGCCCCGGAGAACCGGAGCTTTGAAAAATACAGAAGCGGCAACGACACCGCCCAACCGGACGCCGACTATCACGCCGGCCTAACCGCAAAGCCCCCCAATCTTCTCGCCCCGGAGGGGAGAGATCCCCCGAAAGGGGCAGTGAGGGGGGAGTCTATCCCTACGAAAAACCTACCGGGACAAACCACCTACAGCGCCCCAACAACTATCCCACAAAACGCGATGTCTTCACCGCCTTTTCAGTATCGTAATCCGCCGCCATCCGCATCTCGCGCAATGGCCGCACCGTCGCCGTCGACTTCTGATAGATCGGATGCGCCCGATAAGCCGCCAGCGCCGCCTCGTCCTCGAACTCGCCATAGACGACGAAATCGACCTGTTCGTCATAAAGGTCGCTGCGGGTATTGCGCCCGATTTCCAGCACGCTGGCATGCGGGTTTTCGGTCAGCATCGAAAGCCCGGCCTCGATCGCATCCGCATCCCCGCCTTCGGGAACCGAGAAGAAAACGATATGTCGTATCATGCCAGACCTCTGCGCTGTTCGGGCTTCTGCTAGCACTGGCGATTGCGGCGCGCAAGTCGCTATACGCCCCGCACGCGCGGCATCCCGTCGCCCTCCAGAAGCAGCGCCGTCAGCGCCCAGACCAGCGCGTCCAGCCGGTCGGGAGACCGGCCCGCAGATAACCCGTCCGGCCCGAAATCGCACATCTGGTCCACGAGCCTGGCAAAATGCCCGGCATGGCGTACCCGCCCCTGCTCATAAAGTGCGGCCACCGGCTCGGCGCGCAGAAACTTGCCGCGCTTGGCCCTAACCGTCGAGACCGGCAGCCGTTCATCGACGCTGCGCAGCATCGCCGTCACCATATCGCCGCCCTGGTTGATCTCGGCCACCACTCGGTCGGCATCGAAGCGCCGATAGGCCTCCACCACCGCCCGCGCCCACTGCGCCGGCGAACCGCCCTCGACAGAGCAATCGGCCAGCACCAGCGCCCCGCCATTTTCCATCCCGCCCGCAACCACAATACCGCAGACCGAATTCCGCCCCGAGCCCGCAGGCGGATCGACCGCCACCACGATCCGCCCGGTTGCCATCGCGCGTCGGGCAACAAGCGCATCCAGATCGGAGCGCCGCCACAGCGCGTCCTCGCGATCCTCGATCAACTCGCCGTCAAGCTCCTGCCGCCCAAGCCGCGTTCCGCCATAGCGGCTGGAAAGCGCCTTGATGAAGCCGGGCGCCAGATTGGCGCGATTATCCGCCGTCGAAATCCGGGTAAACACGGTGTCGTCTTCCGCCATCAGCCGCTTCAATAGCGGCACAGCGCGCGGCGTCGTGGTCACCATCTGCCGCGGCGAATGCCCGAGCCTCAGGCCGAATTGCAGCATGTCCCAGCATTCCTGCCCATAGCGCCATTTCGCCAGTTCGTCGCACCAGGCAAAGTGAAATTGCGGCCCGCGCAGCGCCTCCGGGTCCTCGGAGGAAAACAGATAGGCAACCGCCCCGTTCGGCCATACCAGCCGCCGTCGCGTGATCTCGAAATCCGGCTTCATCCGCCGGGCCACACGGCAAATCCCGGAAACGCCGTCGATCATCACCTCGCGGGCGTCGCCCAGCGTCTCCGCCACCAGCGCGATCCGCAATTCGCTTTTTTCGCCATCGGCAATCGCCAGATCATGCACCCATTCCGCTCCGGCGCGGGTCTTGCCTGACCCACGGCCGCCCATCAGCAGCCATGTCCGCCAGTCGGAGGCCGGCGGCAATTGCTCCGGCCGCGCCAGAAACTGCCATTCCTTGGCGAGAAAGGCGGCATAATGGAACGGATCAGCCTGCCCGTTCGCGTTCGGCAAGTTTTCTTGTCGCCAGTTCCTCGGCCCGCTTTTCGATGAGGTCGAAGAAATGGGCTTTGGCATTGTCGTAATCCCTGAAATTCAGTTGGCGCTCTTCCTCGTCCTTGCGGTTGGCCGCCAGCCGCCGCTGCAGCTCGTCGGCCTTTTCCAGCGTCCGGATGATCAGCGCGATCGCATCGGTCGCCGCCTTCACCTCGGCGCGGGCATCGCCGTCATCGCCCTGACTACCTCTCTTGACGGCCCGCATGCGCAGTCGCTTGAAAAAAGAAAACTGCGCCCGCATCTCCGCCGTCAGGTCGTTCAAGAGCAGCCGCATGTCGTCATCGCCGCCGCCGCGCCGCGTCTTCGGTTCGATGAAATGATAGCCGGCCTCCGTTCGCCCCGCCCCGCCTTCATAGCGCGGGTTGCGCGGCCACAACCCGAATAGCGAGATATCGAATGACTCATGGTCAGCCACAATGAAGCTCCTTCCGGCGCACCTCTCAAGTCCGCCGTTCGACCATAAAAAAGCCCGGTCGAAACCGGGCGGCAACAATTCCGGATGGAGCCGTCACCGGCTCGCAGAAGGTCAAAAAGATAGAGCGGTTCCGCGATACGAGGAAAAGCGGAACCGCTCCAGTCTGAGTGACGGCTGAATCGGGCGGGAAGGCGAAACGGGGTCAAACCCGCAAATTCCCGACCGTATCCAGAAGCTACCAAAGCACCGTTACGCCGTCAAGGATTATTTTCCTATAATAGGTATTTTTTCTTATCTTGTAATCTTGGCGGAATGTCTCATCCCGTCTTCTCGCCCGTCAGCACCGGCCATTCGATCAGGTAGTCCTCGTAGTCCTCCACCGCCACCTTCATCTCGCTGATGGTCTTGTCGCGGGCCGAAATCCCGGCCTGATGCACCGTCTCGCGGTCTCCGGAAACGAGGTAATGCCACCAGTAGAGGTCCCGTCCCTCATGGATCAGCCGATAGGCGCAGGTCGGCGGCAGCCAGGGGATTTCCCGCACGCCCTCCATATCGAGCTGAATGCATTCCGGCACCGTCTTCTGCCGGTGCTCGTAATCCGAACACTGGCAGCTATGCCCGTCCAGCAGCCGGCAGGCGACCGAGGTGAACGCCACCTCCCCCGTCTCCCAGTCCTCCAGCTTGTTCAGACAGCACAGCCCGCAACCATCGCAAAGGGCTTCCCATTCGCGATTGTCCATCTCCTCGAGCCGCTTCACCCGCCAGAAAGGTTCGTCCGCCTTGTCAGCCATTGGTCTTCCTTTTCGCCGAACCGCCTATATGCGCGCGTCGCGGCCGCGCTTCAACCCGCATCGCGCCGGATATTACGTAAGCAATTACTGACTTAAACAAAGGTCTTATCACTATCGGTCAATTGCGACAATTTGCCCGCTTGCTAGCATCCCCCCATGCGCTCCGGAGGATGAGCGCTTCTGCGCTGAGGAGAGCGCAGCCCTTTTCACGACTTGGGAGGAGTCTGAATGTCTCGCTTTATCATGAACCGGCGCAGCCTGCTGAGAGCGGGCGCGGCCGCCGGCATCACGCTCGCCGCACCCATGCATTTCGTCCGCGGCGCATACGCCCAGGACAAGATGTCCTGCAACATGCCGACCGGCAGCAATGTCGTGCTCGGCTTCAACGTGCCCCAGACCGGCCCCTATGCCGATGAAGGCCTCGACGAGTTGAAGGCCCTCCAGCTCGCCGCCAAGCATCTGAATGGCGAAGGCGATGGCGGCATGCTGTCGACCTTCTCCTCGAAGACGCTGAAGGGCAACGGCATTCTCGGCAAGAAGGTCGACTATGTCACCGGCGACACCCAGACCAAGTCGGACGCGGCCCGCGACGGCGCCAAGCGCATGATCGAGAAGGACGGCGCGGTGATGATCACCGGCGGTTCGTCCTCGGGCGTCGCTATTGCCGTGCAGAGCCTCTGCCAGGACATGGGCGTCATCTTCATGGCCGGCCTCACCCATTCCAACGACACCACCGGCAAGGACAAGCGCCGCTACGGCTTCCGCCACTTCTTCAACGCCTACCAGTCCGGCGAAGCGCTCGGCCCGGTCCTCGCAAAGGAATACGGTTCGGACCGCCGCGCCTATCACCTCACCGCCGACTATACCTGGGGCTGGACCCAGGAGGAATCGATGAAGAACGCCACCGAGGCGCTCGGCTGGGAAACCGTCCAGACGGTCAAGACCCCCGTCGGCGCGGGCGACTTCTCGCAGTACATCACCCCGGTTCTCAATTCCGGCGCGGATGTCCTGATTCTCAACCACTACGGCGGCGATATGGTCAACTCGTTGACCCAGGCCGTCCAGTTCGGCCTCAAGGACAAGCAGGCCAACGGCAAGAATTTCGAGATCGTCGTGCCGCTGTTCTCCGACCTGATGGCCAAGGGCGCGGGCTCCGCCGCCGAGAACATCCTCGGCTCGGCCAACTGGCTGTGGTCGCTCGACAATGACGGCACCAAGGCCTTCGTCCAGTCCTTCGGCGCCGAATACGGCTTCCCGCCGTCCCAGGCAGCCCAGACCTGCTACGTCCAGGCCCTGCTTTACGCGGACGCCGTGGAACGCGCGGGCACCTTCTTCGCACCGGAAGTCATCAAGGCGCTGGAAGGCTTCGAGTTCGATGGTCTCGGCAATGGCCCGACGCTCTACCGCGCCGCCGACCACCAGTGCATGAAGGATTGCCTGGTCGTGCGCGGTAACCCGGACCCGCAAAACGAATACGACCTCCTCAAGGTGGTCGAAGTCGTGCCGCGCTCGCAGGTCGATTACGATCCGTCGATCTTCGGCGGCGAGCTCGGACCCGATACGGCCAAGCAGTGCTGATCTCGGCCAGATGAACAACGGACCGGGCGCCAGATCCGCGCCCGGTCCCGCGCATCAAAACAGCGGATAGCGGGTAATGGACGCCATCATCATTCAAATTCTGAACGGTCTGGACAAGGGCGCGGCCTATTCGCTGATCGCGCTTGGCCTCACCTTGGTCTTCGGCACGCTGGGCGTGGTCAATTTCGCCCACGGGGCGCTGTTCATGCTCGGCGCATTCTGCGCCGTGGCCTTCAACGCATTGATTTCCTGGCCGATCCAGCCGCCCAAGGAAGAGGGCGCGCTGTTCGCGCCCCGCGCCATCCCCTACATGGAATACGCTTTCGGCGATGTCGGGGCCACGATCATCAACTGGTCCGTCCCCTTGTCGATCCTGCTCGCGATCCCGGTCATGCTGCTGATCGGCCTCACGATGGAGCGCGGGCTGATCCGGTTCTTCTACAAGCGTCCCCATGCCGACCAGATTCTCGTCACCTTCGGCCTCGCGATCGTGCTGCAGGAGATCATCAAGAAGATCTTCGGCGCCAATCCGATCCCGCAGACCGCCCCCTCCCTCTTCTCCGGCACCGCCAATGTCGGGGCCTGGATCGGCATGGCCGATGCCTTCATCGTCTATCCCTGGTGGCGCCTGATCTATTTCGTGACGGCGCTCCTGATCATCGGCGCCGTGTTCGCCTTCCTGCAATTCACCACCTACGGCATGGTGGTCCGCGCCGGCATGCGCGACCGTGAAACCGTCGGCCTGCTCGGCATCGACATCGAAAAGCGCTTCACCGTCGTCTTCGGCATCGCCGCGGTGGTCGCGGGCCTCGCCGGCGTCATGTACACGCCGATCCTGCCGCCGAACTATCACCTCGGCATGGATTTCCTGGTGTTGAGCTTCGTCGTGGTCGTGGTCGGCGGCATGGGCTCGCTGCCCGGCGCCATCATTGCCGGCTTCACGCTAGGGATCCTGCAATCCTTCGCCTCGATGAACGAGGTCAAGGCCATCATCCCCGGCATCGACCAGGTCATCATCTACCTCGTCGCCGTCATCATTCTCTTGACCATGCCGCGCGGGCTCATGGGCCGCCGCGGCGTGATGGAGGAATAGACCCGCATGTTCGCCAATCTTTCCCGCAATGACTGGCTGCTGTTTGCCATCTTCTCGGCCATCGTGCTTGCCGCGCCCATCCTGTTCATGCCGCTCGGCGCCGCCTATCCGGCGCTCCTGCAGAAATTTGCGATCTTCGGCATTTTCGCCATCGGCTTCAACATTTTGTTCGGACTGACGGGCTATCTCTCCTTCGGCCACGCCGCCTTTCTCGGCGTCGGCTCCTATGCCGCCGTCTGGTCGTTCAAGCTGCTGACCATGAACGCGATCCCGGCGATCATCTTCGCGATGATCTGTTCCGGCCTGTTCGCCGCCGTCATCGGCTACGTCACACTGCGGCGCTCGGGAATCTATTTCTCGATCCTGACGCTCGCCTTCGCCCAGATGAGCTACAACCTCGCCTATTCGGTGCTGACGCCAATCACCAACGGCGAAACCGGCCTGCAGCTTTCGCATAATGATCCGCGCATCCTCGACCGGATGTTCTTCGAAGCCGGCGCCGGCCTGCCCTCACCCGATTTCTTCGGCATCCAGCTCCAGGGTTATGGCGGCTTCTATTTCTGCGCCATCGCCCTTTTGATCTGTTTCTATCTCACGATCCGCATCTTCCGCTCGCCCTTCGGCATGATGCTGAAGGCGGTGAAGTCGAACCAGAACCGGATGATGTATACCGGCTTCAACACGCGGCCATATCTGCGCTCCGCCTTCATCATTTCCGGCATGTTCGCCGGTCTCGCCGGCGCGCTGATGGCCGTCACCGATCCGCTGGCGGGCGCCGAACGCATGCAGTGGACGGCTTCGGGCGAGGTCGTGCTGATGACCATTCTCGGCGGCGTCGGCACGCTGGTCGGCCCGGTCATCGGCGCTGTCGTCATCAAATATTTCGAAAACATCTTCTCGTCCTTCAACGAGCAGGCCCTGCATCAGACCTTCTCCTTCCTGCCGGACGCGCTGGAGATCCCCGTGGTCAAGCTCCTGTCGCTGTTCGTCGGAGAAGGCTGGCACCTGACGCTCGGCCTGATCTTCATGGCGATCGTGATCTTCCTGCCCGGCGGCATCATGGAAGGTGTCAAACGTGTCCGCGCCCGCTTCGGCGGCGGCGGCACCGGCAAGGCGGAGGAACAATCCGTCGCCGAAGTCCAGCCCGCGGAGTAACACCATGGCCGACAAAAACATCGTCCTTCACGTTGATGACGTCCACAAGAGCTTCGGCGGGCTGCGCGCGCTTTCCGATGTCAATCTTGAGGTCGAAAGCGGCAAGGTCCACGCCATTATCGGCCCCAACGGGGCCGGCAAGTCCACCCTGCTCAATGTCTGCATCGGCCGGCTGAAGCCGACCCACGGCAAGGTCGTCTTCGATGGCCAGACGCTGACCAGCCACGCGCCCCACGAAATCAACCAGATGGGTGTCTCGCGCGTGTTCCAGACGCCGGAGATCTTTCCGGACCTGACGCTGATCGAAAACGTCATGATCCCCGCCTTCGCCCGCCGCGACGGCGCGTTCAAGCTGAATGCCATCCGCGCCCTTGCCGGCGAAAACGAAGTGCGCGAGGAAGCCGAATTCATCCTGGAGGATATCGGGCTTGCCCCGCGCCGCCATCACGAGGCGGGCTCGCTATCGCGCGGCGACAAGCGGCGGCTGGAGCTTGCCATGTGCCTGATCCAGAAACCTAAGCTCCTGCTTCTAGACGAACCCACGGCCGGCATGGCCCGCCACGATACCAACCGCACTATCGAACTGCTTCAGCGCATCAAGGCCCGCGGCATGACCAAGGTGATCATCGAGCATGACATGCATGTCGTGTTCTCGCTCGCCGACAGGATCTCGGTGCTTGCGCAGGGCCGGATCATCGCCGAAGGTTCTCCTGATGAGGTGCGCGGGAACCCGAAGGTCAAGGAAGCCTATCTCGGGGAGACCGAGGCATGAACATGCACAGCAACAATGTCCGCGAGGAGCAAAACCGGATGGCCACCGAAAAGGGCGATGCATTCTTCAGCGTCCGCGACATTCACGCCTGGTACGGCGAAAGCTACATCGTTCAGGGCGTTTCCTTCGATATCGCCAAGGGCGAGGTGCTGTCCCTCCTCGGCCGCAACGGCGCCGGCAAGACCAGCACGCTGCGCACCCTCGCCCGCCTCGACAATCCCGGCCTGAAGAGCGGTGAAATCTGGCTCGATGGCGAACCGCTGCACAACAAGCGCGCCTTCCAGGCCGCCAAGATGGGCGCGCAGCTCGTGCCGGAAGACCGCCGCATCATCGGCGGGCTGACCGTCGAGGAAAACCTCGTTCTCGCCCAGGTCTCCGGCGAAAAGGGCTGGACCATCGAGAAGATCTACGATCATTTTCCCCGCCTCGCCGAACGCCGCAGGCAGGACGCCGTCACCATGTCCGGCGGCGAGCAGCAGATGCTGGCCGTCGCCCGCGCGCTCGCCCGCGATATCAAGATCCTGTTCCTCGACGAGCCCTATGAGGGTCTCGCCCCGGTGATCGTCCACGAGATCGAAAGCATCGTCCGCCAGATCCGCGACCTCGGCATCACCACCATCATCGTCGAACAGAACGCAGTCGCAGCCCTTCGCCTCTCCGACAAGGCGGTCATCATGGACACCGGCCAGATCGTCTTCTCCGGCACCGCGGCCGAAGTGCTCGACAACGCCGAACTGCGCGAGGAATATCTGGCGATCTGAGGCTCATGCCAGTCTCTCCATCAACCTCTCCGCATAGCCCCCCAATCTTCTCGCCCCGGAGGGGAGAGATGTCGCGAAAGCGACAGTGAGGGGGGAGTCTATCCCCGCGAACGCCCTCACAATTTGAAACGCTGAACCACCCTCACTGCCCCTTTCGGGGCATCTCTCCCGCCAGCGGGAGAGAGTATCGGGAGCAAGCTGCCCGACCTGTTCACCTTACATCGCCAGAGCAATAAAGACACGGCCCGGCAGCCGGAATACGCTCCATCGCTATGGTTAACATCTTTATAACGTTTTCTCCCTAACCTGTTGTCGATAGAAGACATTTGTCGGGGAGTACGGTCTTGGTCGATCGGTATCGGGAACTTGAAGGGCTGAAGAACACGCGCAATCTCGACGTCGTGCTGATGGCCACGGTTTCGGGCTTCGGCTCGCTCGACAATCCGAGCGGCGCCGAACGCCGGCGCTTTGCCGAACTCTTCGGCCCCGTCTACGAGGCCTCTTCGCCGGAGGCGCGCCGCCAGGCGGTCGCCGCCCTTTCCTGCCACGCCCATGTGCCGCAGGATGTCTGCCGCTATATCGGCAGCCGCGAGATCGCGGTCGCGGCCCCCTTCCTCGCCCGCTCGCCCGCCATCACCGACGACACGCTGATCGCCCTGATCGAGACCACAACGGAAGAACATATCCGCGCCATCATCCACCGGACGGACCTGTCGCAGAAGGTCATCCAGGCGCTGATCGGCGCACGGCGCTCGGAGGAACAGCAGGAGTCCGCCGGCAATTTCGACGTCGACACCGGCACCCGCGATGACAGCGAGGCGCTACGTCGCACGCTGAAGGCCATGGCCGCCGGCACCGGCGATGCCGATCGCCTCGGCGTTTCCACCCTCACCGAGTTGCAGACCGCGCTCCTGGTGCGCTTCGCGCGGCGCGCCGAAAAGCCGTTCTTCACCGAAACCTTCACGCGCGCGCTTGGCGGCGACCGGGTGCTCGCCCGTCGCATTCTCGAAGAACCCACCGGCCAGCGTCTTGCCGTCGCCCTGATCGCGCTTGGCATGAACCATGCCGACACGAGCTACGTTCTGCCCCGCATTGCCGCGATCGACCGGCAGGACAACGAAACCACCGAACACGCGGCCGAAAAGCTCGTGGGATCGCTGAAGCCCGCCACCTGCATCCAGGAACTGCTGGGCTGGCAGTCGGAGCGCGAGCGCGAAACCCGTGTCGCCGCCGAAAAACAGGAAGCGGCGCGGCGCACGGCGTGAACCGCCCGGCCGCCTTCAGCGCAAGAAGCCCGCTCAGCCCTGCTCTTCGTCGGCAATGTTGAAGAAGCCGTCCACATTCTCGCATTCCAGCACCACGACCCACAGATCGCTGTCGAAACGCATTTCGCGCTCCAGCATCTCCGATACTTTTTCCGATGACGCCGCGTTGAGCCGCCTCTCGAAAACCCGGTCCTGCACACCCTCCTCCGCAAAGCTCTGCGGGGCTGGCAGATAGAGGCTCTCGGTGCCGTCGCGGAAAATCTGGCGGATCACGATCGCCCCCGCTTCGGCCGCGCCCTTGCGCTCGATCACCGCGAAACCGCCCGCGGCGAAGGCGTCGCGCACCAGCGCGGAAGCAAAAAAATCTGAACGAAGGCGCATATCGGCCGCTCCAGGATTTCCACGACGTTCTCATGGCATGCCCGATGACCGGGCTTTTTGCAACGGCAGATCGGCAGCCTAAAGCGCGCCGATCTCGCGAAGCTTGTCGCGCACGGCCTCATTCGGCTCGCCCGTTTCCGGCAGCCGGTAGTGTTTCTGGAATTCGAGGATCGCCGCCCGCGTCGTCGCCCCGGCCACGCCGTCGACCACCACGCCGTCATAGGCGATATTCACCAGTCCGCGCTGGATCTCGACCACCATCGGATCGGCGGCGGATACTTCGGCGTTGCCCGCAGGCGCGGTTTCCGACTTCAGGATGTCGGCAACCGGATCAGGCGATGGGGCGGTCTCCGGCCGCGGTTCCGGCAGCGGCGCGGCTACGCTGAGCAGCGCCACAACCTCCTCGTCGGCCTCCCCGGTCGGCGTGATCCCGCTATCGCCCTGGAATGCCCTGATCGCCGCTTTCGTCAGCGGGCCGGTCACCCCGTCCGGCGTGCCCTTGTAGTAGCCCCGCGCCGCAAGCGCCTGCTGAACGGCAAGGATATCCGGTTCATCGGCAACCGGCGCGGGCGGCGGCGCTGACGCGGTCACGTCCTGTTCAATCGCAGCGCTCGTTGCCGGCGGCGGATTGGCCTCGACCTGTTCGAGGATCGCGACCAGATCGTCTTTCGGCTTTTCGGCGGCGGCGGTCTCGCCATCCTCGAGTTCGATGCGGAAACTCTCGAAGTCCGTCGCCTCGGCCATCCGGCGGCCGGGAACGGCATAGGGGTTGGTCGGCTGGCGCGTCTTCATCATCGGGCTCGGATGCGGCCCCGGCTGATACCATAGCGCATTGGCCGATACGAAGCTGAAGACCACGCCGAACACCAGCGGCCCGCCGATCTTGCCCGGATGACGCGCCGCGAGGCCGCCCAGCGACGACGCCGTGCGCCCGATCAGCGAGGGCGTCTTTTTCCCGCGCTTTCCGGTTTTCTTCGTCGTCTTTTTCGCCATTCAGTCCATCACCCGTATCTTCGCCGCTTTTCAAACCATCGGCATCCGGTCACGCCTCTCGCCGCAGAAAATAGACCGCGGCTGTTAACGAAGGGTAATGGAGCAGGCCTCCCGCTGCCAGCGTCGCGCGCGCCGATAGCGCCTCTACAATCGAAAAAATCTCTGGATATGGTTAATGGGGTACGTTGCCATAACACATCAAGACACGCCCCGTTTTCAAACCAAGGATCTGATTTAGTTATATATTTACACGCACACCCATGGTCAAGCAGTGGGGTGCCGCTCCTGTGTTCGTTTTCCCGCGCCCTTTTAGCGGCTCATTTACCGTCTTAGGTTAAGTGTGGGTACAACGCTTGCGGGCACAACCAACAGGCCGGGGGCCGATGAGATTCCTGCTGAAATCCGCATTCATGATTTTCGTTCTGCTCCTGCTGGTGCCGTTCTTCGCGCCGCTCATGCTGGGGGGTGCTGCAACGCGCGAGCAACAGGCGCTGCCCAGCGGCCAGGATATCGGCGGCGCGGTCTCGGCCGCGCGCGGCACGTTCGAATATATGAGCGGCATCTGCGACGAACGCCCCGATGTCTGCAATGACGGCTCGGGCATTATCAGCTTTCTCGGCCGCCGCGCGCGCCAGGGCGCGGAGATCGTCTATATCTATCTCGGCCAGCATTTCGGCGACAAATCGCCGAAACCCGCCCAGGAAACCGCTGCCGCGCCCAAGGTCGCCCGGCCCGCCGCGCCGGAGCCAGTCATCGCGCCCGAACCCGTCGTCGAAACACCGCCCGCGGTGGTTGCCGGCAACACGCCCGACCTCATCCAGACCGGCGCGATCATCGGCCAGCCGGCAATGGTCGAGACGACCGTTCGCATCCCCGGCCTGCCCGAGAACGTACCCGTGCCGACCCCGCGTCCGCGCTGAAACACCGGCAAATTTCGGCTTCCTGCGCCGCCGCGCATTTCAATTCCCGCCGCATCGAACTATATCGAGGCAGTAGCAATCAAAAGGCCGGATGATGAGCGACAAACTCAAGCAGATTATCGACGACTTTTCCTTTCTCGATGACTGGGAAGACCGCTACCGCTACGTCATCGAGCTCGGCAAGGCCCTGCCGGACCTGCCGGAGGACGAGAAGATCGAGGACAATCGCGTGCATGGCTGCGCCAGCCAGGTCTGGCTGGTGTCGAAGACAGGCGAAGGCGAGGACCCGGTGATGGAATTCCGGGGCGATTCCGATGCCTTCATCGTGCGGGGGCTGGTGTCGATCGTGTTGACCGTCTATTCGGGCCACACCGCATCGGAAATCGCAAAGACGGACGCCATCGAAACCTTCCGCAAGATCGGCCTGGTCGATCACCTCTCCGCCCAGCGCGCCAACGGGCTCAACGCCATGGTCACCAAAATCCGCGAAACGGCGGCGCGCGAACTCGCCGCCTGAGCATTTCACTCATCCGCGAAAAATGCCGAGATCTCGGGCCGGTAGCCCGCCGCGCCCCAACCGCGAATGCCCGTCTTGGCCGGCGGCGGCGCGTAGTGGCGGGCAAGCGCCAGCAATGCCGTGCGCACCATCAGCTTGGCGGAGCGGACCGGCCATTGCCGCTCCCGCTCGATCTGTTCGAGCCCCTTCATGAAGCAGCAGAAATCGAGCGCGATATCGGCTAGCTCCGGTCCAGCCGCCTTCAGCGCCCGCGCCACGCGGCGGCGCGCATCGATCGCCGTATCCGACATTGCCGATGGAGCGGCAAACCGGCCCCGCGTCTCAAGGCGCGGCTGAAGCGAGGCGGAAATCCGCGGCTGCATAAGGGCGCGGTTGAAATCCTCCGCCAGCCGTTCCCCGGCCGCAAACGCCTCCTCCGTCAGAAAAGGAGAGCCGTCGCGCGCCTTCTGCCGCGCCAGCATGTCCAGCGGCGTCTTCTCGCCCATCTCAGCCGTCATGGCGCACCTCGGCGGCAATGATCACGTTATAGGCCAGACGCTCCACGGCGGCGATGAACTCGTCGAAAGCCCGGTCGTCGCGCCGGTCCTCGATGACGCGGCAGGAATAGGCCACCGTTGTGCGATCGCGCCCGAAGGCAAGTCCGATCTCGCTCAGCGACAACTGCAGCGATACGTGGCAGACATACATGGCGATCTGGCGATAATGCGAGACGGAACGCCGCCGCTCGGCGCGGATCGAAATCCGCTCGCCGGCGATAAGCGCCATCTCCTTGGTGATCAGCAGAACAATGCGGCAGGCCTTGCGGATATCCGACATCTGGCTTGCCCTCTCGATGCACCAGGCTGGCTGATGGTTCAGGCGTTGTTGGAAGGTCGTCGCGACCGGCGATGCTACGCGTTGCTCGTTCATGTCAGCTCCCTGAAAAATAGGATTTTATTCTTACATCGGCGCCGGAAGCGGGGACATAAAGAGGGGTACCCTCAAAACCGCCTGTTGTTTTTGTTTACTTATTTTCCTCCATAATAGGATTATTTTCCTACTCTCTTCAACCGTTTACCTATGCGGGCATTGCACGAAGGTAAACACAACCTTAGGGAATGTCCCTGAGAGGACGCCGGCATTTGCTAGCGCTTGCAGATAAAAAAATGCCAGCAGCCTCTCGACCGCCGGCATCCAGATCCGGAGCGAAATCGTTTGATCGCGATTAGCGCCCGCGGCGCTGTCCGAGACCCATTTCCTTGGCAAGGCGGGAACGCGCCTCGGCATAGGAGGGCGCCACCATCGGATAATCCGCCGGCAGGTCCCACTTTTCGCGATAGGCATTCGGGGTCAGGTCATGATGGGTCATCAGGTGACGCTTCAGCGACTTGAAGCTGCCGCCGCATTCCAGACAAACGAGATGGTCGCCGCTGATCGACTTGCGAACCGAAACCGCCGGCTTCTGCTTTTCCTGAGCCTGGGCGGCAGCCTGCGGCTTCGCGGTGTTGCTCAGCGCGGCGTGCACCTCGTGAATGAGCCCCGGCAGGTCGCCGGTCTGGATCACATGGTTGCTCACATAAGCGGCCACGATATCGGCGGTCAGTTCCACGAGGGCCTGGTTGTCCTGCTCGATCGTTGCATCCGTCATTCTTCACTCCTGTTCTTTTCTTTGCCTGCCCGCGCCCGCAGTTACTCTGCGCAAGGACGCCTTCAGAAAATCTCTTCAAGCAGCGCCGTTGGTCGTCGTCGTTTCTGCGTAGAAATTAAAGCCGCGCCGCACGGAAAACCGGCAGCACAGCCTCACGGATAGGGCCTGTTTATTTTCATCAACGCGCTAAATATTCGCGCGCTCTTGGACGGAATACCACTTCAATGACAAATGTAAAGTTTAAATCGTCGTTTTATCGTCTTTATTGAAAGCAGCGAAGCGCGATCACGCGATTTCGGGTCTGCCCATGGCATAATACTTAAAAACATTCCAAAGTCGTAAAAACCGTGCTGCTAATCACTGTCTCTACTTTGTAATTCATCCCTGACCGTATTCTCGTATAGCGGGTAACCAACCTCATGAGAGGCGCGCGCCAGCAGATGCGCCGAGATCGGCGCCGTGATGATGAAGAATACGATACCCGCGCAGGCCCGCACGAAAGTGGATACCTCGCCGGCATGAATGCCGATTGCCAGAAAGATCAGCCCCGCCCCGACCGTGCCGGCCTTGGAGGCCGCATGCATGCGCGAATAGAGATCGGGCAGCCTGATGATTCCGATTGCAGCCGTAAGCGTGAAGGCCGCGCCCGCAAGCATCAGAAGGGAAACCAGCCCGGCCAGAAGATATTGCGCCATAACCCTACTCCCCGCTCTTTTCCGCATCGGCCGAAACCACCGGCACGTCTTCGCCCGACGGCCCGGAATCATAGGCCATGGGATGCGGCTTCACCTTGAAGCCCGTCTCGGTATCGGCCCGCATCGCGCTCGAACGGATGAACCGCGCGAAGGCGACGGTCGCCAGAAAGCCGACAAGGCCGAGCGCGATGGCGATGTCGATGTAAAGCGTGAACCCGGTCCGCACCGCGATCACGATGATGAACCCCACGCCTACCGCCACGATCATATCGAGCGCCAGAACACGGTCCGGCAGCGTCGGCCCCTTCACCACCCGATAGGCTGTCAGCAACAGCGCAACCGAAAGCAGCACCAGGGACATATCTGAGGCATGCTGTACGATCTCCTCAGGCGTCATCAGGCAAAAGCCTCCCTGATCTTGGTTTCGAAGCCCTCGGCGATGCTCTTCCTGATCGCGTCGGGATCGGCGCAGTCAATCGCGTGGATATAGAGATACTGATTGTCATCCGAAACGTCGACGGACAGCGTTCCGGGCGTCAGCGTGATCATGTTGGCAAGCAGAACGATTTCGAAATCCTTTTCGAGCGACAGTTCATAGCGGAATATGCCGGGTTTGACGTTCATGCGCGGCGAGCAGACCAGTTTCGCGACCGACCAGGCCGACGCCATGAGCTCGTACAGAAACAGCATCAGCAGTTTGAACAGCCGCTTCACGCGCGAGAAATAGCCTGTCCCGCCGATCTGATGGCGCACCAGCCCGACCGCGATCGCGCCGATGATGATGCCGAAGAACAGGTTGTGCAGCGAGGCGCTGCCGGTTACGGCAACCCAGAAGATCGCCAGAACGAGATTGGAAAGCAGTATCTTCATTGCACGCTTCCTCCCGGGAAGACCGACAGGAAATACCCCTCCGGCGAAAGAATGCCGCCAATCGCCTTTGAAGTCAGGTTCAGCACCGGCTCCGGATAAAGCCCGAAGACGACAACGATGGCGGAAAGCCCGATAATCGGCAGCCACTCGGAAAACGGTATCCTGAGCGTCTCGGAAACCTCACCCTCTGCGGGCCGCCAATAGGCCAGCAGGAATATTCTGCCAAGCGACACCGTCAAACAGAACCCGGCGAAAAGAATGCCGGCTGCAAGCCACCACGACCCGGTTTCGACGCTGGCGCGCACCAGAATGGCCTTGGGCCAGAAGCCGGAAAACGGCGGCAGTCCGGCGGCGGCGAAGAACGCGCCAAGGCTGAGGCCAGCAAACACCGGATAGCGCTTGTAGATGCCGCCGATCTGGTTGAGCGAGAAGCCGCCGGCGAGCCGGCCGGCAAGGCCGGTGATCAGATAGAGCAGCGTCATCAGGATCATCGAATGCAGCGCGTAGAACAACGCGCCCTGCAGCCCGTCCATGCCACCGATCGCAACGCCCGCAAGGCAATTGCCGATCCCCACGATTACGACATAGCCGACTGCGCGGCGGATATCATGCTGGGCGATCGCGCCGAGACCGGCCAGAACCATGGTGAGGAAGGCGGCAAGACCGACGACGGAAGAAAGCGTCGCAAGATCGGCCGGCAGGATCATAACCATGACCCTGAGCAGCGCATAGACGCCGACCTTGGTCAAAAGCCCGCCGAACAGCGCCGAAACCACGGTGCGCGGCGTATGATAGGAGGCCGGCAACCAGAAATTGACCGGAAAGGCCGCCGCCTTCATGCCGAAGGCCAGCACGAACAGCGCGCCGATCGTCGCCGTCGGCAGTGCCGGGGTCTCGCGCGCCCTAATCGCGATATCGGCCATGTTGAGCGTGCCGAACACGGCATAGATATAGGCAACCGCGATCAGGAACAGCGTGGTGCCGATCAGGTTCAGCACCGCATATTTCATCGCGCCGTCAAGCTGCTCGTGGGTAGACCCCAGGATCAGCAGGCCGAATGACGAAATCAGCAGAACCTCGAACCAGACATAGAGGTTGAAGATATCGCCGGTCAGGAACGCGCCGGAGACGCCCGCGATCAGCAGCAGCAGAAACGGATAGAATCCGTAGCGCCGCCCGCTCGTGTCGATGCTGCCAAGCGCGAACACCGCGCCGGCGAGCCCCGCAATGGCGGCGGCCAGCGCAAACAGCGCGCTCATAATGTCTGCGGTGAAGGCAATGCCGAAGGGCGGCAGCCAGCGGCCCGCCACCATGGTGAGCGGCCCGTCCTTCCACACGGTAAAAAGCAGCAGACTGTCGATGACGACCAGAAAGGCAAGCGCGGCAATGGCGATCACGGGATGCCAGACGGTGTGCTTGCGGATCATCGTCAAGAGCGCGCCGACGGCGATACAGGTCGCGACCGGCAGGATGACGAGCCAGTCCGTCAGCGTCGTCGGCGCCATTGTCAGCGCGGCGGAGGGATCGATTTGGTAAGCGGAAGCTGCCATGGGTTCAGTCTTGATATCCCCGTTCAGTAGCCGAGCGGCGGCATGGGCTGGTCCTTGGGCTCCGCCGCCCGCATATCGTCGGTATCATCGGTATTGAGATCCTGATAGGCGCGGTAGGTCAAAACCAGAAGGAAGGCAAAGAAGGAAAAGGCGATCACGATCGCCGTCAGGATCAGCGCCTGCGGCAGAGGGTTGGCGGTTCCCGAAGGCAGCGTGTCCATGCTTTTCGGGATGATCGGCGGCACGAAGCCGGTAACCCGCCCGGCGGTAAAGATCAGCAGATTGACCGCATTGCTGAGAATGGCGATGCCCAGCATGATGCGCACGCTGTGGCGCGACAGCATCAGGTAGATCGCGGCGGTAAAGAAGATGCCGACAAGGCACGAGAGCACGAACTCCATCAGATATGGTCCCTCTCTTCAAGGGCCAGGAAGATCGACGATATCGCTCCGAACACCACGAGATAGACGCCGATATCGAAGGTGGTGACCGTCGAGATCGGCACTTCCACACCGTAGATCACCGGATAGATCCAGTGCGCCGTCATGAACGGCGTGTGCGCGAAGATCGAGATCAAGCCCGAAAGCGCGGCGAGCAGAAGTCCCGCTCCGGCATAGGCCAGCGGATGGAAGTGGATCGCCCGGCGCACCGCCGAAACCCCCATGGCAATGCCGAAAATGGCGATGGCCGAGGCCGCGATCAGACCGCCGATAAAGCCGCCGCCGGGCGCATTGTGGCCGCGCAGCAGGACGAAGATCGAAAACAGCATCATCAACGCCGACAGGAATGGCGCCGCCGTTCGGAAGATCAGCGTGTTCATCGGACCTCGCTTTCTGTCGGTTCCTTGGGGGTTGTGCCGGTCCTGGTGTTGCGCAGCCGGATCAGGGCCAGAATGGCAAGTCCGGTGATCATCACCACGGCAATCTCGCCAAGCGTATCCGTCCCGCGGAAGTCGACGATGATGACGTTGACGACGTTGTGCCCGTGGGCGATCACCTTCGAATAGCTGTTGAAGAACTCCGACAGCCGGTCATTGAACGGAACCTGGGTGACGCGCATCAAAAGCAGCGTGAAACCAAGCCCGCAGATCACGGCAAGCGCGCCGTCGAACAGTCTTTGCCCCATCGCGCGATGATCGGACGGCGTCAGGTTAAGGCGGGTCATCACCAGCGTCAGAATGACCACCGACAGGGTTTCGACCATGAACTGGGTGAAAGACAGGTCGGGCGCGCCAAGCAGCAGAAACAGAACGGCCACCGCAAAGCCCTGGATGCCGAGCGTCACGATCGCCGTCAGCCGGTTATGCGCGCCGATCACCGCGCCAAGCCCGATCACGGCCAGCAGCAGGATCACCCAGTGCGCGAGGTGGAGATCTTCCGGCAGGCCCTGCCATACCGGCAATTCGCCGAACGAGAACAGCGAAGCCATCAGCACGGCCGCGACCATCATGAAAGTGGCGGTGATGTAGAATTCCAGACGCCCCGGCTGGATCGTCTGCGTCACTTTGAAGGACAGTCTCACAAGACCGCGCATGAAACTGTCGAACCAGAGATCAGGCCCGGGCCCAAGACGCGTCAGCATGCCGGCAATCGCCGCCCGCAGCGCGTCAAGCCGCCAGTAGATCACCAGCGCGATTGCGACGGTCAGCACCGACAGCGCCAGCGGCAGGCCGATATGCGGGATCAGCGACAGATGGATGCTGATCTCCTCGCCCGCGACGGCGCTCGCCATCGGACCCGAGAAATGGGTGTTGAAGTAATGCGCGAACACGGCCGAAAGCAGGCCCGCAAGGCCAAGCGTGATCGGACCGATCCACATCAGGGCCGGCCCCTCATGGGCATGTTTCGGCGTCTCGGTCTTCGCGCCGATGAACGGCTTCAGCCCGACGCCGAAGCCGACGGCGAACATCAGCGCGTTGCCGATGATCGCAACGATCAGAAAGATGGTCGCAAAGGTTGTTCCGGCATCGAGCGATTCGTAGATCCCTTCCTTGGCGAGAAAGCCGACGAACGGCGGCAGGCCGCCCATCGAGATCGCGCCGGCGAGCCCGGCGGCAAAGGTAATCGGCATCGCCTTCGCCAGCCCGCCGAGCTTTGTCAGGTCGCGGGTGCCGGTCTCGTGGTCGATCAACCCGGCAACCATGAACAACCCGCCCTTGAACAGCGCGTGGGCGATCAGATAGAGCACCGCGCCCTCGACCGCGTGTTCGATGCCCATGCCGGTCATCATCACCATCAGGCCGAGCGAGGCGACGGTGGTATAGGCAAGCATCAGCTTCAGGTCGGTCTGGCGCACGGCCAGCACCGTGCCGATGATGAGCGTCACGCCGCCGAACGCCGGCAGAACCGTCATCCACGCCGCGGTATCGCCCATCACCGGGTTCAGCCGCATCAGCAGATAAACGCCCGCCTTCACCATGGTTGCGGAGTGCAGATAGGCCGAAACCGGGGTCGGCGCCTCCATGGCGTTCGGCAGCCAGAAATGGAACGGAAACTGCGCCGACTTGGTGAACGCACCGCCGAGAACCAGAATGAAGGCAGCGAGATAAAGCGGGCTCTGCCGCAGCACATCGCCACTTGCGAGCAGTTCGGAAAGCCCGTTCGCGCCGGTGATGTACTGGATCGTCAACACCCCGGCGAGCAGCGCCAGGCCACCGCCGCCGGTCACCACCAGCGCCTGGATCGCGGCGCGGCGCGAGGCATCCTTTTCATGGTCGAAACCGATGAGCAGGAATGATGTGATCGAGGTAAGCTCCCAGAAGATGAACAGCATCAGCAGCCCATCGGAGATGACGACGCCGAGCATCGCGCCCATGAACATGAACATGAAGGACAGGAACCGCGCCTGCTGCGGGTGGCCCTTCATATAGCCCCCGGCATAGAGCACGATCAGCGTTCCGATGCCGGTGATCAGCAGCGCGAAGGTCAGCGAAAGGCCGTCGATCAGGAAGGAGAAGCGCAGGCCCAGGCTCGGCACCCAGTCATAGCCGCCGGTCAGCGCCTCGCCATTGGCAATGCGCGGCACGAGCCGGGCGAACTGGACCAGCGAAAACAGCGGCAGCAGCGCCAGAAGCCAGGGCGCGAAGGATTTGAAGATGCGGTAGAGGATCGGAGATAAAACCGCCCCGATGAAGGGCAGAAGAAGGGCCAGAAATATAAGTGTCGTCTCACTGGGCGACATAGCATCTCCAAAAATTAATCTGCCGGGCATTCACGCAACTGAACCTGATCAGTTACGTTAAGTTTAGCATGCGCTCAACCGCGTCCAAGTCTTTTTCGCAGGTGCGAAACCGCAAACGCCTCCGTGGTCGGCTTTCCTGCCAAGGCATTGCTTTTTCTGAGCCTACGACACATCTATCGCTACAGACAGCCATTAAACGTGAAAAACCGTTGGAGCGCGACTTTGACAGACATCAATAAACAGAAAAATCCGGCAAGCGAAGAAGAATGGCGCGACAAATTGACGCCGGAGCAGTTTCACATCCTGCGCGAACATGGCACCGAACGCCCCTTTACCGGCCCTTACTGGGACAGTTTCGAAATCGGCACCTATTACTGCGCCGGTTGTGAGACCCCGCTGTTCCGTTCGGACACCAAGTTCGATGCCGGCTGCGGCTGGCCGAGCTTCTTCGAGCCGGTCAGGAAAGACGCGGTGATCGAACTGCGCGATGATTCGCTCGGCATGGTGCGCACCGAAATCCGCTGCGCCACCTGCGGCGGCCACCTCGGCCACGTCTTCCCCGATGGCCCGAAGCCCACCGGCCTGCGCTATTGCATGAACGGCCATGCGATGCATTTCGTGCCTGACGAGAAGTAGCCCACGCTGCCCTGCCTGACGGCGGCTCTCTGCGCCCTCGATCCCGTAAAAAGGATGATTGAGGGCGTAACCTTATGTTTTTTCGGGGATTTACGGCGAAACCGCAACCGGCTTTCGCGCCGCTTTCTTGTATATTCGACAGCGCTAACACGAGAGCGACCGGCCAACGGAAACGGCACGAGGAAGCCTGTTACCGTCGGCCGGCCGACCCCACGAGACCAGGAGATGCGGCGGACCTGAGCATCATGGGGCAACTGCTTAAAGCAGCTAAAGTAAACTTGAACGCACACAGAAAATAATCAACCGTTTTTAACGGTTCGCGCTCAATTCAGTCTATTTTATGGTTAATTACGTGAACTCTATTCGATTAGATCATCGAACGGGAAAGTGAAGTTCGCTTTTTATGTCAGGCAGCGGGCCAACAGAGCGGCTCGCTGCATCCAGCAATGCTCCGAGGGGCTTTACCCCACTTCCATCAGCGCCGATTTGAACACCGGGATATCGTCGCCATCCGCCGAGCCGAGCAGCCCCGCGCGGGCGCGTTCGTCGGCGATCTGCCGCCAGCTTGCATCCAGCATGGCGTGCAGCGCATGAATTGCATGCTCGGCATCATCCCTGCCCCGGTCCGGATATAGGATTGCAAACAGACCTGCCTCGACATGGCTCGCCGCCTCGCGGCCGCGCAGGTGGTAGCGGATCAGCGATGCCACGGCCTGCGCACTCTCGTCGGCCACGCTTTCGGGTACCCGCAGCACGCCCATGTAAAGCGGTTCTCCGGCCTCGCTCGCCTCGCGCTTCAGCGTGTTGAGCGCGCGGGCGAAGCCATCCGGCGCCAGAAGCCCTTCGCTGGCTTCGGTCGGCGGCGCGTCTGCGGCCGCATCGGTCATGCCGGCACCCATGGTCTCGATGAAGCGCTTGCGGCGCAGATGTAAGAGCGCCCGCAGCACCAGCTCACCGGTTTCGCCCGGCCAGTCCATGCAATCATCCGCGCTGCGGGCGGCATCGCTGGAGACGACCGACAACCCGCCCGGCTCGGACAGCGCGAACAGCGGCACGAAGCGCATGCCCGGCACGCAGCGAAGCTGGCCGCAGATCCGCATCGCGTCGGAAAGCTGAGGCCCTCCGTGAACCAGAACCAGATCGAAACGATGGCTCGCGGCCAGATACAGCGCCTCCGGCAGGTCTCCGGTCGCAATCGTGGTGGTCAGCGACAGCATGGATTTGAGGATATCCTGCCGCAGCGCCGCGTCCTCGGCGACCACGAGCACCTTCACATTGTCATCCGGCACGGGATCGGCCTGGGTGCGCACCGCTGCGCGCTCCCATGACCCCGCTTCCTTTTGCAGCGCATTGTAGCGCAGCAGCGCCGAAATCCGCGCGGCGGCGGCATTCAGATTGTGCTCCAGCCCGATGACGTCATCGGCGCCGGCGCGCAGCGCCGCCAGCCTGAGGCCGGCATCCGCCTTTTCCGGCGTGATGATCGCGACCGGAGCGGCAATGCCCGAATCATGTTCCTTCAGGATCCCGCAGCAGGAGAGCGCCGGCGCGGGGTCCTCGTCATCGACGGCAACAAGGATGAGGCTTGCTGCATTGACCGCCGCCATCATGCCGTCGCTGTCGGAAAAATCGGCCTGGTAGAAATCGATCGGCCACGAACTCAGCATCGCGGCGAGCGTCTGGGCCACAGCCCCCTCGCCGCCGATCAGAACGATGCTTTCTTCGCCGAAGCTGTTCACGGTCGTTTCCTCAGGCATCGCCCAGATAGGTTCTCACGGTCTTGATGAAGTTCGGCACCGAAACGGGTTTGGAAAGATAGGCATCGCACCCGGCCTCGCGGATGCGCTCCTCATCGCCGCGCATGGCGAACGCCGTGATCGCGACGATCGGTATTGTCGCCAATTCGGCATCGGCTTTCAAGCTGCGGGCGATGTCGATGCCGGAGCGCTCCGGCAACTGGATATCCATCAGGATGAGCCCCGGTTTGAACAGCCGCGCCAGCTCCACCGCATCGGCGCCCGTGCGGCTTTCCACCGCCTCGTAACCAGAAGCTTCCACCAGATCGCGAAACAGTTTCATATTCAAATCGTTATCTTCTACAATCAGAACCTGTTTCGCCATCTGACGCAATCCCCTGGCACCGGCCCATGGTCCGGCTTGCAACGCGCCGGTGAAACGCTAGAATCGCTCTCACCGAATTATGAGCGCATCATCGACCAAGTTTAGGCCGATTTGGTTAAGAAACGGAAATCCGCGTGCAGAATTTTCCCGATCCATCTGAAAATCCCTCGCGCGAGCATGCGCTGGCCGTCGAAATTCTGGTGTGGCTTTCCGGCGAGCCGGAGCTTTTGAACCGGTTTTGCGCGCTCACCGGAATCGATATCGGCGAATTGCGCGCGCTCTCGCAAAGTCCCGGCTTCGAAAGCGCCATGATCGGCTTCATCGCCGGGCACGAGCCGACCCTGATGGCGTTTTGCCAGGACTGCAACGTCAAGCCGGAAACGGTTTCCTATGCCTGGCAGAAGCTCGAATATGGCGGACAGGTCGATTGAAAACGGTAGACGTTGAACACGAGGATCTTTCCGGCCTGAAGATTGGCGACCGCCCTCTGGTGGTCGTCGATGTCGATGAGGTCGTGCTGCAATTCCTCGACCCGTTCAAGGCCTTCCTGAAAGCGAACGACCACGAACTGCTGCTCGAGACCTTCAGCCTGAACGGCAATGTGACCTCCCTTGCCACAGGCGAGAAAATTCCCGATGCTGATGTCGGCGCTTTCCTGTCGGCATTCTACGACGCCCAGGAGGAATGGCAGGAGCCGTTCGACGCCGCGCGCGAAACGCTCGACGGCCTCGGCGACATCGCCGACGTCCTGCTACTCACGGCCATGCCGCCGCGCCATCGCGCCGCGCGCCGCCGCTTGCTGTCCCGCTACGGATTCGGGTTTCCGCTGATCGCGTCGGAGGAACCGAAGGGCGAGGTGTTGAGCGCGCTTTGCAGCAAGGACCCGCCGGCTCTGATCTTCGTGGACGACATGCTCTACAATTGCAGATCGGTTGCAAAATCCCTGCCGGACGCACTCACCATCAACCTGCTGATCAACGACGATTATCGCGCGATGGCGCCGAAGACCGAGGCCCCCTCCGTGGTCGCGACCGGCTGGGACCATGCCGACCGGCTGATCCGCCGCCACATTGCCGAAAACGGTTGATCGCCATCGCGCCGCTCCTTGCCTTACTGCAGTCCCGGCGGTAATTTCGGCTGTTCAACCTTTGTTCTGATGGTCATGGCCGAAACGACGCCCACTCCGGAAGCCTTGTGCCGCGATTGCCTGAAGGCGACCGCGGGCGCGGCGCGTCGCTGCCGCCATTGCGGTAGTCCCCGGCTGTTGCGCCATGACGAACTGCACACACTGTCGATCGCCCATATCGATTGCGATGCTTTCTACGCCGCGATCGAGAAGCGAGACAATCCCGAGCTTGCCGACAAGCCGCTGATTATCGGCGGCGGCAAGCGCGGCGTGGTCTCCACCGCCTGCTACATCGCCCGAATCAGCGGCGTGAAATCGGCAATGCCGATGTTCAAGGCGCTGGAGGCCTGTCCGGATGCGGTGGTGATCCGCCCGAACATGGAAAAATACGTCGCCGTCGGTCGCCAGTTGCGGGCGATGATGCTGGAACTGACACCGATGGTGGAACCGCTCTCGATCGACGAGGCCTTTCTCGATCTTTCCGGCACCGAGAAACTGCACCGGGCAAGCCCCGCCGTCACGCTCGCCCGCTTCGCCAAGCGCGTGGAGGCCGAACTCGGCATCACCATTTCCATCGGCCTATCCTACTGCAAATTCCTCGCCAAGATCGCTTCCGACCTCAACAAGCCGCGCGGTTTCTCGGTGATCGGCGAGGCGGAGGCCAAGAGCTTTCTGGCCGACAAGCCGGTCGGCATGATCTGGGGCGTGGGCAAGGCGTTTACCGAAACGCTGAAGCGCGACGGCATCACCACGATCGGCCAGTTCCAGACCATGGAGAAGAACGAGCTGCTGCGCCGCTACGGCGTGATCGGCCCGAGGCTCTACCACCTCGCCCGCGGCGAGGACACGCGCTCCGTCAAGCCGGAACGGGGAACCAAGAGCATCTCCAACGAGACCACGTTCAACACCGACATTTCCGACCTTGAGGAGCTAAGCGCCATCCTCAGGCGCTTGAGCGAAAAGACCGCCCGCCGCGCCAAGGCGGCCGGCTTTGCCGGGCATACGGTGGTGCTGAAACTGAAGACAGCGGACTTCAAGATCCGCACCCGCAACCGCCATCTGAGCGCGCCGACCCAGCTAGCCGACCGGATCTTCTCCAACGGGCTTTCAATGCTGAAAAACGAGACCGACGGCACGAAATACCGCCTGATCGGCATCGGCATTTCCGACCTCTGCGACCCCGCCACCGCCGACCCGCCCGACCTCGTCGACCCGGGCGCCGCCAAACGCGCCGCAGCCGAGGACGCCATCGACCGCCTGCGCGGCAAGTATGGTCTGGCGGCGGTGGAGACGGGCTATACGTTTCGGCCGGAAAAGCCGAAGCAGGATAGTCGTGATTGACTTTATGCGGCGGAGCGTTCTGGCCGAAACGAACTGGACGTCAGCTACCGACCCAGCGCCGAGCGACAACCCCTCAGCCCCAATCTCCCCCCTTGAGGGGGAGATGTCGCGAAAGCGACAGAGAGGGGTAAAGGGCGCAAGCCCTAAAAGCCGCAAGCTCCGAATTTGCCGATAAGGTTCACCCCTCTCTGCCCCTGTCGGGGCATCTCCCCCTCAAGGGGGAGATTGTTTTCTGCTTGGCCTCAGCCTGACACTCAGGCAGCACCCTTCTGCGGGCGCATGTCACTGGCATCGATGCCGGCGACGACGACGGGCTTTTTCATCGCGTCGCGGCGGAAGGGTTCGCCGAGTTCCTGGTTGAGGAGCACCTCGATGAAGGTGGTTTCCTTGTTCTTGAGCTGCCGCTCCACGGCCGCCGTCAGCGCTTCGGTGAGCTCCTGCTGGCTGCGGACCTGGACGCCGTGCGCGCCGCAGGCCTTGGCGATCGCGGCATAGGAGGTGTCACGGTCGAGCTCGGTGCCGACGAAGTTGTTGTCGTACCAAAGCGTCGTGTTGCGCTTTTCCGCGCCCCACTGATAGTTGCGGAAGATCACCATGGTGATCGCCGGCCAGGGGTCGCGACCGCAGGCGGTCATCTCGTTCATGGAAATCCCGAATGCGCCGTCACCCGCAAAGCCGATCACCGGCGTATCCGGGTTGCCGATCTTGGCGCCGAGGATCGCGGGGAAGCCGTAACCGCAGGGACCGAACAGGCCGGGCGCCAGATATTTCCGGCCCTTTTCGAAGGTCGGATAGGCATTGCCGATCGCGCAGTTGTTGCCGATATCGCTGCTGACGATCGCCTCCTTCGGCACCGCCTGCATGATCGCGCGCCAGGCCTGGCGCGGCGACATCAGCTCCGCGTCGCGGGTGCGCGCGCCGGCATTCCATTCCGTGCCCGGATCGTCATCCTCGTGATCGAGGCTCGTCAATTCCTGCGCCCAGCGCGACTTGGTCTGGGAGACGAGATGCTTGCGGTCCGCGCGCCCGGCATCGCCGGCATTGGCGGAAAGCCCGGCCAGAATGCCGCGCGCCACCTTGCCCGCATCGCCCTGGATGCCGACGGTCACCTTCTTGGTGAGCCCGATGCGCGACGCATTGATGTCGACCTGGATGATCTTCGCATCCTTCGGCCAGTAATCGATGCCATAGCCCGGAAGGGTCGAGAACGGGTTGAGGCGGGTGCCGAGCGCCAGCACCACATCGGCCTTGGCGATGATCTCCATACCGGCCTTGGAGCCATTATAGCCGAGCGGGCCCATGGCCAGCGGATGCGAGCCGGGGAAGCTGTCATTGTGCTGGTAATTGCTGCAAACCGGCGCATCGAGACGTTCGGCAAGCTGGATCAGATCCGGGATCGCGCCGGACAGCACGACGCCTGCGCCGGACAGGATCACCGGGAACTTCGCTTCGGAAAGCAGTTTCGCGGCCTCGGCAACCGCCTGTTCGCCGCCCGCCGGACGCTCGAAGGCGACAACCTGCGGCAGGTCGACATCGATCACCTGGGTCCACATGTCTCGGGGAATATTCATCTGCGCCGGCGCGGAGTTGCGCCAGGCTTCCATGATCACCCGGTTCAGCACTTCGGGAATGCGCGAGGGGTCGCGGACCTCTTCCTGATAGCTGACGCAATCGGCGAAAAGCCGCATCTGCTCCATTTCCTGAAAACCGCCCTGCCCGATCGTCTTGTTGGCGGCCTGCGGGGTCACCAGCAGCAGCGGCGTGTGGTTCCAGTAGGCGGTCTTGACCGGGGTCACGAAGCCGGTGACGCCGGGGCCGTTCTGGGCGATCGCCATCGACATCTTGCCGGTGGAGCGGGTGAAGCCGTCGGCCATCAGGCCGGCATTGGTCTCGTGGGCGCAGTCCCAGAAGGTGATGCCGGCCTTCGGAAACAGGTCGCTGACAGGCATCATGGCCGAGCCGATAATGCCGAATGCATGCTCGATCCCATGCATCTGCAGGACTTTGACGAAGGCTTCCTCGGTGGTCATTTTCATCGGTATTTTTCCTTATTTCCGCTCGTCACGGTAATGATAGAGTTGATAGAGGCCCCATTGTCCGAGCCGGCGGAAGGGCGTTTTCCAGCCCTCGTGTTTCAGTTCATTGCCGTAGATCGGCAGGTCGGGGATCGGCTCGCCGGCAACGAGCTGCGCCATGCGGCGGCCGGCCATCGCTGAATACATCACCCCGTTGCCGCCATAGCCGAGCGAATAATAGGCGCCGGGCAGATCCGGCATGCCGGTGATGCGCGGCATCATGTCGTGGGAGACATCCACCCAGCCCCACCAGCTATAGTCGAGCTCGACATCGGCCAGCACCGGGAACTTGCGGGCAATGGCATCGCGAAGCCCTTTCAGATGCGCCGGATTGGAGGCATCGCGGCCGGTGATCGCGGCGCGCGAACCGATCTGCAGCCGGTTGTCGGGCAACAGGCGGTAATAGTTGCGCAACGTGCGGGTATCGGTCAGCGGCGAAAGCTTCTTGATGCCCACGGACTTCAGCTCATCCTCGGTCAGAACCCTTGTGACGACGCTGTTGGACATGATCGGCAACAGCCGGTCCTTGACCCGCGGATGCAGGCCGCGCGGCGCATAGGCGGCGGTGGCAACCGCCACGCGCTTCGTCCGCACCGTGCCGCGCGGGGTCTTCAGATGGTGGACGCCGTCCTTGTATTCCCAGGCCTGAACCGGGCTGTCGGTATGTACCTTCGCGCCCAGTTCGCGGGCGACCCGCAGATAGCCGAAGGCGAGCCTCGCGGCATGGATGCCGGTGCCATCCGGCTCCCACATCGCGCCATGGGCCTCCATGTCGCGGGCGACCGTCTCATGCAATTCCTCACGGGAGAGCATCCGCGCGCCATAACCGAACTTGTCGTTCAAAAGCCGCGTCTCGGCCTCCAGCGACGGCATCGCGCTCGCCTTGTGGGCGATGTAATAATGCCCGCCATCCTGTGGTTCGCAGGCGATCGCGTGGTCGCGCACCAGCCCGCGAAACAGATCGAAGGCCTCGACCATCTCGTCGTGCAGCGCGCGTGCGGTCGGAAGATCCCAGCGCTCGATCCACTGGCTGCGCTTCAGCCGGCCGGCGCTGATCTGCGCCTGCCCGCCATTGCGGGTGGAGCAGCCATAGGCAACACCATTCGCCTCCAGCACGGTCGCCGTGATGCCGTGCATCTTGGCAAGGTGGATCGCGGTCGAAAGCCCGGTATAGCCGGAGCCGATCACCACGGCGTCGACATCCATGTCGCCGGTCACGGGCCCGTCGTCCTCGGGCGTTTCGCCCGCGGTGCCGATCCAATAGGTCGGCGCGTAATCGCTGCCCGGGCCGAGGGTGCGGTCGGTCAGGGGATCATAATGCGGATCGAAGGGCTTCGATCCCAGGCGTTTTGCGTTGACCTGCATGATCGTCTCACATCACTTGGCGGGTATTGCAGGCCGCTGCTTGCGGATCGCCTGCTTCTCGACAATCTGGCCGTCCCTGATCCGGAACAGGTCGACGCCCTGAACCTCGGTCCGGGTGCCGTCGGGATTGGTGGCGCGGAAGGTCCACTGGCTGACGCCGCGGGTGCCGTCCTCCGACAGGAAATGGCTGTGATCGGCCCACTGGACGTCCGGCATCGCGGTCCAGACCCCGACAAAGGCCTTGGCGATCGCCTCCTTGCCCTCGATCCGGTTGCCGTACTCATGATCGCCGGCAACGGTGAAGAACACGCAGTCATCGGCGAAATGGGTCATCACCCCGTCGATGTCGTGGCGGTTGAAGGCGTCAAACGTGGCCTTCAGATCGTCGGCGGACAGTTTCTTGTTATTTGCAGTCATGGAAGTTTTCCTTGCCCTAGTAGCCCATCATCCGCGGCAGCCAGAGAGAGATTGCCGGGAAGCTTGCGATGATGAAGATTGCGATGACCGAGGCGATCGCGAACGGGATCGCCCTGAGGCTGATCCGCTCGATCGAGATCCCGGAAATGCCGGATGCGATGAACAGGTTCTCGCCAAGCGGCGGGGTCTGGAAGCCGACCGAAAGCGTGCAGATCATCACGATGCCGAAATGGACCGGGTCGATGCCCATCATGTAGGCGACCGGCAGCATCACCGGCACCAGGATCATGATCGCCGCCAGCGTTTCCATGAACATGCCGATGATCAGCAGCAGGCCGATGACCATGGCCCAGATCACATAGAGATTGTCGGTGAGCGAGAGGATGCCGCCGGCAATCACGCCCGGCACATCGTTTTCCACCAGTATCCGACCGAAGATCGTGGCCGCGAACAGCACCAGCAGCACGCGACCGGCAAGCCAGGTCGTGGTGTCGAGCGCCTTGATCACCTGACGGACATCGAGTTCGCGATAGATCACAGCGCCCACGAACAGCGTGTAGAAGATCGCGACAATCGCGGCCTCCGTCGGCGTGAAATAGCCGGAATAGATGCCGCCGAGGATCACGACCGGGGCAAGCAAGGCCCAGAAGCCGTGATAGCCGGCGCTGGCAACGCGCCGCAGCGAGAACGGCTCGTCGGAACCGTGGAAGCCGCGGATCCGGCAGCGGATATAGTTCATGGTCAAAAGACCGCCCGCCATCACCACGCCCGGCAGGACGCCCGCGATGAACAGCTTGGAGATCGACACCGACTGGAACACGCCATGCGCCTCGACCGCTTCCGGCGGCGGCTGCATGCCCATGGCCGAAATGCCGAAGATCACCATCGGGATCGAGGGCGGAATGATGATGCCGAGACCACCCGCCGCCGCTGTGACCGAGGCCGCATAGCCGGGACCGTAGCCCTGACGCGCCATCGCCGGGATCATCAGCATGCCGACGGCGGCCGTGGTTGCAGGACCAGAGCCCGAGATCGCGCCGAAGAACAGGCAGGCCATCACGGTCGCAGCGCCCAACCCGCCGGTAAACGGGCCGGCAAGGCTCTCCGCGAAGGCGATCAGCCTGCGCGACAGACCAGCGGCTTCCATCAGTGCGCCGGCGAGGATGAAGGCGGGCAGCGCCATCAGCGGGAAGGAACCAACCGAAGACCATGCCATCTGCACCATCTTGATCGGGTTGTCGCCGAGATAGAGCATGGCGATCAGCGAGGCTACGCCGAGCGCCACGGTGATCGGCGCGCCGAGGATCAAAAGGCCGAAGAACGCGCCGAACAGGATTTCAATGAGCCAGCCGTCCATCAGGGGTGCCTCCGCTCATAGGCGCGCTGCTCGTCGGCGGCGAATTCCATCGCGGCCTCCACGCTCGCCTTGTCCGGATCGGCCGGGTCGATGCCCATCACCAGTTTCATGTAGTTGACCTGAAGGATGCGGATCGTCATCAGCGTGAACGCGATCGGCAGCGCGAGATAGATGTAGCGCATCTCCCAGCCCAGCGTCTGGGCCTTCACGAACGGCTTCAGGCGGCCGATGAAATCGATCGATTCGATGATGAAAACGACGTTGAAGGCGATCCAGAACGCATCGCCGATCGCCTCGACAATGCGGGCCTTCTTGCGCGACATCGCGTTCAACTGGAAGGTGACGCGGTTATGCGCGGCGATCCGCGCCGCATAGGACGCGCCGAAATAGGCGAACCAGACGAACAGGATGACCGAAAGCTCCTCGATCCAGGTGATCGAGAAACCGAACAACTGGCGGGCGACGATCTGGACGAACAGAAGCGTCACGAACACGGCCAGTAGCACACGGCACACATGGCTTTCGAACTTGTCGACAAACGACCAGAATGCGGACATGGCAACCTCGGGAGGATTGGCGTGGACGGCGATGGCGGGAGGGGCGCGGGGCATGCCAGCGGCAGTTGCTCAAGCGCATCCCCTCCTCGGGTCACCCTCGGGCTTGACCCGAGGGTCCAGGCAGTGCTTTCCGAGTGGCCTGGATGCTCGGGTCAAGCCCGAGCATGACGCGGAGAGGGAGACGAGCCTTGGCGGCGACGGACAGCGCCCGGCGCCCCTCACCCATTACTTCGCCGGTTCGCGGCCGAGCGAGGTCAGCACGTTGTCCAGCACGTCCTTGCCGCCGATCTGATCATAGAACTTCGGCCACACGGCCGTGGTGGCGAGATCGATGAATTCCTGCTCGTTATTGGCCGGATCGGTGATCTCCATGCCGCGGCTGACGAGTTCCTCCTTGATCTTGCTTTCCTCGGCCCGCAGGAATTCCGACGAGGCCTTGGTCGCGGCTTCGCCTGCCGCCAGCACCTGCTGCTGCTCTTCTTCCGAAAGGCTTTCAAACAGTGCTTCGGAGATGATCAGCGGCTCGATCGAGAAGATGTAGTGCAGGTTGGTGATATACTTCTGCACCTCGTCGAACTTCATCGCATAGACGGTCATGTAGGGGTTGTCCTGGCCGTCGACGACCTTCTGCTGAAGGGCCGCGAAGGTTTCGCCCCAGGCCATCGGCGTCGGGTTCACGCCCCAGCTCTTGTAGGTCTCGATCATGATCTCGTTCTTGGGAACGCGGATCACCAGGCCCTGCAGATCCTCCACGGTGGAAACCGGCCGTTTGGAGTTGGTCAGCACGCGGAAGCCGGAATAGGCCCAGCCGATGATGCGCACGCCGGCATCCTCGATGGTCTGCTCGATCATCTGCTGGCCGATCTCGCCCTGGGTAAGCTGCTCGGCGTCATCCTGGCTGAGGATCACATAAGGCAGCGTCAGCGTGCCGACCGACGGCGAGAACGGGGTAATATTGTTGATCGCGAGGATCGAGAAATCGAGCGTCCCGGTGGCAGCCGCCGTCACGGTGTCCTGCTCGTCGCCGAGCTGGCCGTTGAGGAACAGCTTGCCGGTCATTTCACCGCCGGACTCCTGCTCCAGCGCTTCGATGAAAGCAAGGCCGAGCGCTTCCTGCGTGCCGCCCGCGCCGTCGCCCACGGCAATGCGGTATTCGGTTGCGGCGGCCGGCAGGCTCAGCGCGAGCGCGGCCACGGCGCCGGTCACAAAACGGGTGAGAATGGTCATGTGTAGTCCCCTACTTTTGGATTAGTGCGCCGCTTGATTGAATTCGCGGTCGCTTGACGGCCGTCAAGATTGCAGCAAGCGCGGTTCCGCGATATGTCCAGTTTGCAGCTTCGTTAGGTCCAGATGAAAAACACGATCGCAGCCGAGAGCATTTTCCTGCGCGCCGCCGACGCGTCGACCCTGCAGGGGCGGCTCGCGGCAGCCCTTGTGCGCGCGATCCTGGAAAGCGGCGCGCGGCCCGGCACCCGCCTGCCGTCGAGCCGCAAACTTGCCGAAGCGCTGGGCCTCTCGCGCATGACGGTGACGCTGGTCTATCAGGAGCTGGTCGGCCAGGGTTATCTCGAAACCCTGCCGCGCTCGGGCGTCGCGGTCGCCGCCACCGCGCCCCATCGCGGATTGAAAGTCGCCGGCGCGACGGCGGGCGACGCTTCGCTTGACTGGTCGCAATGGCTTGCCGACCATCCGCCGCCACGGCGGGTGATCCGCAAGCCGGCGGATTGGCGCAGCTATCGCTATCCCTTCATCTACGGCCAGCCCGATCCGCGGCTCTTCGATCACTACGCCTGGCGCGATTGCGCCCGCCGCGCGCTTGGCAGCCGCGATTTCGGCGATCTTTCCACCGATCGCTACGGCAACGACGATCCGCTGCTGATCGACTATATCTGCTCCAACACCCTGCCCCGGCGCGGCATCCATGCCCGGCCGGATGAGGTGCTGGTCACGCTCGGCGCGCAGAACGCGCTCTATATCGCGGTGGAGCTTCTTTGCCGGGCCGACCGGCGGGCCGTGACCGAGGAGCCGGGCTACCCCGATATCGCCGAGACGCTGCGCCGCTCACAAAGCCCTGTCACCTTCCTGCCGGTCGATTCGCTCGGCCTGAATCCGGAAACGCTGCCGGAGGATACGCGGTTGGTGATGATCACGCCCAGCCACCACATTCCGACCGGTTCGACCATGCCGCTCGGCCGCCGCCAGGATCTGCTGAACCGCGCGGCCGCCCAGGATTTCGTGATCGTCGAGGATGATTATGATTTCGAGATGTCCTATCTCGGCCCCTCCGCCCCGGCGCTGAAATCGCTCGATACCGAGGGCCGCGTTCTCTATATCGGCAGTTTCTCGAAGTCGCTGTTTCCCGGCCTCAGGATCGGCTATCTGGTGGCGCCCGCCCCGCTGATCGCCAAGGCGCGGGCGCTGAGGACGATGCTGCTGCGCCATCCGCCCGGCCACCTGCAGCGCATCACCGCCTATTTCCTGGCGCTCGGCCATTATGACGCCCATATCGTGCGGCTGCTTGGCGCGATGGTGAAGCGGCGCGCGGTTCTGGATCAGGCGCTTGCGAAAAGCTGCCTCACGCTCGAAAGCGCGGCGGTGGCCGGCGGGGCGAGCGTGTGGCTGAGAGGCCCCGACGGGCTCGACAGCGCAAGGCTCGCCGAGGAGTTGAAGGCAGACGGCGTGTTGATCGAACCCGGCGCGGTGTTCTTCGAAAACCCGCCCGAGCCCTGCCCGCTTTTCCGGCTCGGCTACGGCTCGATCGATTCCAGCGATATTCCGCGCGGGATCGAGCTGATCGATGCGGCGGTAAAACGGGCGCTGTCGGGTCGGTGATTTTTGAGGCATGAAGGGAACCAACAGGCTACGGTCGGGTTTCGAACAGGCTGAAAACCACGAAAGAGGGCAGAATGGAGCCGCTTGGCGAAATCATTGAAATCTGGCGCTACCCGGTCAGTTCGCTCGGCGGAGAGCGATTGACCTCCGCCGTGCTCGGCAGCGATGGCATTGCCTTCGATCGCGCCTGGTGCATCTGCGATGCCGAAACCGGAGCGCCCGCAGCCCCCGAAAAAGAATTGCGCTGGCGGCCCGCCCTGTTTCTCAGCGCCAGACTTGGCGAGGACAACCGGCCGGAGATCGGCTTTCCCGACGGCGGACGGACGGGCGTGGACGATGCAGGGCTTGCGGAAAGGCTCGCCGCCCATTTCGGCTTCGCCGTCGAGGTGCGACCCTACGCGCGCAACGCCGATGATTCCGGCCCGGTTGCCGTCAACCGCTATCTCCCTTCCCCGATCCACCTGGTCACCACCGACGGATTGAAGCACCTTGCCACCCTCGCCGGGACCGACGATGTCTCAAGCCGGCGGTTCCGCCCGAATGTGGTGCTGAAGACGCCGGGGCTGGCGGGCTTTCCGGAAAAGGAGTGGATCACACAGAGGCTGCAACTCGGCAAGGCGCTGATTGTCGGCTTCGAGGAAACCCGCCGCTGCGGCATGACGATCGCGCCGCAGCCGGAGATCTCCGAAAACGCCGATATCCTGCGCTCGCTGCTGCGCCACAACCGGCGCAATTTCGGCATCTACTGCACGATCGAGCAACCCGGCTTCATCGCAACCGGCGATATCGCCAGCCGCGCCGCCTGAGCCGTCAGGCGGCCGTCAGCGCGCCCTCGGCCTCGCTTTCGAGGATCGCGGCTGAAATCACGTCGCCGATGTCGCGAGCCGAGGTAATGCCCTGCACGAAGGGCAGCTTGTGCAGCAGGAAGGAGATCGAACCGCAATAGAGGTTGCGCGAGAGGTTTTCGGTGAAGATCGGGCGGAAGGCCGCATCAAGATCGACGCCGCCGGTGCGCACCATTTCCTCCGCCATAAGACTGCCTCGCGTCGAAGCCGGGCTGACCACGCCCTGGGCAACCAGCGTGGGGAAGGGCAGATCGCGGGCCGAAAGCGAGCTCTGGCCGGTCGCGTCGATAAAGGCGTCGAAGCCCAGCTCCTGCCCCGCAAAACGCACGACGGCGCCGCGCTGAACGCTCTCATTGTCGATCTCGGCATCATCGCCGATGGCGCGGACCTCAAGCTTGCCGGCGCGGTGGAGCGCCAGCAGCCTGCGGATGGAATCATGCGGTACGGTGGCGTAGTCATCAACGAAGACGGTCTTGAAGTGCCTGTGGAAGCGCTCGAGATCGGCGGCGTCCAGATGCGGAATCGCCTTTGCGATCACCTCATGCATGCGGAGAATCGCATAGCGCCACTCGACTGTATACCGGCGCTGCTGGTTCATCTCGGCTTCCGCGAGGTTGCGCGCAGCGAAGGCGAACGGATCAGCCGTCTGACGTTCGTGGAAATAGGCCGGCGCCAGCGTTTCGACCGACAGCATGGAAAGCCCGATGCGTGCGGCATAATCAGGATCGGCGAGCGTCAGCTCCTGCCTGAAAAGCTCGAAAATGGCGTCCAGCAACCCGTGTTCATGGGTGGCGATCAGCCGCTCGATCGCCTCCTCGGTGCAAAAGACCAGCGGGCGATAGGGAATTTCGCAGTAGAAATCCGCTTCCGGCAGAATGCCCTTTCGCGACATCATCGTCGCGTGGAAGCCTTCCGTATCGGCATGCGGCTGATATTGCAGATCGCCCTGATCATCGAGCAGAAAACCGCCATGGGCGGTCGCGACCGTGATCAGCGCATCGATGCCGCTAAGCGAGGTGCCAAGTATGCCGACCTTTGAGGCCGGGATCGACTTCAGCGCCGGCGCGGGCCAGGGCGAGACGAAATAGCCCGGACGGGTTTCGGTCGCCTCCGGCCAGTCATGGCCGGTTGCCAGCACCACATGATCGAAAACCGCCTTTTCGTAGTCGCCGGCCGGCGTTTCCACCGTCAGTTCGATAGCGTCGCGCATCAGCGCGATGTCGGACACGCGATGCGCGGCCTTCACCGCGATCCTGTGGCCGTTTTCGCGCCCCTGCTGAACGAGCCCGAAAAACTGCGCTTGAAGATACTCGCCGAGCACCACGCGGGTGTAGAAGGTGCGTTCGGCAATCGCGTCGCGGGCGATGCCGAATTCCTGGAGCGCATCGTCGTCCTGGCGGCGCAGCCAACCGGTCAGGGTCTCGCAGATCGGCGGAATTTCGATGCTGGCGATATTGGAAAGCATCGCCCGGTCATTGATGTGCGGCTGGTAGGGCATGCCCTTACCCGGCATGTCCTCGCGCTCGAAAATCGTGATCTCTAGCGGCGCATGCTCGCCGATCAGCCCCTTGAGCGTGTAGATCCCGGTGGGGCCGGAGCCGATGATCGCGATTTTGGAAGACATTGAGGAGAACCTCTGGAGAACTATCACTACTATAACAGTCGAGCGTCCCCATAAGTTCCCGCTTTGCCGCAGCCTTCCTTGACGCGGCCGAGTATTTCTGGCGCACTCTGCTCAAGCTTGCGCGCATCAAGCGCAGAAAGAGGAGACAGGGGAATGATGAGATTGATTGCGGGCAGCGCTTTCGTTGCGCTGTTGACTGTTCCGGTCGCGGCCCAGCAGGCTGCCGACTCGGTTGCCCCGGAAATCGGCACGACGGAGGCCGGCTTTTCCGCCGTCTCGCCCGAGGTCGAAGCGGCCCTTGCCGCCAAGGCGGAAGGCAGGCCCATAGAGGCAGATAAATGGATGGTGGCAGCCGCCAATCCGCTTGCCGTGGAGGCCGGCGCGCGGGTGCTCGCCGAGGGCGGCAGCGCCGCCGACGCCATGGTCGCGGTGCAGGCGGTTCTGGGCCTTGTCGAACCGCAATCCTCCGGCATGGGCGGCGGCGCGTTTCTGGTCTGGTATGACGCCGCAACCGACCGGCTGACGACGCTGGACGGCCGCGAGACCGCGCCGCGCGCGGCGACGCCGAAACTGTTCCTCGATGACAATGGCGAGCCGCTTCAGTTCTATGATGCCGTGGTCGGCGGCCGCTCGGTCGGCACGCCCGGCACGCCAATGCTGATGGAGGCGGCGCATGAGCGCTGGGGCAAGCTCGAATGGCAGAGCCTGTTCGATGATGCGATCGCGCTCGCCGAAGACGGCTTCGCCGTTTCGCCCCGCCTTGCCGGCCAGATCGCCGACGACAGCGAACGGCTCGGCCGCTTCACCACCACCGCTGATTATTTCCTGCCGGGCGGCGAGCCGCTTGCCGCGGGCACCCTGCTCCAGAACCCGGCCTATGCCGAGACGCTGACGGCGCTCGCGGCGAATGGCGCCGAGGCCTTCTATTCCGGTTCGATCGCCGAAGACATCGTCGATACCGTGCAAGGGGCCGAAGGCAATCCGGGGCTGCTGGCACTGGAGGATCTCGCCGCCTATCGCGTGGTCGAACGCGAGCCGGTGTGCGTGGCCTATCACAGCTATGACGTCTGCGGCATGGGCCCGCCCTCCTCCGGCGCGCTCACCGTCGGCCAGATCTTCGGGCTTACCGCCGACAAGAACCTCGCGTCGCTCGGGCCGGACAATCCGGAAAGCTGGCGGCTGATCGGCGACGCCTCGCGCCTCGCTTTCGCCGATCGCGGCCGCTACATGGCCGACACCGATTTTGTGCCGATGCCGCTGAACGGCCTCGTCGCGCCGGATTATCTGAGGATGCGCGCGAAGCTGCTCGATGGCGACAAGGCTCTGGAGACGGTCGAACCCGGCCTCCCCGCCTGGGACCACGCCATGATCCGCTATGGCGATGGCACCGCCATCGAACTCCCCTCCACCACCCAGATCGTCATCGTCGATGCTGAGGGCAACGCGCTTTCGATGACCTCAACAATCGAAAACGGCTTCGGCAGCCGGCTGATGACCAAATCCGGCTTTCTGCTGAACAACGAGCTCACCGATTTCTCCTTCGCCACCCATGACGAGGCCGGCTATCCGATCGCCAACCGCGTGGAGCCCGGCAAGCGGCCGCGCTCGTCGATGGCGCCGACGATCGTGATGAAGGACGGCAAGCCGGCGCTGGTCATCGGCTCGCCGGGCGGAAGCTCGATCATCGGCTATGTGGCGCAGGCCGTGATCGCCTATCTCGACTGGGACATGAACGTGCAGGAGGCCGTCGCCATGCCGCACCTCCTCAACCGCTTCGGAACTTACGACATCGAGGCCGGAACCGATGCGGAGGCGATGGCAGGGCCGCTAGAGGCGATGGGATACAAGGTGAAGATCGGCCCGCAGACGTCCGGGCTGCAGGCGATCGCCATCGAGGACGGCATGCTTTACGGCGGTGCCGATCCGAGACGCGAGGGCATCGCGATCGGGGAGTAACAGCGACGCCCCGGCAACCGGCGTCGACGATTGAATATGGGACCCGAACCTTGCTCCCAATACTCTCTCCCGCTGGCGGGAGAGATGCCCCGAAAGGGGCTGTGAGGGTGGTTCAGCGTTTCAAATCGTGAGGGCGTTCGCGGGGATGGTCTCCCCCCTCACTGTCGCTTTCGCGACATCTCTCCCCTCCGGGGCGAGAAGATCGGGGGCTATGCGGCGCCGTTTGCGGAGATGATACGCAGTCTGTCAGGATCAGTTGGCGTTGGGCTGGCCGCGTTCGCGGCGGGCTATGCGGTCCAGCACCGCGTGAACGAGCTTGCCCTCTTCGCCTTCGAAAAAGGCGGTGGCGATCTCGACATATTCGGTGACGATGACGGCGGTCGGCACGTCGGGCTTGGTGACGATTTCGAAAACGCCGGCGCGCAGAATGGCGCGCAGCGTCGAATCGAGCCGCGACAGCGTCCAGCCTTCCGAGATCGCCCCGGCGATCATCGGGTCGAGGGTCTTCTGGTCCTTGACGACGCCGGTGACGATCGCGCGGAACCAGGCCGGATCGGCCTTCAGATAGGTGTCGCCGTCGACTTCCTTGCCGAGGCGGTAAACCTCGTATTCGGCCAGCACGTCGGCAAGCGCGGTTCCGCCGATATCCATCTGGTAGAGGGCCTGAACGGCGGCAAGGCGTGCTGCGCCCCGCTGGTTGGCGGTCTTTTCCGTGGTCATGATGCTCCTCGCAATCCTGTCAGGATGCGGTCAGTAATTTCGCGCGACAGCGCTCGTTGTGCCGCTAAACCATGGGCGCAGGCGGCTTGCAAGTGTTTTGCTGAAATTCAGTCGTGCTGGACGCCGGTTTCGCGCGCGATCTTGGCCGAGAACTCGGTGATGATCTCCTCGAAATCCTCCGTGGTGGAGAAATCGCGGTAGACCGATGCAAAGCGGACGAAGGCGACGTCATCGAGGTTTTTCAGCGCTTCCAGCACCAGAAGGCCGATTTCCTCCGACTGCACTTCCGGCTCGCCCGAGCTTTCCAGACGCCGGACGATGCCGGAGACGGCCCGCTCGATGCGTTCGCGCTCGACCGGGCGCTTGCGCAGCGCGATCTCGAAGGAGCGCACCAGCTTGTCGCGGTCGAACGGCACCTTGCGGCCGTTCTTCTTGACCACGACGAGCTCGCGCAGCTGCACGCGCTCGAACGTGGTGAAGCGCCCGCCGCAATCCGGACAGACGCGCCTGCGGCGGATGGACGTGTTGTCCTCCGCCGGGCGCGAATCCTTGACCTGGGTATCAGGCGAATTGCAGAACGGGCAGCGCATCAGCCCATATAGCCATACATCGGGAAGCGCGCGGTGAGGTCGACCACCTTGTCGCGCACGGCAGCCTCGACGGCGGCATTGCCCTCGTCGGAATTGACCTGCTTCAGCCCGTCGAGCACCTCGACGATCAGCGAACCGATCTCGGCGAATTCCTTCTCGGTGAAGCCGCGCGTGGTGCCGGCCGGCGTGCCGAGACGGACGCCCGAGGTCACGAACGGCTTTTCCGGGTCGAAGGGAATGCCGTTCTTGTTGCAGGTGATGTAGGCGCGGCCAAGGGCGGCTTCCGCGCGTTTGCCGGTGGCGTTCTTCTTGCGCAGGTCGACCAGCATGGAATGGTTGTCGGTGCCGCCGGAGACGACATCGAGCCCGCCTTCCATCAGCGAGCCGGCGAGCGCCCGGGCGTTCTTCACCACCTGCTCGGCATACTGCTTGAATTCCGGCTGCAGCGCCTCGCCGAAGGCAACGGCCTTGGCGGCGATGATGTGCATCAGCGGACCGCCCTGCAGGCCGGGGAAAACGGCCGAATTGACCTTCTTGGCGATGTCGGCGTCATTGGTCAGCACCACGCCGCCGCGCGGACCGCGGAGAGACTTATGGGTGGTGGTGGTAACCACATGGGCATGCGGACATGGAGACGGGTGCACGCCGCCTGCGACCAGACCGGCGATATGGGCCATGTCGACCATGAGATAGGCGCCGATCGAATCGGCGATCTCGCGGAAACGCTTCCAGTCCCAGATGCGCGAATAAGCGGTGCCGCCTGCGATGATCAGCTTCGGACGATGCTCTTCCGCCTTCGCAGCCACCTCGTCCATGTCGATGCGGTTGTCGTCCCTGGAAACGCCGTAGGAGACGACGTTGAACCACTTGCCCGACATGTTGACCGGCGAACCATGGGTCAGGTGACCGCCCGAATTGAGATCGAGACCCATGAAGGTATCACCCGGCTGCAACAGCGCCAGAAACACGGCCTGGTTCATCTGCGAACCGGAATTCGGCTGGACATTGGCGAATTCGACGCCGAACAGCTTCTTGGCGCGCTCGATCGCCAGTTCCTCGGCGATATCGACGAACTGGCAGCCGCCGTAATAGCGCTTGCCCGGATAGCCCTCGGCATATTTGTTGGTCATGATCGAGCCCTGAGCCTCGAGGACGGCGCGCGAAACGATGTTCTCGGACGCGATCAGTTCGATCTCGTGACGCTGACGACCGAGTTCCTTGCCGATCGCATCGAAGATATCGGGATCGGTGTCGGCAAGCGAACGGTTGAAGAAGTTCTCGGTAAACGCGGTCTGACTGGTCATCGCGGGCTCCTCAGGGTTTATCGCGGAAGCATTCCGTAAAGGCGCTTGCGTTCTAACGCCGGCCTTCAAAACGTGCAATAGACGAATGCCGCCGCCAAGCATCGCTCAGCGGCGGCATTTTCGTAACCGAATACGTCGGATAGGCCGGAACGGTTTATTCGATGCCGGTGGTGGTCTGCAGCGCCAGCTCCGGCGCTCCATCGAGATTGTAGATGTCGTCGCGGAACTGCACGATCCCGTCCTTGGTCGACCATGCGGTGATGTAGACGAAATGGTTCGGCACCGGATCGGCAAGGTTCACCGGCGTGGAAATGCCGGCATGGATCGTTTCCTCGATCTTCTGGCGGTTCCAGCCGGGCGTGTTCTTCAGCAGCCAGACATCGAGGTCGCGAACGTTTTCGATACGCACGCAGCCCGATGATTCGAAGCGCAGTATGTCGTTGAACAGCGACTGGCTCGGCGTGTCATGCATGTAGACGGCATGCCTGTTGTGGAAGTTGATCTTGGTCGAGGCCATGGCGCTGTTGGGGCCCGGATCCTGACGGAAGGTCAGGTTGGGGGCCTTTTCGGCGTTCCAGTCCACCGTCAGCGGATCGACTTCCTGGCCCTTGTTGTCATAGAGCCGGATCTTGTTGTCGACGAGATAGTTCGGGTCCTCGCGCATCAGCGGCATGATATCCTTCTGGATGATCGAGCGCGGCACGGTCCACGGCGGGTTGAAGATGATCTCGAAAATCTTCGAGTTCAGCAGCGGCGTCGGCCGCGACGGACGCCCGACAATGGCGACATTGCGCAGCGCCACGACATTGTTTTCCACCGCTTCGCAATAGGCCGCCGGAATGTTGACCAGAACGTAGCGCTGGCCGAGATCGGAACCGAGATCCTCGACGCGCGCCAGATTGGTTTCAAGCTGGGCGAGACGCACGGCGGCGCTGACGTTGAGCGCCTTCAGCGTGTACTCGTCGATATAGCCGGTTTCGGCGAGGCCGTGACGGGCCTGGAACCGCTTCACCGCGCCCTGCACATAGGAATCGTAGGAATCGGAAATGCCCGCTTCCTGCGGCAGGTCGCCGGAGACGATCAGACGCTGACGCAACTGGCGCACCGACGGATCGTAGACGCCGAACTGGAGCGGCACATTGGGATGGACTTCCGGCCAGCCGCCATTGGCGTTGATCCGCTGGTACTCCGCCATCGCCTGCATGATGTTCATCGGCGCGTTGGGGCTGAGGATCGGCTGGTTGGAGCTGACGGCGGCCTGCGCGCGCGAGGTGACGGCATCAAACTGCTCGTCCCATTTGCCGCGACCGGGCGTGTTGATCAAAGCGTCGACGGCCGATTGCGCGGCGGCGAGCTTCGGCAGCGCCACAGCGCCCGCAGCGGCGGCGATGAAACCGCGTCGCGACACGGTCCTGACGGTCTTGTTCAGGTCTTTTGTCATAGAATCCAGTTCTCTTCTGTCCCGCAGGCGTCGAGGACGCCTCTATGGATGTGCCTTGCACATCAATATGGCCAATTGTTGTCGGCTTTCAAATCGATCCCGACGGCATTTTTCGGCAGATTCTAGCGCCGACGAATGAAGGCAAGGTAAATCCAGAAAGCGGCGTAGAGGCCAAACAACAAAACGTGAATGCCGATGAGCGCGGCGGCGGTCCCGACCAAGAACATTTCGACGGCCGCTCCGATGGCCCACAGCACAAGCCCCCAGCCGACGCCGAACCAGAGCCCCGCCGCGGCGGCGGGATAGGCGACCGCGAGCACGACCTCGACGACGCGCTCATTGGAACTGACGAGATCGAACCGGCCCGTGCCGGCAAGGCCGATCAGCTCCGCCCAGTTGTAAAGCGCGATCGCCATCAAGAACACGGCCACGCAGCGCTTGAAGACCATGAAGGCCATCTGCGAAAAACTGGGTTGTGGCGGACGGTTCTGCTCGGAATTCATCGCCGCCTTATACGCTTCAAAAATCGAAGTTACAAACCCTGACGCAACGCCGTGAAGCGACAAAATGGCGTGTTTGTCCGGGCGGTGCGACATGCTACAAGCCGGACCTGAACAGGAAAGCGCCGGAGAAGACAATGAGCGAGCCGAACGACAAGACCCATCTCGTGGACAGGATCACCGGTCACCGCCGCATGCGCCGCATCCGCAAGGCCGACTGGACCCGCCGGCTGGTGCGCGAAAACAGGCTCACGGTGGATGATCTGATCTGGCCGGTCTTCGTCATTCCCGGCGAGAATATCGAAGAGCCGATCCCTGCCATGCCGGGGGTTTCCCGCATGAGCGTCGACCGGCTGGCGGAAGCGGCGAAGAGGGCTGCCGATCTCGGCATTCCCGCGATCGCCACCTTCCCCAATATCGAGCTTGAAAAGCGCGACATGTCGGGGTCGGAAATCCTCAACCCCGACAATCTGATCAATCGCGCCACGCGGGCGCTGAAAAAGGCCGCCCCTTCGCTCGGCGTGATCACCGACGTCGCCCTCGACCCGTTCACCAGCCACGGCCATGACGGCATCCTCACCGGCGACGAGATCGTCAACGACGCGACCGTCGACCATATCTGCGAGGCGGCCGTCGCCCAGGCCGAGGCCGGCGCCGACATCATCGCGCCATCGGAAATGATGGACGGCCGCATCGGCGCGATCCGGGAGCGCCTCGACATGGCGGGCTTCCAGGACGTCGGGATCATGTCCTACGCCACGAAGTTCTCCTCCGGCTTCTACGGCCCCTACCGCGAGGCGATCTCGACCAAGGGCCTCTTGAAGGGCGACAAGGCGAGCTATTACATCGACACCGCCAACGCCACCGAGGCGCTGCGCGATGCAGCGCTCGACGTGGAAGAAGGCGCCGACATGCTGATGGTCAAGCCCGGCCTGCCCTATCTCGACATCTGCTGGCGCATCAAGGAAGCCTTCGGCCTGCCGGTGTTCGCCTATCAGGTCTCCGGCGAATACGCGATGATCAGGATGGCCGCCGAGCGCGGCGCGATCGACGGCGAGAGGGTGATGATGGAGACGCTGCTGTCGTTCAAACGCGCCGGCTGCGACGGAATTCTGACCTATTTCGCGATCGAGGTCGCTGAAAAGCTGGCGAAATCATAGTCTCGAGGGGCTGAATTATTGCATTCCCCCAGCCAATACCCACATCGGGTCTGGAACCACGATTGACAACGGAGACAGAGATGAGCGTTGAACGCGACTTGACCTATTCGGCCCCGCCGGCCAGCAATGCCTATTCCGGCGTGCTGTCGCGGCGCGTTCTGGCGTTCATCTGCGATTACATCGTGATCGCCATCCTCTGGGTGCCGGCTGCGGTGGTGTTGTTCTTCGTCGGCATCGCGACACTCGGCCTCGCCTTCTTTCTCTATCCGGTGCTCTATTTCATCGTGGCGGCGCTCTATTTCGGCTTCAGCCTTGGCGGCTCGGCGCAGGCTTCGCCCGGCATGCGGGTGATGGGCCTCAGGATGTTGCGCTCCGACGGGCTGAAGATCGACTTCCTGACCGCGCTGGTACATCTGGCGCTGTTCTGGCTGTTCAACTCGCTGCTGACGCCGCTCGTCCTGCTGGTGGGCCTGTTCACCGACCGCAAGCGGCTACTGCATGATTTCCTGATCGGAGCGGTGGTTGTGCGCGAGGAAGCGCAGTACTGATTTGCGGGAAATACAAGCCCGCAAATCAGAAAGGTTGACGTTCCCGCGAATTGCGCCATCCTGTGATTAAGTTTCGTTGCATGGTGCGCCGGGCATGAATACGCAGACCACTCAGTCGCCACAGTTCTATCTGACCGCGCCGGCGCAATGCCCCTATCTCGAGGCGGAGCGCGAGCGCAAGGTGTTCACCCATCTCGTCGGCCCGCGCGCCGGCGAGATGAACGACCTTCTGACCCAGGGCGGGTTCCGACGCTCGCAGAACATCGCCTATCGCCCGGCCTGCGAACACTGTCGCGCCTGCGTTTCCGTGCGCATCGTCGCCGGTGAATTCGTCCCCGGCCGCTCGCTACGCAAGACCCAGGCCAGAAACGCCGATCTCATCGGCACCGAACGCCCGGCCTATGCCACCGCCGAACAGTTCGACCTGTTCCGCACCTATCTCGACAGCCGCCACCAGCGCGGCGGCATGGCCGATATGAGCCTCGACGATTACAAGGTGATGGTCGAGGAAACCCATGTGGAGACCCGCCTGATCGAGTATCGCGTTGCGACCGGCCTGCTAGAGGAAGAAGGCGAACTGGTGGCGGTCGCGCTTTCCGATTTCATGGTGGATGGATTGTCCATGGTCTATTCCTTCTTCAACCCCGCCTACGTGAAGCGCTCGCTCGGCAGCTACATGATCATCGACCATGTGGAACGCGCCCAGGCGATGGGCCTTCCCTATGTCTATCTCGGCTATTGGGTGAAGGGCTCGCGGAAGATGGACTACAAGAAACGCTTCCAGCCGCAGGAACATCTGACCGGCCAAGGCTGGGAACGCGCCGACCCGGGCGATTTCGAAGCCTAGCCCGTCAGCCCGTTCCGTATTTTTCGCCCGCCCCATGTGGAAGCCGGCGCGTCCCTGCGCTAAATTCCCTGACGATTATCAATGCGATGCGCCAGCGCATCGCCGAACAGGGGTCAGAACGCATGCTGAAAGAGTTCCGTGATTTCATCGCAAGAGGCAATGTCGTCGATATGGCGGTCGGCATTATCGTGGGGGCGGCCTTTACCGCGATCGTCCGTTCGGTGGTCTCCGACCTGATCGATCCGGTCATCGGCCTGATTGTCGGCGGCATCGATTTCTCGGACATGTATGTGGTCCTCAGCGGCACCGTGCCGGATGGCGCGAGCCTTGCGGCCGCGCGCGAGGAAGGGGCCGCGATCTTCGCCTATGGCGCCTTCATCACAGCGGTCATCAACTTCATGATCATCGCCTTCGTCGTGTTCATGCTGGTCAAGGCGATCAACCGCATGCGCGCGGCTGCCGAGGCCCACAGGAAGGCCGCCGAGGAGCAGGCCGCCGTGGCCGATCCCCCGCCCGGCCCGAGCGAACTTCAGGTGCTGCTCGAAATTCGCGACGAGTTGAGAAAGCGGGACGCCAACGCCGCATCGTGAAATCCGGTATCGCGGGAAGAGCCCGGCTATGACCGGCGCAGGTTCGCCGACCATTTTCCACCGGCGATGCGGCAAAGCCGATGCGCTTGAGATCAAACGATCTGCGGTCTGTGGCGTGCGGGGCCAATGCGAGCGGGGAGCAACCGCGCGTGGAAAGCTTCCGAAAATTCGCGCTTGTCTTGTTCTTGATCTGTTCGTAGACTAGGTCCGTCTTCAACCGCAGGACGGCATGAGGCCTCGATCCGCCTCCGTGCCGGCGTAGCAAGCTGGAAGCATCGTCTCATGCTCGGTGAATATCTGCCGCAACTCATGCTCGCATGGTCCATCCTGCTGGTGGGCGTGTTTTCGCCGGGGCCGAGCGTGATGCTGATCCTGGGCGTGGCGATGGGTCAGGGGCGCGGGTCTGCTGTGGCAACCGCGCTGGGGGTTGCCTGCGGCAGCATGACGCTCTCGATCGCTACCGTGCTCGGACTCTCGATCATTTTGGCCGAGATTGCCCATGCGATGGAGATCGTGCGCTTTGTGGGCGCGGGTTATCTGTTCTTCCTGGCGTTCAAATCCTTCGGCAAGATGCTCAATCCGTCGCCGCTTTCGCCACTCACGCCAGGGCTGCGCTCGTTCCGGCGGCAGGTTGCCGGCGGTTATCTGCTGCAAGTCTCCAACCCGAAGGCAATCATGTTCTGGCTGGCGATCGCAGGCGTCGGCGGCGTTGGCGATGCCCCCGCCCCTATCGTCATGCTCTTCGTCGCCGGTTCGTTCATGCTGTCCTTCACCGCCCACGGCGCCTATGCGTTGCTGCTCTCCAGCGCCATGGTCCGCGCCGGCCTCACCCGCTTCCGCCGCATTGTGGAAGCGGCCCTTGGCGGCTTCTTCGTATTCGCCGGGGTGAAACTGCTGACGGCGAAGGTGTGAGGGGCCCTACCCCTTGAACTTGCCGTTCCGCGGGAACCCCTTGGGCGCGATGCGGCCGGCCATGGCGCGGTCGCCGCGCCATTCGAGCAGTTCATCGGCGGTGCGCATATGGGTGCGGCCGGCGCTGTCGGTCCAGCTAAGGCCGTCGGCGATTGCAAAGCATTTCGCATCCGACAGGCCGCCATCCTTGTAGCGCTGCAGGCGCACGCCCTTGCCGCGCGCCATCTCGGCAACCTGCGACATCGGGAACACGATCAGCTTGCGGTTTTCGCCGATGACCGCGATGTGGTCGCCCGATGCCGGCGTCAAAAGCTTGACCTCGTCCTTGGCCGAAACATTCATCACCTGCTTGCCCTTGCGGGTGTTGGCGACCATCTGGTCTTCCTCGATGATGAAGCCGTTGCCGGCGGTGGACGCGATCAGCTGCTTGCGGCCCGCCTCATGCACGAAGGCGGTGACGACATCCTGGTCGGCATCGATATCAACCATGATCCTGAGCGGCTCGCCATGGCCGCGCCCGCCGGGCAGCTTGTCCGCGCCGAGCGTGAAGGCGCGTCCGCCGGTGGTGATGATCAAAAGCTTGTCCGTGGTCTGCGCCGGGAAGGCGAGCTTCAGGCCATCGCCCTCCTTGAACGACACGCCGGAGGTGTCGACATGGCCCTTCAGCGCCCGGATCCAGCCCTTTTCGGAGATGACGACGGTGATCGGCTCCTTCTCGATCATCGCCTGCTGGATCGCCTCGACATCGGTGTCGGGCGCGATATCGAAAGTCGAGCGGCGGCGGCCGAGTTCGGTGGCCTTGGCGAAGGTCTTCTTCACCTCGCCGATTTCCCATGCGACCGTCTGCCACTGCTTTTCCTCGGAGGCGAGCAGCGCCTCGATATCGGCCTTCTCCGCCGTCAGCGCATCGAATTCCTTGCGGATTTCGATTTCCTCCAGCTTGCGCAGAGCGCGCAGCCGCATGTTGAGGATCGCTTCCGCCTGGACATCGGTGATCTCGAACCGGGCGATCATCACCGCCTTGGGCTCGTCCTCCTCGCGGATGATCTTGATCACCTCGTCGAGGTTCAGATAGGCGACCAGCAGACCGCCGAGAATCTCAAGCCGGCGGTCGATCGCGGCCAGGCGATGGCGGGAGCGGCGCTGCAGCACCTCGCGGCGGTGGCCGAGCCATTCCTTCAGCACGTCGACAAGGCCCATCACCTTCGGCACCTTGCCCTGCGAAAGGACATTCATGTTCATCGAGAAGCGCTGTTCGAGATCGGTGAGCTTGAACAGCGATTCCATCAGCAGCGCCGGGTCGACGGCGCGCGATTTCGGCACCAGAACGACGCGGATGTCCTCGGCCGATTCGTCCTGGATATCCTCCAGAAGCGGCAGGCGGCGGGCGATCAGGAGTTCGGCGATCTTCTCGATCAGCCGCGATTTCTGCACGCCATAGGGAATTTCGGTGACGACGATCTGATAGTTGCCGCGGCCGAGATCTTCCTTCTCCCAGCGCGAGCGCAGCCGGAAGCCGCCACGGCCGGTCTTGTAGGTCTCGACCATCGAGGCGAAATCCTCGACGATGATCCCGCCGGTCGGAAAGTCCGGGCCCTGGATCATGTTCGCCTTCGGCCCGTCGGCATCCGGCAACGTCATGATGTCCTCGACGGAGGCATTCGGATGCTTGATCAGGTAGATCGCCGCCTCGCACAGCTCATGGGCATTGTGCGGCGGGATCGAGGTCGCCATGCCGACGGCGATGCCGGTGGAACCGTTGGCGAGCAGGTTCGGGAAGGCGCCGGGCATCACCACCGGCTCCTCGTCCTCCTCGTTATAGGTCGGGCGGAAATCGACGGCGTCCTCGCCGATGCCTTCCAGCATCAGCGCCGCGACATCGGTCATGCGCGCCTCGGTGTAGCGCATGGCGGCCGCACTATCGCCGTCGATATTGCCGAAATTACCCTGGCCGTCGACCATCGGATAACGCTGGGCGAAATCCTGCGACAGGCGCACCAGCGCATCGTAGATCGAGCCGTCGCCATGGGGGTGGAACTTACCCATGACATCGCCGACAATACGAGCGCATTTCTTGTAGGCCGCGTTCGGGCGCACCCCGATCTCGCTCATGCCGTGGATGATGCGGCGGTGCACGGGCTTCAGCCCGTCGCGCACATCCGGCAGCGCCCGGTGCATGATCGTCGACAGCGCATAGGCGAGGTAGCGTTCCTCAAGGGCCTTGCGCAGATCCACGGCATCCATATGTCCATCGCCATTTTCAGGCGGCGTAATTTCTTTTCCCATGGGTTTCTGTTAGAGGATACAACCCTTGCCCGCAAGGCGCGGCTGCCCGCAATCCCCTGAAAACAAGGGAAAACGCGCCGCATTCACCGGGCATTCATAGCAAAATTGCAATTCGGCCTTATATGGCCAATAAACCGCAACGCAACATCCAATTTTCAGGGAGCACTTCATGCCCACATCACGTCTCACGCAGCTTCTTCTCGCAGGCAGTTTCCTGGCCGCATCGGGCGCTCCCGCATTTGCTCTCGATACCGACGATCTGATGGCCAAGCTGAAAGCGGTCACCGAAAAACAGTCGCACATGACCTTCACCTATGACAGCGTCGAGGAAGGCTCGGACGGCAGCGTGACGATCTCCGGCATGGAGTTTTCGCCCTTGCCTGGAGCAGGCGACGAGATGGACGAGTTCAAGCAGAAGGCGCCGATCACGCTCAACCTTGAAGACGTTCAGGAAAATGCCGACGGCAGCTACATGATCGGCAAGTCGATGGCGTCCGACATGAGCTTCTCGATGGAAGACGCGGAAATCGCCATCGCCTCGTTCACTGAAACCAATATCCATGTCCCCGCCAGCGCCGATCTCGCCGTTCTTTCCGGCTGGGGCTATGGCGAAAGCACGGAGGTCAAGGACATCACCGTCACCATCGACGGCGACAAGCTGCTGACGATCGATGATGCTTCCGCCAAGCAGCATTTCAACGACGCGCGGACCCAGGCCGATTATCTCGCGGATGTTACCGGGATTTCGCTCGACCTTTCGCAGGTCGACGACCTGAAGCCCGACGCCCGCGCGACGCTGGAAGAGCTCGATCTGCTGCGGACGACATCCACCTTCACGGTCAGCAACAACTGGGATCTGGAATCGGGCGATCTCAATGTCGGAACCTACAGCCTCGCCACGGAAAATGTCGGCACGCTCGACTTCGGAATGGAGCTGACTGGCGTCACATTGGGAACGCTGGAGACGCTTCAGAAGATTTCCGAGATCGCCCAGAGCGAGGAGATGGAGGATGCCGCTTCGGACGGCGCCGCGCCGGAGCAGGAAAATCCTTACCAGGCTGAATTGATGCAGCTCGGCCAGACCATCGGAGTCAGCGGCCTGTCGATCAAGTTCACCGATGACAGCATCACCAATCGTCTGGTCCAGACGATCGCGAAGGAAAAGAATGTTTCCACCGATGCGCTGATCACCGAGTGGAAGGGGCAGATGACAGCGGGGCTCGCCGGGCTGGAAATGCCTGACCTTGCCGCCTCCGTCTCGTCCGCAGTCGATGCCTATCTGGCCAATCCGCAGAACTTCTCGGTCAGCATCAAGCCGCAGATGCAGATGCCGGTGCTGGCGGTGGTAATGGCGGGCGCCGCCGCGCCCAAGGCCATCCCCCAGCTTCTCAATCTCGAGATCAAGGCCAATCAGTAAAAAGAAAAGCCCCGTCGGAACGTCCGCCGGGGCTTTTCAACGCCCGTCTCGCCCTTTGCGTGACAGCGCCCTGCGGAAGGCAAACGGGGTCTGGCCGGTGCGCGCCTTGAACAATTCGTAGAACCGGCTGCTCGACCCGAACCCGCAATCATAGGCGATCGTGAGGATCGGGTCCTCGGTATCGACAAGCTTCTGCATGGCGCGCGCCACCCGGTAGCGGGTGAGATACTCGTTCACGGAAAGGCCCAGCACATCGCGGAAGGCCTTGTTGGCGGTGCTCGGATGGATGCCGGCGCGGGCGGCGAGATCCGGCATTGAAACGGGCTCGCCGTAATGACTGTTTACCAGATCGGTCAGCGCCTCGACATGACGCACGGCGGCGGCGACCGCTGCCGTCCCCGCCTCCCCGCCTGACAAACGGTCGCCTTCCGCGCAATCGAGGATGAAACGGCGCACCCTCAGCGCGATTTCCTCCCGCAGCAGGCTCCTGCGTTGCGGCCCACCCCTGCTCCACTCCTCCACCCAGCGCGCGGCGACGGCACCGTCATGGCCGGTGGCGGCAGGGTCGGTCAAAAACCCGCCCTGCATGGTGAAGCGCCGCGCGTCGCGATCAACCGGCAGCGCCAGGAAATCGGCGAGCGGCAGGTATATGACGATCAGGGCTGCGTTGTCGGTGACAGCAATGGTCTGGTGCGGGATCGCGGCCCAGAACAGCACCAGCCTGCCCGCCTCCACCTCTTCCCGCCGACCGTTGAAGAGGTAGGTCATCTCGCCTTCAAGCAGCAGGTTGAGCTCGACATGATCGTGCCAGTGGGCCGCCGGCATGGCGGTCGCGATATGGCGCTCGATCATGAAATCGCCGCGCGCCAGCGTCAGGTCATCCACCTCATTATTGTCCGCGGTCATCGCTCGCCACTCCAATCCCGGACTAATCGATATTAACACCGGAAGAAAATCTTGTTTTGGAGATATAGCTTCGCCGAAAAGAAAGGAACCCACCATGACCAAAATCTGCCTTGTCGGCGCCGGCAGCACCGTGTTCGCCCAGAACATTCTCGGCGATGTGCTGTCCTCCGATCTCCCCGGCGAAATCGCCATCAGCCTGTTCGACATCGATTCCGAGCGGCTGAAGACCTCCGAAATCGTCACCCGCCGCATCTGCGAGGCGCTCGGCCTTGCCGATATCCGCGTCGAGGCGACGCTGGACCGGCGCCAGGCGCTGAAGGGCTCCGATTTCGTGATCCTGATGATGCAGGTCGGCGGTTATGAGCCGGCCACCGTCACCGATTTCGACGTGCCGAAACAGTTCGGCCTGCGCCAGACCATCGCCGATACGCTCGGCATCGGCGGCATCTTCCGCGGGCTGCGCACCATTCCCGTGCTGGAGGCGATCTGCCGCGACATGGAGGATGTCTGCCCGAACGCGCTTCTGATGCAATATGTGAACCCGATGGCGATCAATTGCTGGGCGATCAAGGAAATCGCGCCGGAAATCCGCACCGTCGGCCTCTGCCACAGCGTGCAGCACACCGCCGGCCAGCTCGCCTCCTATCTCGGCGAGGATGTGGCCGACATCAACTATCTCTCGGCCGGCATCAACCACATCGCGTTTTTCCTGAAATACGAGAAGCTGCATGCCGACGGTTCGCGCGAAGACCTTTATCCGCGCCTGCGCCAGCTTCTCGCGGACGGCAAGGTGCCGGACGAAGACCGCGTGCGCTTCGACGCGCTGAAGCGGCTTGGCCATTTCGTCACCGAATCCAGCGAGCATTTCTCGGAATATACCTCCTGGTACATCAAGGATGGCCGGAACGACCTGATCGACCGTTTCAACATTCCGCTGGACGAATATATTCGCCGCTGCAAGGAGCAGATCGCCGAATGGCATGCGCTGCGCAAGGAACTCGAGGGCGACAGGCCGATCGAGGTCTGCCGCAGCAATGAATATGCCGCCGGCATCATCCATGCCGCCGTCACCGGCAAGCCGGCGCTGATCTACGGCAACGTGCCCAATAACGGCCTGATCTCCAACCTGCCGGACGAATGCATCGTCGAAGTGCCCTGCCATGTCGACCATAACGGCATTCAGCCGATCCGGATCGGCCGGGTCCCGACCCAGCTCGCGGCGGTGATGAAACTCAGCATTTCGGTGCAGGAACTGACGGTAGAGGCCGCGCTGACCAAAGACCGCGACCGCATCTATCAGGCCGCCCTGCTCGACCCGCACACATCGGCCGAGCTTTCCCCGGACGAAATCTGGAAACTGGTCGACGGGCTGATCGAGCGGCACGGGGACCTGCTGCCGGCCTATAGCTAGACGCGTGCACACCGGCTGCGCCCTCCTCACCTCCGTCATGCCGGCCTTGAGCCGGGATGACGGCAGAGTGGGAGGCGATGCCGCGATATCGCTATTCACGACCATTCCATTCGGTTCCCGAAGTCGGCGACAGCTATGTCGCCGGCTCAGCTTTTTGAGAAGCGTCTCCCATATTCCGGGTCATCCTCGGGCTTGACCCGAGGATCCAGGCCGCCCGGCAAGGGCTGGTTATAGAGTTTAGCAATTTCAGTAGCTTAACCGCCTGGATGCTCGGATCAAGTCCGAGCATGACGCAAGAATGAAGGGCCGATGACAGACGATGGTCAAAGCTTGGGGCTTTGTCAGCAGTCTGAGCCGGCGACAGCAATGTCGCCGGCTTTTCGATCATAATAAATCATAAAACTGATTGACAATGATCGTTTCGATCATCATTGTGATCGAAAATAACAAGGGGAATGCGGATGTCACAGCCACAGGGCGTCAAGGTCGATCGTCTCGAAGCGATACGCAGCCATCTCTATGTGAACGGATTTTCCGCGATCCAGGATCTGGCGGATGCGATCGGCGCCTCGCTCGCCACCGTCCGCCGCGATCTGCAGATTCTCGAGCAGGAAGGTTCGATCGTCAGGGTCCATGGCGGCGCGCGCATTGCCGAAGGCTCCTCGGTCGAAATGGCATTCCAGGCCCGCGAGAAGCGCAATCTCGCCGCCAAGCGGGCAATTGCCACGGCAGCCTATGAAACGCTGCAGCCGCGCTCCGCAATCTTCCTCGATGCCGGTACCACGGTTCTGCAGCTTGCCCGGCTGATCCGCATCAGCCCTATCCCGCTGCGCATCTTCACCAACGGCCTGATTGTCGCGCAGGAATTCCTGAACATTCCAAATCTCGAAGTCACGCTGCTCGGCGGCCAGTTGCGCAGCGAAAACGCCTCGCTGGTCGGCCCGCAGGCGGAAGCGATGCTCGACCTTATCTGGTTCGATCAGCTTTTCCTCGGCGCCAGCGCGATCGGCTCCGATGGCGCGATCTACAGCATCGACAATGGCGAGGCCCACCTCAACCGGCGCATGCTGACCCGCTCGGCGCGCTGCTTCGTGCTGGCCGACGCCACCAAGTTCGACACGATGGCAACTTACAAGGTCGCTCCCCTCACCGAAGCTCACGTCATCACCAATTCCGCCATTTCGCAGAAATGGCGCGATCATTTCGGCGACAACGGGATCGAGAACACGATCGTCGAGGCGGGAGCGAACGGATGACCGACGGCCTGATCCTCGGCATTGACGGCGGCGGCACCAAGGTGCTGGCGGCGCTTGCCGACAGGACGGGGCGGATCGTGAAGACAGCGCGCGGCGGCGGCGTCAATCCGATGGATAACCCCGGCTGGCGCGAGGTTCTCGACGCCGTGCTGCAGCCCTTCACCGAGGTTGCCGATATCAAGGCGGTGGCAGCCGCGCTGCCCGCCTATGGCGAGGTGGCCCGCCTCTCCGCCCTTCAGGAACAGGCGATTGCCGAGACCTTCCCGGCGGCGAAACGACATGTGCTGAACGACGTCGAAGCCGCCCATTTCGGCGCACTGTCCGGCCGTCCGGGCATCCTCATCCTTTCCGGCACCGGCTCCATGGCCTGGGCGCGCGATGCAGATGGCCGCTCAGCCCGCGTCGGCGGCTGGGGCGACATGATCGGCGACGAGGGCAGCGCTTACGCTATCGGCCGCGCCGCGCTCAGCCTCGTCAGCCAGGCGATCGACGGACGAGCGCAACCGACCGCGCTGACCGACGCGGTGTTTGACGCCCTTTCGCTCGAAAGGTCCGACCCGATGAACGCACTCGGCGGCTGGGTGACCGGCCTTGAACGACCGCGCGCCGGTATCGCTGCCCTTGCCGAAGTGGTCGACGGCGTGGCCCGCACGGGCGATGAAGGCGCAAACGCGCTGATGGAACAGGCAGCCGACGATCTTGCGCGGCATTTCACGGCCATCGCTCCGCACTGCGCGAGCGATGCCGACTGGACCTATGCCGGCGGCACATTCGCAAGCCCGGTGCTGCTTGAAGCGCTGACGCGTCGGATCGGCCGCGCGCCGGTTCAACCCCGACTTTCCCCGATTGGCGGCGCGCTGCTGGCGGCCGCCCAATGTCTCGGCTGGCCGCTCGAAGATGGCTTTGTCGGGCAAATCGCCTCCGCCCAAAACGGGACGGATTGAACTCTCCAAAAACCAATACAGGACGGGAACATGAACAGACTGCTTTTATCACTCGCAACCTCGACAGCCATGCTGCTCGCCATCCCGGCGATGGCCGATGACGCCAAGCCGCTTGCCGGCGAATCCATCACGGTGCTTCTCCCCTCCCCGCAGGGCGCCAATATCGCCGCCGACTTCGAGGAAGACACCGGCATCCATGTCGACCTGCAGACCCTTTCGTGGGACGATATCCGCCTCAAGCTCGTTACCGGCCTCGTTGCCGGCACCGCGCCCGCCGATGTGACCGAATTCGACTGGTCCTGGACCGGCCAGTTCGCCGCCGCCGACTGGTACATGCCGCTCAATGACGTGATCGACCCCGCCACGGTGGAAGACATCGGCGTTACCAAGATCTTCACCGTCGACGGCGATATCCTCGGCATCCCCTACACCAACGACTTCCGCGTCATGCTGATCAACAAGGCGCAATTTGAGGAAGCCGGCATCACCGAAGCGCCGAGGACGCTGGACGAACTCGTTGCCGACGCCAGGAAGATCAAGGAAGCCGGCATCGTCGAATATCCGATCGGCCTGCCGCTTTCGGCGACCGAAGGCGCATCCACGAGCTGGTATCTGCTGACCAAGGCCTTTGGCGGCGAACTGTTCGACGCCGATTTCAAGCCGCTGTTCACCGCGCCGGATTCCGCCGGCTACAAGGCGCTGGAATTCGAACTGATGCTGCTGGACGAGGGCCTCGTCGACCCCGCGTCGGTCAGCCTGACGGACAGCCAGATCAATGACAGCATGTTCTCGCAGGGCCAGACCAGCGTGATGATCTCGGGCGAACCGGGCCGGCTCGGCCAGATGAACGATCCGGATCAGTCCAAGGTCGCCGGCGAGGTCGAGGCCATTCTGGTGCCGACGGCAAGCGGCGAGACCCGCAGCTTCGGTCTGCCGGAAGCGCTTGGCATTCCCAACAGTTCGCAGAACAAGGAAGCGGCGGTCGAGTTCATCAAGTGGTTCACCTCCAAGGACTTCCAGGAAGAAAACTACACGAACGGCTTCCTGCCGACCCGCACTTCGGTCCTTTCGGCCGTCAACGAGACCGGCGTGATGCATTCGGGCGACGTGCTCGTCGAACAGTCGACCACGGTCGAACCGCTGTTCCAGCAGGGCACGCCGCAGTGGTATCCGGAGTTTTCGAGCGCCGTGAATACCTCGATCAACAGCGCCGCCAAGGGCCAGATCACTGTTGAACAGGCGATGCAGAACATTGCCGACGCCGCCGAACAGGCCATGGCCCAATGACATCTGCCGCCTCCACAATGCGAAGCAAGCGCGGTATCGGCTTCAATGCCGATACCATGCTCGGCCTGCTTCTGGCCGCGCCGATCCTGATTACCATGGCGTCGCTGGTCTTCTATCCAATGCTGGTCACGAGCTGGGACAGCCTGCACCGCGTCAATCCGATGCAGCCGGGCACGCCCTTCGTCGGCCTTGCCAATTACACCCGCATGCTCTCCGACAAACAGCTCGGCATGAGCTGGATGAACACATTTTCCTATGTGATCCTCGCCGTTCTCGCCGAGACCGTTTTCGGCGTGCTGGCCGCCGCCCTGATCAACCAGGTCAAGGTCGGACGCCAGTGGATTCTCGCCGCCGTCATCCTGCCCTGGGCGCTGCCCGGCGTGGTCAACGCGGTGATCTGGCTCTGGATCTACCAGCCCGGCGCCGGCCTTTTGAACGGCATCCTGACCTCCCTCGGCCTGCCCTTCGAAAACCACATCTGGTTCAACGACCGCACCAGCGCGATCATGGCGGTCACCGTGGTCCATGTCTGGCGGATGATGCCGCTTACGATCGTCATCGTGCTCGCCGCCATGCAGAGTATTCCCGACCATCTCTATCAGGCCGCCCGCATAGACGGCGCGACCAATTTTCAGATGCTGACGCTGGTGACCCTCCCGCTGGTGCGTAGCGCGATCGCGGTCTCGATGACCAACGCCACGGTGCAGGCCTTCAACCTTTTCGACGAGGCATGGGTTCTCGCCGGCGCTAGCCTCGAAACACGGCCCGTGCTGGTGCAGATCTATCTCGAGACCTTCCAGAACCTGCGCTTTTCCTACGGCATGGCGCTTTCGCTGACGATTACCTTCGTCTCGCTTCTGGTGTCGCTGGTCTATGTACTCCGCGTCTATCGCAACACTCGGTATGATTGATGAAACAGTCTCTTGCCTATCGCATGATGATCTGGGCCGGCCTTGCCGTGCTGCTGATCTGGTCGCTGGGGCCGGTCTACTGGACCTTCGCCAGCGCGCTGACGCCGACCGAGGATTTCTCGGCCCGTCCGATCCATTTCTTCCCGCAAAACATCACCTTCGATCACTTCGCCCGCATTTTCGGCATCGGGATCGATCGCATCGGCGGGGTCGAGGTCTGGGCGCAGTTCCGCGCGGCGCTGTTCAACTCCATCGTGACCTCGGCGCTGGCGACAGTGCTGTGCGTGGCGATCTCCGCGCTCGGCGCCTATGCCTTCACCCGGCTTGAATTCCCCGGCCGCAAGACTCTGTTCATCCTGGTGGTGGCCACGCTTGCGATCCCGGCCTATGCGGTACTGATCCCGCTCTACCGGATCCTGATCAGCCTGCACATGATCGACACCTATACAGGCATCGCGCTGATCTATGTGTCGGCCTATCTGCCGCTGTCGCTCTGGCTGCTTCGAAGCGTGTTCGAGTCGCTTCCGATCGCACTTGAGGAAGCGGCCCAGCTTGATGGCGCGGGACGGCTCTACATCTTCTTCAATATCGTGCTGCCGCTGGCGGGACCGGGGCTGACGGCAACCGCCATCCTCACCTTCCTCGGCGCCTGGGGCCAGTACCTCATTCCGTTGATCTTCTCGCCGGCGCAAACCAAGCCGCTGACGGTGCTGATCCCCGAATTCGTAACAAAAAACTTCGTCGACTACGGCCTGATCACGGCAAGCGGTTCCGTTGCCATCATCATCCCCGCCCTCGTCGTCATTTTCCTGAACCGGTACCTCGTCAGCGGTCTGCTGGCAGGCTCGGTCAAATAAACCGGAGACAACATGAACACGACTGAAAAAGTGATTTTCGAGCAATTCCCCTATTGGGAAAAGGCGATCACTTGGAAACCCGGTTCGCATGACGCATCGCTGACCGTCATCGTCGGCTGCGGCACATCCTATAACCTCGCATTGTCGCTTGCGGCCTATTTCAATCTCGCCGGCCGTGCCGCCATCGCGGTTCCGGGCGCCGAATGGCTGAGCCGTCCGGAGGCCTTCTTCCCGGACTGGAAGAATACCCATATCATCGCCCTGTCGCGCAGCGGCGAAAGCACCGAAACGGTGGCCGCCGCCAAGGCGAGCCGCGCCGCCGGCGCCCATGTGACCGCCATTACCGTCGAGCCGGAAAGCCCGCTTGCGAAGAACTGCGATACGCTGGTGGTTTCGCCATCCCATCCCGACGAAGGCATCGTGATGTCGGTGTCTGCCAGCCTGATGCTGCTGCTCGGCCAGCGCATGATCGGCCAGGACATGACGACCGCGATCATCGACACCGCCCGCAAGCTGATGGACGACCTCGACGCAGCCCTTCCGCAGTTGATCGAGAACCGCTCGCATTTCGTCTTCCTCGGCGGCGGGCCGCTCTACGGCATCGCGCTCGAAGGCGCGCTGAAGCTGATGGAGATGAGCCAGACCGTGACCCAGGCCTTCCACCCGCTGGAATACCGCCACGGCCCGATCAGCCTCGTCAGCGAGGAGACCGCCGTCATCATGCTCTATTCCGACCAGAAGGCCGAGGAGGCCAAGGTGGTCAAGGAGCTTCAGGACAAGGGCGCGGTGGTGATCGGCCTCGGCGGGCCGGGCGATCTCTCGCTCGATCTCGACACCGGGCTTTCGCTTGCGGGGCTTGCCGTGCTGCCGGCGCTGCAGATCCTCGGCGAGCGGGTGGCGCAGATGAAGGGTCTCGACACCGTCTCCCCGCGCCATCTCACCAAGGTGGTGAAGCTCGCATGACCGAGCCTGTCGAACAAAACCGCCATGCCGCGCTCGCCCGCCTTTTCGGCGAGCGCGGCGGCAACCTGCCGCGCGGCATCACCTCGGTCTGTTCCGCCCATGCGCTGGTGATCGAGGCAGCACTCAGGCGTGCCGCTGCCGATGGCGCGGTCGCGCTGATCGAGGCCACCTGCAACCAGGTCAATCAGGACGGCGGCTATACCGGCATGACGCCGCGGGATTTCCGCGCCTTTGTCGAAAAGATCGCCGGCACCACCGGCTTTCCGGTCGAGCGCATCATCTTCGGCGGCGACCATCTCGGACCCAACCCGTGGAAGAACCTCGCAGCCGAAGACGCGATGGCGCGGGCCGAAACCATGATCGCAGCCTACGCCGCGGCGGGTTTCGAGAAGCTCCACCTCGACACCTCGATGGGTTGCGCCGGTGAGCCGGCTGCCCTTGCTGACGAGCTGACGGCCGAACGCGCAGCAAGGCTTGCAAAGGTCGCCGAAGCGGCAGCCAAAACCGCAGGCCATCGCCCACCGGTCTATATCATCGGCACAGAGGTGCCGCCGCCGGGCGGCGCAACCCATGCCCTTGACGACATCGAGCCGACCGATGCCGAGGCCGTGAAGAACACCTATGCCGTTCACCGCGATGCTTTCGCCGGCGCCGGCATTGCCGAAGCGCTGGACCGCGTGGTGGGCATCGTCGTTCAGCCGGGCGTCGAGTTCGGCAACGCCAATGTGGCGATCTACAAGCCCGAGCGGGCCCGTGCGCTGGTCGGGGCGCTCAGTGACCTGCCCGGCCTGGTCTACGAGGCCCACTCCACCGACTACCAGCCGGTGGAGGCGCTGACGCAGCTGGTCGATGACGGCTTCGCGATCCTCAAGGTCGGCCCCGGCCTGACCTTTGCGTTGCGCGAGGCGCTTTACGGTCTCGACGCGATTGCGGCCACGCTTGATGGCACGGACGGCCACGGACCGCTGTTTACCGCCATGGAGAGCCTGATGCTGGAAAAACCCGGACACTGGCGCTCCCACTATACCGGCTCGGATGCGGAACAGCGGCTGCAGCGCCATTTCAGCTACAGCGACCGGATCCGCTACTACTGGCCGGAAAAGGAAGCGGCAACGGCAATCGATGCGCTGTTTGCGCGCCTTGCCGGCGACATCCCCGAGACGCTGATCAGCCAGCACATGGCGCGGATCTATCCGGATGTGGTGACCGGCAGGGTCGCGCCGCGCGCGCGCGATCTGTGCCTTGCCGCGATCGACGCGGCGCTTATGCCCTACGCCCGGGCCACCGGCACAAAGGCGAGGCAGGCCGCATGAACATGACAGGTGCTACGCGCCGCAAACTGGCAAGTGAGAAACCGATATGGCTTCAGTAGACGTAAGAAAGGTCCGCAAGAGCTACGGACATGTGGAAGTCCTGCATGGCGTGGATATCGACATTCAGGAGGGCGAGTTCGTCATTCTGGTCGGTCCGTCCGGCTGCGGAAAATCGACGCTCCTGCGCATGATCGCGGGGCTAGAGGAAATCAGCGGCGGCGAGGTCGCGATCGGCGGCAAGGTGGTCAACGACGTCGCGCCGAAGCTCCGCGACATCGCCATGGTGTTCCAGTCCTACGCGCTCTATCCGCACATGACGGTGGAGGCCAATATGGGCTTCTCGCTGCGATTGGCGAAAGCGCCGAAGGACGAGATCAAGCGCCGCGTCGGCGAGGCCGCCCAGATCCTCGGGCTGGAAAATCTGCTCGACCGCTATCCCCGCAACCTCTCCGGCGGCCAGCGCCAGCGCGTTGCCATGGGCCGCGCGATCGTGCGCCAGCCGCAGGTATTCCTGTTCGACGAGCCGCTCTCCAATCTCGACGCCAAGCTGCGCGTTCAGATGCGCTCGGAGATCAAGCAACTCCACCAGCGGCTCAAGACCACCATCGTCTACGTCACCCACGACCAGATCGAGGCCATGACCATGGCCGACCGGATCGTGGTGATGCGGGATGGCCATGTGGAACAGTACGGCACGCCGCTCGAACTCTACGCGACCCCGAAGAACGTGTTCGTGGCCGGCTTCATCGGCTCGCCGGGCATGAACCTGATGGAAGGCCGCGTCAGCGCGGACGGTCCGCCGGAATTCGTCGCCAAAGGCGGCGGGCGGTTGCCGCTTCCGCCGGGTTGCGCGGTCGCGCCCGGCCGCAAGGTGATCTACGGCATCCGTCCGGAACATATCACGCTCGATGATGCCGGGGTTGATGTCGAGGTCGTTGTGGTCGAGCCGACCGGGGCCGAGACCCAGATCATCTGCCGCATCGGCGAGGACGACATCATGGTCGCCCAGCGCGAATGGCTGACGGTCGACGCCCATGACCGCCTCACCATCAGGCCGGATTTCGACAAGATTCACCTGTTCGATGCGGAGACAGGTGAACGTATCTGACGGCGTCAGGTTTGAACATTGCGGCAAGGCCATCGCGCATGGTCTTACCGCATAGCCCCCAAATACTCTCTCCCGCTGGCGGGAGAGATGCCCCGACAGGGGCAGTGAGGGTGGTTCAGGATGCCAAACCGTGAGGGCGTTCGCGGGGATAGACTCCCCCTCACTGTCGCTTTCGCGACATCTCTCCCCTCCGGGGCGAGAAGATTGGGGGCTATGCGGCGACGGAACGGGCACGATAGGTGCGTGGCCTCACCTCACACAGTGCCGCCGAGCGAGCTTTCCAGCTCCACCATCTCGCGGCCGCCGGCCATCATGTCCTGCAGTTCCTCCGCGCCGATCTCGCCGCGTTTGGCGGTGCCGAGTGTGTGGCCGTGATTGATGACGGTGAAGCGGTCGCCGACGGCGAGCGCGTGGCGGACATTGTGGGTGATGAAGATCACGCCGACGCCGGCCTTGCGCACCCGGTCGATGGTGGAGAGCACATTGGCCGTCTGGCGCACGCCGAGCGCCGAGGTCGGCTCGTCGAGGATCAGTACCCGGGCGCCGAAATAGACGGCACGGGCGATCGCGACGGTCTGCCGCTCGCCGCCCGACAACGTGCCGACGGCCTGATCGGCCGAGCGCAGATGGATACCCATCTTCGCCATTTCCTCGACGGTGATGGCGCCGGCCTTCTTGTGATCGAAGACCTTGACCGGGCCGAAACGCTTCTCCGGCTCGCGACCCATCCAGAAATTGCGGGTCACCGACATTAGCGGGATCATCGCGAGGTCCTGGTAGACGGTGGCGATGCCCGCGGCCATCGCATCGCGCGGATCGTTGAAGCTGCGCTCCTTGCCATCGACAAGAATGCGCCCGGCGCTCGGTTTGTGGACGCCGGACATGGTCTTGATGAAGGTCGATTTGCCGGCGCCGTTATCGCCTAGCAGGCAATGGCATTCCCCGGCAAAAACCGAGAGCGACACGCCGGAAAGCGCGATGACGGGGCCGAAATGTTTCTCGATATCGACGAGTTCGATCAGCGGTTCGCTCATCTCAGCGTTCTCCCGTGATACGGCGGCGGATATAGGTGTTCAGGATCACCGCCAGAAGCAGGATGACGCCGAGGAAGACCCGAAACAGCGAGCTTTCGACGCCGGCGAAGAACAGGCCCTGCTGGACCACGCCGAAGATCAGCGCGCCAAGGGCAGCCCCGATGACGGAACCATAGCCGCCGGTCAGAAGCGCGCCGCCGATGACGACCGAGATGATCGCCTCGAATTCCTTCAAAAGCCCGCGGTCTGCCGCCGCCGAGCCGAATTCCATCACCTGGCAGGTGGCGAAAACCGTGGCGCAGAAGGCGGTGAGCATGAACATCAGGACCTTCACCCGGTTCACCGGCACGCCGACATAGCGCGCCGCCTGGGCATCGCCGCCGGCGGCGAAGATCCAGTTACCGAACTTGGTGCGCACCAGGATGAAATGGCCGATGATAATCAGCGCCAGCGCCCAGACCATCAACATTGGAATGCCCTCGACCACCGGCTGGCCGGCGCGGGGGCCGGCGACGAAGGTGCCGATCATGTCGTGCTCGGCAAGCCAGGAAAACAGCCCCTTCAGCACCGTGCCGCCGAAAAGCGCGGCCAGCCAATCGCCCTCGGCCGCCTCGCGCACCCCGCCGATGATGGTCTTCGAGGTGGTGGCGATCGCGATATAGATCGTGAGCCCCCTCAAAATGAACAGGAAGGCGAGCGTGACGATGAAGGAGGGAAGTCCGGTGCTGATCACCAGATAGCCGTTGAGCGCGCCGATCGCGAGCGCCAGCGCGAAGGCGGCGAGGATGGCGAGCCAGGCGGGCACGCCGAGCTGCACCGTCAGAAGTGCGATGATGATGCCGGAAAAGCCGATCATCGAGCCGATGGAGAGATCGAACTCGCCGGCGATCATCAGCAGGCAGGCGCCCACGGCGAGGATCGCGAACTGCGCCGAAACCGTGCCCCAGTTGATGAAGCCCTCGGCGGAAAACATGCCGCTGTCGCCGGCAATGAAGATGAACAGCACGAACACCAGAATGGTGCCGCAAATGCTGCCGAGTTCCGGCCGCACCAGCGCCTTGCGCCAGCGCGGGACGGCACGCATACGCTCCTCGGCGACCATTTCCTCGATCGGCTTGGGTGTTTCGGACATGGGCAAGACCATTCCTTCTGGCAGGCAAACAGGCGGCAGCGCGACGGCGCGCGGCCCTCATTGCGTGTTGGCAGGAAAACGCCACGCGCCCGCAATGGGCGCGCGGCGCCTGTCATTTAGCGGTACTGACCGGCGTATTTTTCAACCAGTTCGATATTGTCCTTGGTGGTGAAACCCGGACCCGAATTGATCGAGTTGGACGGCATCACGCCGTATCGAGCGTAGTTCGTCAGAAGAACCACCGGCAGATAGCCCTGCAGATAAGGCTGCTGGTCGATCGCGAAGTTGATCGTGCCTGCCTTGATCGCATCGGCAATCGCGGTCGACAGGTCGAACGTGCCGAAATAGACTTCGCCCGCCTTGCCCATCTCATCAAGCGCCGCCAGCGTCGGTTCGGCGGAATTGGGGCCGAGCGTCAGGATGGCGCCGGTGTCGGGGTTTGCGTTCAGATAGGCCATCACCTTCGACTTGACTTCCGACGGGTCCATGCCGCTGTCGATCATCTGGTCGCCGAGCTCAACGCCGAGACCATCGGCAAAGCCCTGGCAGCGTTCCACCGAGGCCGGGTTGGTGATGTAGTGGTTGACGCAGACGAAGCTTTCCGCGCCGGATTCCTTCTTGGCGCGCTCGCCCGCGAGCTTGCCGGCGGTATATTCCGGCTGGCCGATATGCATCATCGCGCCGAGCTGCTTCGACTGCTCCTCGGTGCCCGAATTGATGGTGATCACCGGAATGCCCTTGGCGACGGCATCGGCAACCGGACCGGAAAGCACGTCGTAATCGGCGATGGTGACGATGATGCCGTCCGGATTGGAGGCGGTCGCCTGCTGGACGATGCGCGCCATGTCGGCAAGGTCGCCGGTGGCCGGGTTGCGGTATTCGACTTCGACGTCCATCTGGTCGCCCGCCACATTGATGGCGTTCTTGATGGTGTTCCACCAGCTGTCGCTGTCCGGCGCGTGCGAGATCAGCACGAAACGCTCGCCTTCGGCCTGGGCCGCGGCGGGCATCATGGCGCCAAACGCGAGTGCCGTGGCCGCAAGGGCCAATAATTGCTTCTTCATGGATTCCTCCCGTTCAAAACCGGAGCCATCTCCTCACGGCCGACCGGCTTTCTCCCAAACGCGGCCCGCTCCCCGTGCCGCGTGAAAAAGAATTTATATTCCATTCTTTCCCGGTTCAATATTTATCTGCCATTTTATGCTTTGCACGGGTGAGCATTAGCATAAAGTATAAGAAGCTCATCCGGCGGGCGCGGAAAGACAGGGCGTGCCTCGCCCCGCCAATACGGGCGGGAGACCTTTCGCCCAAAACGGAAAACCCCGGCGATCGCTCACCGGGGCTTCTCAAAAATTGCGCTACCTGAAGGCCTCAGTCCTTCTTCTGCGGTATCAGCCGCAGGCCGAGTTCGCGGAGCTGGGCCGGTTCGGCCTCGGAGGGGCCGCCCATCAGCAGGTCCTGGGCCTGCTGGTTCATCGGGAACAGCGCCACCTCGCGCACCGTCTTGGCGCCGGCAAGCAGCATCACGATGCGGTCGATGCCGAAGGCGCAGCCGCCATGCGGGGGCGCCCCATACTGGAAGGCGCGGTAGAGGCCGCCGAACTGCTCTTCCACATCGGCAGCGCTCTTGCCGGTGATCTCGAACGCCTTGACCATGACTTCCGGCAACTGGTTACGGATCGACCCCGAGGCGATCTCGTAGCCGTTGCAGACGGCGTCATACTGATAGGCCTTGATCGTCAGCGGGTCCTGGTTTTCCAGCGCATCAAGGCCGCCCTGCGGCATCGAGAACGGGTTGTGCGAGAAATCGACCTTCTTCTCGTCTTCCAGCCATTCGTAGAACGGGAAGTCGACGATCCAGCAAAGCTCGAACCGGTCCTTGTCGGTCAGCCCCAGCTCGTCGCCAACGCGGGTGCGCGCTTCCCCCGCAAACTTGTAGAACTTCGCCGGTTCGCCCGCGACGAAGAAGCATGCATCGCCCTCATCCAGCCCAAGCTGCGCGCGGATCGCCTCGGTGCGCTCCGGGCCGATATTCTTGGCCAGCGGCCCGGCGCCCGTCAGGTCTTCTCCTTCCTTGCGCCAGAAGATATAGCCCAGCCCAGGCTGGCCCTGACCCTGCGCCCAGGAGTTCATCCGGTCGCAGAAGGCGCGGCTGCCGCCAGTCTTGGCCGGGATCGCCCAGACTTCGACCTTCGGGTTCTTCTCGATCATGCCGGCGAACACCTTGAAGCCGGAACCGGCGAAATGCTCGGTGACGGCTTCCATCACGATCGGGTTGCGAAGGTCCGGCTTGTCGGAACCATATTTGCGGATCGCCTCGTCATAGGGAATGCGCGGCCACTTTTTGGTGACCGGCTTGCCATCGGCGAATTGCTCGAAGACGCCGGTCATCACCGGCTCCATCGTGTCCCAGACATCTTCCTGGGTCACGAAGCTCATCTCGACGTCGAGCTGGTAGAACTCGCCCGGCAGGCGGTCGGCGCGCGGGTCCTCGTCGCGGAAGCACGGGGCGATCTGGAAATAGCGGTCGAAACCGGCGACCATCAGAAGCTGCTTGTACTGCTGCGGGGCCTGCGGGAGGGCGTAGAACTTGCCCTGATGGATGCGGCTCGGCACCAGGAAATCGCGTGCGCCTTCCGGCGAAGAGGCCGTCAGGATCGGCGTCGAATACTCGCCGAAGCCGGCATCGGCCATGGCGGACCGCATCGAGGCGACAATCTTGGTGCGCTTGACGATGTTGGCGTGCAGCGTCTCGCGGCGCAGGTCGAGGAAGCGGTATTTCAGGCGCACGTCTTCGGGATATTCGGGTTCGCCGAACACCGGAACCGGCAGTTCCTTGGCCGCCGACAGGACTTCGATCTCTTCTGCATAGAGTTCGATCTCGCCGGTCGCCATGTTCTTGTTGACCGTGTCCTCGGTGCGCGCGCGCACCTTGCCGTCGACGCGAATCACCCATTCGCCGCGCACCTTCTCGGCGGTGGCGAAGGCGGGCGAATCCGGATCGGCGACCACCTGGGTCATGCCGTAATGGTCGCGCAGGTCGATGAAGAGCACGCCGCCATGGTCGCGCACGCGGTGCACCCAGCCGGAAAGGCGGGCGGTCTGGCCAACGTCGGACTTGTTGAGGGCGGCACAGGTATGGCTGCGGTAGCGGTGCATAATCTTTTCCGTAACGGGTTTTCGGGCGCGCGGAACGGCCCCGTATCATGAATTCGCGCGGAAAAGCGCATGACGGGCGCATTTTGTCAAGGAAAAGCCCCGCGCGGGGGCGTAAATCAGCTTGGCGCGCGTCACTGAGAGTGAGCCAACATTTCGCAGAAACGGCTCGACCGGCAGACCGACCTTTCCCCATTCTCGGCGTCATCCTCGGCCTTGTGCCGAGGATCTAAGCACATCACCCCACGACAGGCGTATCGGCCGCACGCCGTGGACATTGCCAAAACGCCAACTCCGCTCGCGACGAAACGGGGTTAGATCCTCGGCACAAGGCCGAGGATGACGGGAGTGCCAGAGGCCGACGCCTCATGACATCGTTGAACCGGCACCGAAAATCCAATTTCTCAACCGCGTGTTTGGGTGACGTTTTCGCGCTCCCGCCGCCCCTTCCCTTGACATCGCCGCCGCAAAGGCGAAGGAAAGGTGGCGAGAAACGAGACGATATTTGAAGATGATCGAAACCACTGCCGCCCTTGCCGAGGCTTGCGCCACGCTCGCCAAATCCGACTTCGTCACGATCGACACCGAGTTCATCCGCGAAAGCACCTTCTGGCCGGAGCTTTGCCTGATCCAGATGGCGAGCCCCGATCTGGAAGTGCTGGTGGACCCGCTGGCCAAGGGCATCGATCTCAAGCCGTTCTTCGCGCTGATGGCCGACACATCGGTGGTGAAGGTGTTTCACGCCGCGCGGCAGGACCTCGAGATCGTCTATCATCTCGGCAACATGCTGCCCACGCCGCTGTTCGACACGCAGGTCGCCGCCATGGTCTGCGGTTTCGGCGACAGCATTTCCTATGATCAACTGGTCTCCCGCATCACCGGCGCGCATATCGACAAATCCTCGCGCTTCACAGACTGGCGCGCCCGTCCGCTCAACGACAAGCAGCTTTCCTATGCGCTGGCCGACGTCACCCATTTGCGCGATGTCTATCTCACGCTGAAGGCCGAGCTTGAGCGCGAAGGCCGCACCGACTGGGTGGAGGAGGAGATGGCGATCCTCGAAAGCCCGCAGACCTACGACCTGCCGCCGGAACAGGCCTGGACACGGCTGAAGCTCCGCATCAAGAAGCCGCTCGATTTCGCGGTGATGCAGAAGGTTGCCGAATGGCGCGAGAACGAGGCGCGCGAGCGCAACCAGCCGCGCCGCCGGGTGCTGAAGGACGACACCATCTATGAAATCGCCCAGCAGCATCCGACCGAACCGGAGACGCTGGCAAAACTGCGCATGATCCCAAAGGGCTGGGAACGCTCGCAGGCGGCTTCGGGCCTGCTGGAGGCGGTCAAGACGGCGCTTGCCATTCCGAAGGCGGAGCTTCCGCGCCTGCCTCGCCAGCCGCATATGCCCGAAGGGGCGGCCGCCGCCGCTGAGCTTTTGAAGGTGCTGCTGAAGATCGTTGCCGAGCAGAACCAGGTCGCCGCCCGCGTGATCGCCTCTTCCGACGATCTCGACAGGATCGCGGCCGAAGGCGAAAACGCCGACGTCGAAGCCATGAAGGGCTGGCGGCGCAAGCTTTACGGCGAGCCGGCGCTGAAGCTCCTGAATGGCGACGTCGCCCTGCGCTTCGTCGACAGGAAGGTCGAGATGATCGACATCTGACACGAAAGCTTCATCGCTCCGTGAAATCTCCGACATAAGCAGGCGCTAACGCTCCCCGTGTTTTCCAACACACGGGGATATTTCATGAAGACCCTCTTTCTCGCCGCTGCCGCCACGCTTCTGGCCGGCACGGCCCTTGCCGATGACGCCCAGTTCCAGGCAAAGCTCACCGCTCACGCCATCCCGCCGGCAAACACGATCATCGCCGCGCCGGCTGACGCGCCCGCCTATATCCAGACATCGGCGAAGTTCCTGAAGCTCGGCCAGCCGCGCGTTACCGAAATCGGCAGCGTGCCCGGCATGTCCGCCAAGCGCGAAACCGGGCTTGCAACGCCCTTCGACGGCCAGCCGGTGCAGGGCTTTTCCGGCATCAAGGCCATGGGCGACGGCACCTTCTGGTCGCTCTCCGACAACGGTTTCGGCTCCAAGGCCAACTCCTCCGACGCCGCGCTGATGATCCACCATATCGGCTTCAACTGGGATGCCGGCACGGTTGACCGCAAGACGACCATCTTCCTCTCCGACCCCAACATGGTCGTGCCCTTCCCGATCGTGCTCGAAGGCTCCGACAGCCGCTATCTGACCGGCACGGATTTCGACATCGAATCGATCCAGCCGGTCGAGGACGGCTTCTGGATCGGCGACGAACTCGGCCCCTATCTCCTGAAGTTCAACAAGGCAGGCGAGTTGCAGGCGGTCTATGAGACGCGCGCCGACGGCAAGCCAGTAATGTCGCCCGACAACGTTTCGCTGTCGCTGCCGAACCCGGGCGGAGAAATGCCCGCCTACAACCTGCCGCGTTCCGGCGGCTTCGAGGGCATGGCGATCTCGCCGGATGGCGCGCATCTTTACGCCATGCTGGAAAAGCCAATCGTCATTGACGGCAAGCCGGAAATGGCCGATGGCCAGCCGGCGCTGCGCGTGCTGGAATTCGACACCGCCGCCAAGGAATGGACCGGCCGCTACTGGCTCTATCCGTTCGCCGATGGCGGCACCAATATCGGCGATTTCAACATGATCGACGCCACCACCGGCCTCGTCATCGAGCGTGATGGCGGCGAAGGCGATCCGTCGATGGCCTGCGCCTCCGATACGGCCACCGGCTGCTTTGAAAAGCCGGCCATGCTGAAGCGCATCTACAAGATCGAGATGACCGACGACAACGTCAACGGCGCTGCCCGCAAGATCGGCTATATCGATCTGATGAATATCGCGGACCCGGACGGCGTCGCCCGCCAGGGCGCCAAGGACGGCGTCTACACCATGCCATTCGTGACCATCGAGGATGTCGACATTATCGACGACAGCCACATCATCGTCGGCAATGACAACAACCTGCCGTTCTCGGCGGGCCGCAGCCTGAATGCCGCCGACGACAATGAATTCGTGATCCTCGAAGTCGCCGACTTCCTGAACGCGAAGTAATCTCTGAACGCCCGGCTGCCATGGCGGCCGGGCGTCTCCTCACGGGTGCATCTTCGCGCCTTTCGTGATCTTGTCGGCGATCTTCTTCTCCGCCCGGAAGGCGATGCCGACCACCCTGGCATCCTCCGGGGAAAATTCGGCGAAGACGGCGCGGTTCGCGGCGTCATGGCCCGTCGAAAACATTTCCTCGATATAGAGCGCCGCTGCCACGCCGCGTTTCAGCGCGCGGCTCTGCACCTTCTTCAACGTGTCTCCATCGGCCCCGAGCACGATGATCGGCTGGGCGCAGAGCGGGTGATAGACATTGCCCGCGCCGTCCCTGTAGTCTTCTCCCAACAGGCCCTCTGCCGCGCCGGCGACGCCGGTCGCGAGAAAGGCGGTGACGTTGAGCTTCTGCCATTGGGCGAGATCCTCGCGCACGACGATGACGAATTTGGTGTCGAACATGAATGCGAACTCCGGAAAAGGATTTGAACGGTCAGACGCCATCCTAGCGAAAGCGAAGGGCGGCGATCTTGAACGTTCGTGCAGGCGGGACGCGATCTTGTCAGCGCCCGCCGAGGACGGCATCGAGCGGCTGGAGGCACGGTTTTCCGGCAATGGCTTCTCGCCGCACCGCCACGACACCTATGCGCTGGGACTGACGATCGCGGGCGTCCAGACCTTTTCCTATCGCGGCGCGGCGCGCTTTTCGACGCCCGGGCGTCTGATCATCCTGCATCCCGACGAGTTGCATGACGGCGGCGCAGGCGGCGAGGACGGGCTCACCTACCGGATGATCTACCTGCCGCCGGAAAAGATCATGGCCGCCATTGATGGGCTTGCCGCCGCCCTGCCCTTTGTCCGCGATCCCGTGGCCGAGGATGCGCCGCTGAGGGCAAGCCTTATCGAGGCGCTCGACGAACTCGACGGCGAAATGGGCGAATTGAAGCGCGACGGCCTGATCGCCGAGATCGCACACCATCTTCTGCGCCTGGGCGATGCCCGGGGCCGCGCTTCAAAATCCATCGACCGCCGGGCGCTCGCGCTTTGCCGCGACGTCTTGAGCGAATGCGCGGCGGAAGCGATCGGTTCGCAGCGGTTGGAGGAGATCGCCGGCCTCGACCGGTTCACGCTCGCCCGCCAGTTCCGCGCGCTCTACGGCACCAGCCCGCATCGCTACCTCGTCCAGCGCCGCCTTTCGCGGGCAAGGGCGATGATCATCGCGGGCGCGCCGCTGGCCGAGGCCGCCACCGCTTCCGGCTTTGCCGACCAGAGCCACATGACCCGGCATTTCGCCAAGACCTACGGCATGCCGCCCGGCCGGTTTCGGGCTTTGACCCTTGCCGCGCAGGTGGAGGAGAAACGGAATTCCGTTCCCCTCGATACCGCCGCGGGTTGAGGCGCTGAATGCGAATTCGCGCTTGAAATGCGCGTCAATCGCCACAAACCTGCTATATGTCATAGTATCGTTGCCAAACTGGGCTAAGCGGCAAATGATCAACGTCCGCATGCCGATATCCGGCCAGCAAGAGGAAGAACGCACATCATGAACGACCTGTCTTCGAGCGTTTCGGAAATCGTCGAATTGGGCGCTGCCGAGGATCTCTCCAAGAGCCCGGCGCGGTTCATCAATCGCGAATTCTCCTGGCTGCAGTTCAATCGCCGCGTGCTCGAGGAAACCCTGAACCCGGCGCATCCGCTGCTGGAACGGGTGCGGTTCCTGTCGATCTCCGCCGCCAATCTCGACGAGTTCTTCATGGTCCGCGTGGCCGGCCTCGAGGGTCAGGTGCGCCAGGGGGTCACCATGCTGTCCGCCGACGGCAAGACGCCGGCCGAGCAGTTGTCCGACATCCTGCGCGAAATCGACAATCTGCAGATGGAGCAGCAGGCCGCCCTTGCCGTGCTCCAGCAGTATATGGCCAATGAAGGCGTGATGATCGTGCGTCCGAGCGTGCTGTCCGATGAGGACCGGCAGTGGCTCACCAATGAGTTCGAGCAGGGTATCTTCCCGGTTCTGACGCCGCTTTCGATCGATCCCGCGCATCCCTTCCCGTTCATTCCCAATCTCGGCTTCACCATGGGGCTGCAGCTTGTCAGCCGCCATGGCCGCGAGGCGATGAACGCGATGCTGCGCCTGCCGCCCTCGATGAACCGCTTTGTGCGCCTGCCCGATCTCGACGGCGCGATCCGCTATATCACCATGGAAGACGTGATCGGCCTGTTCATTCAGCGGCTCTATCCGGGCTACGAGGTGCAGGGCTACGGCACGTTCCGGATCATCCGCGACAGCGATATCGAACTTGAGGAAGAGGCGGAAGACCTGGTGCGCTATTTCGAAAGCGCGCTGAAGCGCCGCCGCCGAGGCTCGGTGATCCGCATCGAGACCGACAGCGAAATGCCGGCCTCGCTGCGCCATTTCGTGATCCACGAACTCGGCGTGCCGGAAGACCGCGTTGCCGTGCTGCCCGGCCTTCTGGCGCTCAACACGCTTTCGGAAATCACCAAGGCGCCGCGGCCGGACCTTCTGTTCAAGCCGTTTAACCCGCGCTTTCCCGAACGCGTGCGCGAGCATATCGGAGACAGTTTCGCGGCGATCCGCGAGAAGGATTTCGTGGTTCATCACCCTTACGAATCCTTCGACGTCGTGGTCCAGTTCCTGATCCAGGCCGCCCGCGACCCGAACGTGCTCGCCATCAAGCAGACGCTTTACCGCACCTCCAATGACAGCCCGATCGTGCGCGCCCTCATCGATGCCGCCGAGGCCGGCAAGTCCGTAACGGCGCTGGTGGAGCTGAAGGCCCGCTTCGATGAGGAGGCCAATATCCGCTGGGCGCGCGATCTGGAGCGCGCCGGCGTGCAGGTGGTGTTCGGCTTCATCGAGCTGAAGACCCACGCGAAACTCTCCATGGTGGTGCGCCGCGAGGAGCAGAACCTCAGGACCTATTGCCATATCGGCACCGGCAACTACCACCCGATCACTGCCAAGATCTATACCGACCTGTCCTATTTCACCTGCAATCCCGAGATCGCCAACGACGTCGCCGAAATCTTCAACTTCATCACCGGCTATGGCGAGCTTGAGGAGAACATGCAGATCGCGGTCTCGCCGAAGACCATGCGGCCGCGCATTCTCCAGCATATCGAGGAAGAGATCGAGCATGTCCGGAGCGGCCTTCCCGGCGCGATCTGGATGAAGATGAATTCGCTGGTCGATCCCAAGATCATCGACGCGCTTTACCGTGCCAGCGGGGAAGGCGTGCAGATCGAGCTTGTGGTGCGCGGCATCTGCTGCCTGCGCCCGCAGGTGCCGGGGCTTTCGGAAAATATCCGCGTCAAGTCGATCGTCGGGCGTTTCCTTGAGCATTCCCGGATCTACTGCTTCGGCAATGGCCACGGCCTGCCCTCGGAAAACGCCCATGTCTATCTCGGTTCGGCCGACCTGATGCCGCGCAACCTCGATCGCCGGGTTGAGACCATCGTCCCGGTCACCAACCCCACCGTGCATGAACAGGTTCTGTCCCAGATCATGCTGGGCAATATCATTGACAATCAGCAGAGCTACGAGATACTCCCCGACGGAACCTCGCGGCGGACGGAACCGCGCGAGGGCGAGGAACCGTTCAACGCGCAGGAGTATTTCATGACCAATCCGAGCCTGTCCGGCCGCGGAGAAGCCCTGAAATCAAGTGCGCCGAAGCTCATCGCCGGCCTGCTTTCGGGCCGCACCAAATAAGCCGGGTATTTATGGTCGAATCTGAAGCGCAGGGGCGCCTTCGCGGTATTTCCCCTGTCTCCGTGGTCGATATAGGATCGAACTCGGTTCGCATCGTCATCTATGAAGGCCTGTCGCGCGCGCCGACCGTGCTGTTCAACGAAAAGGTCCTGTGCGGCCTCGGTCGCGGTATCGCGGCCAGCGGCAAGATGAACGAAGAAGGCGTAGAACGGGCCCTGCGGGCCCTGAAACGCTTCAAGGCGCTTGCCACCCAGGCCCGTTCGGTCACCATGCATGTGCTGGCGACGGCCGCGGCGCGCGAGGCGAGCAACGGCCCGGCCTTCATCGAGGCGGCGGAGAAGATCCTCGGCATCGATGTCCGGGTTCTGACGGGGCGCGAGGAAGCGCTCTATTCCGCCTATGGCATCATCAGCGGCTTTCACGAGCCCGACGGGATCGCCGGTGACCTTGGCGGCGGCTCGCTCGAACTCATCGACATCAAGGACAAGACCTATGGCGACGGCATCACGCTGCCGCTCGGCGGCATCCGCCTTTCGGAGCTTTCGGAAGGCTCGCTGGCAAAGGCCCGCAACTTCGCCAAGAAGCAGGTCAAGAAGGTCACTTTCCTGGAAAAAGGCCGCGGCCGCACCTTCTATGCCGTCGGCGGCACCTGGCGCAACATCGCCAGGCTCCATATGGAGATCAACAATTATCCGCTGACGATGATGCAGGGCTACGAGATCGGCTTCGACGAGATGATGGCCTTTCTCGACCGCATCGGCGCCGACGAGGAGCAGAAGGACCCGGCCTGGCAGGCCGTTTCCAAGAACCGCCGCATGCTCTTGCCCTTCGGCGCGATCGCCATGCGCGAAGTTCTGAGCGTGATGCAGCCGAAGGCGATCAGCTTTTCCGCGCAAGGCGTGCGCGAGGGCCTGCTCTATTCACTCCTGAGCGCGGAGGAACAAGACCAGGACCCGCTGCTGGTTGCCGCACGTCAACTGGCGCTTTTGCGCGCCCGCTCGCCCAAGCACGCTGCCGAAATCGCCGCTTGGACCGGGCTGATGCTGCGCCGTTTCGGCATCGAGGAAACGCCGGAAGAGGCGCGCTACCGCCAGGCCGCCTGCCTGCTCGCCGATATCAGCTGGCGCGCGCACCCCGATTTCCGGGGCTCCCAGTCGCTGAACGTAATCGCACACTCGGCGCTCACCGGCATCACCCATCCCGGCCGCGCCTTCATCGCGCTTACCAATTACTACCGCTATGAAGGCCTGCGCGACGACAACCACACCGACGACCTCGGCACGATCTCGACGCCCGAACTGCTGGAACGCGCCAAACTGCTCGGCGGTCTCCTGCGCGTCGCCTACCTGTTCTCCGCCTCCATGCCCGGCATCGTCGGCGCGCTCGACTTTCTGCCGGCAAAGAACACGGATTTCGATCTCGAACTGGTGGTGCCCGAGCAATACGCCGATTTCATCGGCGAACGCGTGGAAGGCCGCCTCGACCAGCTTGCCAAGCTCACCGGCAAGAAGCTGACCATCGCGACCATGTGATGCGTTTCTGACAGCCGGAATAGCCCGCCCCACAGTTCGCACTCAGACTTCAGAGAAACCGTATCCCCTCCACTCGGCGTCATCCTCGGGCTTGACCCACTGCTGTCCGGTTTAAATTTGTAGACAAGGCGCATGGCATTGATTCTACTTGTTTTCAGACGTTTCGCGGCGTTCTGGACGCAAGCAGGAGATCAATGCCATGCATCACCAAAATAGCGTTTTCCATCAGATACAAAAGCATATTCCATGGCACGTGTTCGAACGGCTTGTGGATGAGCACAAGGCCGATCATCGCGTGCGCC